>JAFWMI010000255.1 GCA_017513965.1 Atopobiaceae bacterium
AATGGCTCCGCCGCAAGGTCCTCACATCGGGTCTCGGCGTGCTTTTCGGCGAGCTGATGGACAGGATCAAGACCGCCATCTCCAACATCGACTGGCAACCTGTGAAGGACTTCCTGTCGGGGGTCATCACGGGCCTCCATGACGCGCTCCAATGGGTGCTCGACAACTCGGACATCGTATTGGGCATCCTAGCTGGTCTCGGCACCGCAATCGCCGCCATGGGAATCTTGGGCATCATCGACAACATCAAGAACGCCCTGTTCGGGTCTCAGGGAATCATCACCCTCATCATGGCCAACCCGTTCGCCGCGATCGTGATCGCCATCGGAGCTGTTGTCGGCGGTCTCGTGTACTTCTTCACGGAGACGGAGAAGGGCCGCGAGATGCGGGCCACGTTCACCGAGGCTGTCAGAACCGGCATCGACAACATGAAGGCTTGGTGGGACGGGTTCACCGATAAGGTCTCGGAGAACTGGACGTACCTCAAAAACACCCTTATGCCTGTCATAGATGCGATTTCGGGGGCTTGGGAGGGGTTCGTCAACTTCTGCCTGAACCTCGTCATCGGCATCAGGGACGGAATCCTAGCCGCAGTTGACGTCGTTGTCCAAGCGTGGAACGCGGGTTCCGAGCTTCTCGGAATCATCGCGGCCTTCATCGGCGATACCGTCGCGGCCATCTTCGACGCCGTAGGAGCGATCCTAAAGGCCGCCACGAACGCATGGGATACCTTTTGGACGTTCGTTGACTGGGTGTGCCAAGGCGTCGTTGACGTGATCCTCGCCGTGGTCAACGCGGCAATCGACGGCGCCAAGTCGTTCGTCAAGGACACCAAGAACACGGTCAACAAGATCAAGAACCTCTTCGACCTCTTCAAGCGCAACTTGAAGCGCACATGGGAGAACATCAAGACAACCGCCAAGAACGTGTGGGACGGCATCCTGCATGCCATCACGCACCCCATGGAGACCGCTCAGAAGGCGGTCGAGGGCATCATCGGCGGCATCCAAGGCATCATCAACTCGCTCACGGGCAAGACCGTGGATGTGGGCGTGAACGACAACAGGGGCCAAGTCAACACCATCGTCTCGGACATCCAAAGGTCGATCAACAGCATCCACGACAAGCGCGTGAACATCGAGTACTACGGCTTCCAGTCGGGCATCAGGGGCGTCGATGTTACGACGTACACGACCGCCGCTGGAAACAAGCGCATCGTGGCCGAGCGCATCCCGCTCAGGATGGCGGCTGGCGGCATCGTCACCAAGGCCACGGCTGCTATCTTCGGCGAGGACGGCGATGAGGCGGTCATCCCCCTCTCCAACAGGAACAGGGTCAAGCCGTTCGCAAAGGCTGTCGCAGCCGAGATCGGCGATAAGGGAACCGTCAACAACTACTACATCGATGGCAACTTGGTCTCCACCGACGCGGTTCTCTCCCGGGCGCTGGACACCGTTGCCGAGCGCGTGAACGGCAGGCGAAGGATGGGGGCGATTGCTTAAATGGCTACTTTCACCAACGACACCGAGGCCATGGCGGTCCGAATCGCCATGGACGCCGCAGCAACGCTCGTAACGCGCACCGTGGACGGCGTTGAGGCCACCATCGCCGAGAACGTCGCGGCGGGAGCGACCATCACCGATGCGTTCCCGCCGCTCGGCGTGGAGTACACGTACACGTTCTACAGCGGCGCAATCGAATCCTACACGCACGAGTTCCCAACGACGCAATGGGTGCTGGGCGCATCCCCGTCCATCCCGCTGCGGTTCAACCCGCAGGCGAGCTGGTCGCTCGACCACGGCGGGGAGCTGTACCACTTCGCCGGAGGCGGGCTTCCCGTGTTCTACGGAACGTCGGAATATGACGAGTCAGGCTCGTTGCAGTTCGACACATACGGCAAGGACAAGGCCGACGAGATCGCGGCTCTGTTGAGGTCGCAGCCCGTCCAGTTCCTCCGCGACCCATACGGGCATCGCTGGAAGGCGCTCGTCAAGCCATCCGTGACTCACGGCATGGGCAAGATGTGGCAGATATCGCTGGACTGGAACGCGGTTAGGTGGGCTGAATAATGGCCGACTGGACTAAACCATTTACAGCCACGTACACGTGGTGGAGGGTGCCGAGGGCATCCTACGGCACGTATGACGGCCCGCTCAACGACCGCGACTTCTACAACATGGGCGAGGAGACGGAGCAGGTTGAGAACATCGTCTCCGCGACCTTGCAGACCAACGCCAGCACGGAAACCTACGAGACGGGCGATGCCCAATGCGTCGGAACCCTCGACTTGGGGACCGACCTGCTCAGATGCAAGATGCATGTGGAGTTCGAGGACGGCACGACGGAGGAGGTAGTCCTCGGGACGTACAACGTCTCGGTACCCGTCTACAACGTCCATTCGACGTACAAGGACTGCTCCGCCGTGCTTGACGGGCGTCTGATCGAACTCCAACAGGACATGTTCGACACCCCCTTGGTAGTTCCCAAGGACATGAACGGGTGGGCTTACGCCGCCATGATCGTGCGGCAGCGCCACCTTACGTTCGCCAACGACAACGGTCCTGTGTGGAAAGCCGTCGGCACGACGATGAGCTTCGGCATGGGCGTACCGACCGACGAGGGCGGCACCGTGCTCTCGGCATACAACGCGATCATGACGCAGACTCAGGGCGTCCGCGCGGCATCCACCGACGAGTACGGCAGGGTCCACTTCCTTGCGCCAATCGACTACGACTCCGACCCCGTTTGGGTGTTCGATGAGACCAACGCGACCTTCTTGGGAGAGGCGGAAGACGAGTTCGACACGTCCAAGATATGCAACGTGGTCTATGCGGTCTTCGAGACTTCCGAGGGGACCGTGGTCGGCTCCGCCATCGACACCGACGCATCGTCACCGTGGAGCATCGCAAACTACGGCAGGCGCAAGGTTGCTGCCTATACCTATCAGACCAACGCGACCCAAGAGGAAGCGGACGCGAAGGCGAGAACGCTTCTCAACGGCACCCGCTCAATCGTCCACCGCGTCACCATCAAGCACGTGTGGTGCGGCGCGAGGACGGGGGACGTGGTCGAGCTGAACTGGCCCTCCATGGGAATCACGGGCAACTTCGCCATAAGGACGCAGACCATCGAGGTCGGTTCGGCTGGCTGCCTCACGACATCGGAGCTTAGGAGGTTCGAGCGTGCCTACCGTGCTTGATTCCGCGCAGCGCATAGCCGACGTGCTCGCGCCCCCGGCGTCGGAGCCCTTCGCCAAATGGCGGTGGGGCGATGTGGTGGAGGTCAACGACGACGGCACCGTGGACGTGGAGATAGCGGGCGCCACCGTCACCGTGAACGCCACGCAGGGCGCGGCGGGGGCATCGGCTGGCGATAGGGTGAGGGTATCCTACTTCGGCACCGACGCCATCGCGGACGGCATCCTCGCCACGGAGCCGGGCGGAGGCGGGGAAGTCGTGGCGGTGAGCTACAACGACCTCACAAACAAACCCAGCATCGAGAACCACGTGCTCAC
>JAFWMI010000256.1 GCA_017513965.1 Atopobiaceae bacterium
CCTGCCGTCTGCCAGGCGTAATACACATGCCATTGCTCGGGTGAAAGTAATGCAACGTGATGGACGGAGCTTGACGTACGCCACTTGCATCAATACGCGATAGAGGCCCGCGTGCCCGCATGTCGTCACATCAGGTGAGGCCCCCTCCTTCCTCAAGCAGGCCACCGATGTCCCGCGCCCACCGATTATGGAAGAGAATGAGACGAGGTGAATACATATACTGATATCACTTGTTTCTTGTACCATCGCTGCGACTGGAAGGGACACCATGAGGCTCGCACCGCTACTCACACGTCTGCCCGAAGGGTCCGTGAGCAATCTCTCGCTTGCCGATCCGGAGGCAGACGTGTACACGTTGGGCTTTCTAACGCCTCAAGGAACGACCATCCGCGAAGACGTGTTGTACTTTGGAGACGCCACCCTGCTCGAACGAGCGACCATACCAGAATCGCCCAACCTCGTACTCTATGGTTCTGGCCAGCCAGAGATCGGTGCATTGCCGCCTGCCAGCAACATCGTAGAGCTCTCACCAGAATCTGAGCCGTTCTCGTGCTACAACGCATTGCAGGCATGCTTTTTGGAGGACCAGGAACAGGCTGCCATCATCCGCCGCATGCTCGCGGCACACTTTTCCAACGCAGGGCTCCAGTACCTCATTGAGGAAGCGGCCATGGCGCTGGGCAACCCACTTGTGGTAGTCGATACCACCTACCGCTACATTGCCCATCACCTTGCCGATCTTGAGGGCGTTGACTCCACGCTCGCCCGCGTGATGGACGAGGAGATTCGCAACGAGACCGTACTCGACAACGCCGTGTCCTACATCCAAGAGCAGCACATCGACTCCAAGATCGCCGAGATGGGCGGCTTGCTCATACGACACAACGACATACTTGACTGCAATACCATGACCGGAGCCGTTATGGTACGTGGCGTGTGCATCGCCCATGTGATGATGATGGAGCATGCGCGGAAGTTCACTGATCTCGATCGTGAGTGCTTCTTCCGGCTCCTCTCGTTCGTCGCGCAGGAGATGCAAAAGAACGAGGTATGGGGACCCACGAGCGGCGAGATGGGTTCGTTCTTCCTCGCCAACTTGCTCAGCGACCACCAGCCGAGCGAAGCCGTAACCAGAAGACGCCTGCGTTCCCTCAACTTCCACCCCAAGGCCGTGTTCCATGTGGTGTGCCTGCACGCGCCAGGCGAAGGGCTGCGACAGGACCAGGTCGAACTCCTCGCCGGACAACTGCGCCCCATGCTCCATCACTCGCTCTACACCCGCTATCACCAAAACCTCGTGATACTCACGAGTCGCGACAACGCCTCTGACCTCGAGCACGACGCATTCCGCCTCTTGGGAGAAGTCGCCACGCTCAACGGGCTTTCCGTGGGTGTTTCGAATGCCTTTGACCGCATGATTGAGACGCGAGTCGCCTACGATCAGGCAAGGTCGGCCGTACGCATGGGCGACACGGCGAGCCACATTCGCTGCAAAAACCGACTCTACCGGTACTGCGACTATGCCTACCTGCACCTGCTCGAGCAGGAGGGTCGCCACACCAACCTCTTGCGGTACTGTCATCCCGCCCTTTCACGCCTTGCCGCGCATGACGAGCAGCACGGCGGAGAGCTCATGGAGACGCTCTTCTGCTACCTACAGGTATCGGGCATCACCAAACGTGCGGCCGAGCTACTCAACCTCCACAAGAACACGCTGCTCTACCGCATGAACCGCATCAAAGAGGTCCTTGGTATGGACCTCACCTCCGGTGAAGACCAATTCGTGCTGCAGCTCAGCTTCCGCGTGCTCATGTACCTTGGCCTCTTCACGCCGCGCATTGCGGTGAACCGGGAGAAACTCAACTCATAGCAACGCCCCGCGGGGAGTCCCGCGGGGCGTCAAGCCAACCGATGCGTTTTGCGATGCGCCTAGCGCTCAATGGTGAAGGTCGGGAATTTCATATCGCGGTATTTGGCCTGCAGCGGCTTGACCTCACCCTGACGCTGGAAGAAGTCGATGCGGGTTTGGATGATCTCGTTGAGATGCTCGGCACGGGATTTGTCGATGCAACGATCGCGCACATGGCCGTTCTCGGGGTCAATGATCAGCATTGGCTTGCCCGTCTTGGGGTTGGTGCCCAGCTCGCCGCCACAACCACACACGGCGCACTCATAGGGGAACTCGATGCCATCCCAGTGTGCGTCGCCAGGGTACACGAGGCTGGAGTGACAGTTGGGGCACACGCCGTCATTCGGATCGCCAAGCCACGTGCGCTCCTCAACCGGGGTGTTGATTGCCTTGACGATGTTCTCGCCCATCTGGTGCGCACGGTCGAGCTGCTCCTGGTGCAGCAACACGTTGCCCGGACGTCCCACACGCTGGCTCATAAAGCGATCAACAACGGTGAGCGACATGGTAAACATCGTGGCCTGGAGGCTCTCAAGTGCGAGCGACTGCCAGTCGTGCATGGAGCCACCCACGGCGATGAGGCCGGCGACCGTGTTGGGGTTCTCCTTCACGACGCCGATCTCGAGCAGGAACGAGAGCTCGTAGGCAAGGAAGCGCTGTGCAAACCGGGTGTACAGCGAGCTGGGAGTCAGGTCGTAGGTCGGCACGGAGAAGATCACGCCATTGCAGGTGTGCATCTCGGCGATGAGCGCATCCACGTCGTCCTTGTTCTTGAGCACGCAACCACGGTACTGCTTGGTGGGATCCATGGCGACTTCGCCCATCTGCATGGTGCAGCCCTCGCAACCGGTGCACGGCAGGATGTTGTAGTCGAACAGGTTGATCATCTCGACCTCTGCGCCCGCTGCCTGCGCGGCACTCAAGGCCTCCTTGGCCAGAATCTCTCCGTTGCCGTTTTTGCGGCCGGCACAAATCGCCATTACCTTACACGACATATGTGCTCCTCTCCAAGCCTCGTGCATGCCATTACGGCACACATTTCCCTTATGGTTAGCTTAGAGATGCCCTGGGCTCATTTCATTATTCATGTGACCGAAGCTAGAGGGTAGTTCGTGGCACCCATTGGGTAGTTTCACAAAGTCATGCATCTGGGTAATAGCCTCAAGCGCAAGCGGTGTTGCTCAGGCTATGCACGCTCGCGCTAGCAGTTGCCGGTGTACACGTATTGGAGGTACTCGCGCGCGGTCTCTGCAAGTGCATAGACCTCGCTCACGGGCGTTGGCCCACGATCCCGCATGCGCCAGGATGGATGGAAGCGCGTTACATGCAAAACCACGTTCGTGTCCACCTGCGCAAGCCAGGCGGAGAGCTCACGTATCTCGTCCTTGGTGTCGTTGACCCCGGGAACCACCAGCGTGGTCACCTCCACATGGCAGGTTGGCGTATCACAGAGCATCTGAATGGTGTTGAGGACCGTTGGCAAATCGCCGCCGAGCCTGCGGTACGTGTCCGCTCGGAAGGACTTGAGGTCGATGTTTGCGGCATCGATGTGGGGCACCACTTCCGCAATCACCTGTTCGCTCACGCAACCCGCCGAGACGAGCACGTTGGACAAGCCGCGCTCGTGCGCGAGCACGCTCGTGTCCCGCACATACTCCCAGCACACCAGTGGCTCGTTGTAGGTATATGCAATGCCCACCATCCTGGAATCCTCCTGGCGGGCACGTTGAGCAAGCGAGACGAGCTCTTCGGGCATCACTTCCCGCCAAGTGACCTCATGCTCTCCCGCCTGGGAAATGCCGTGGTTTTGGCACCATGCACAATGCAGGTTGCAGCCATACCCGCCCACCGACAGAATCGTGGAACCTGGGCGCCATCTTGCGAGCGGCTTCTTCTCGATGGGATCGATCGCGAGTGCGGTTAAGCGGCCATAACCGCTTGGTACCACGCAATCGTTCCTGTTGCTCCGAGCGCGACAGGCACCCACGTCACCTGAGGCAAGCAGGCAACCCCTCGGACACGTCGAACACCTCACGCGGCTCACAGGTGCCTCACAACCTCAAATCGTTCAAGCCGATAGTAATCGAAGTCGAGGTCGATCCTCCCCTTTTGAGCGGCAATGCGTACCTGTTCCTCCGCTGTGTCCACGCCATCAAGATCGGGCAGCAACAGGCCACGTCTCCCATCCGCGCAGCTCACAATCACCCCGTACCGCACCGGGTCAAGCTGGTCCATGCTGTCTATGTATTCTGGCTTGCCAAGCACGTCCACGTCATACACCAAATCGCCCAACTCGTGTTCGCGCACACGCATAAACCGTGGGTCACGCGTTCCCGCCGAGATGGCGTTGGCACAGATCTCCTCAGCAAGCGAGGACCTCGTAGGCGCTATGGTTCCTATGCAACCACGCAATGCGCCGTCCTTCTTGAGCGAGACGAAGCAACCCGCCCGCGTGTTGAGCAGTTCCTCCGGCAGGCCACTGGGCACACCCATGCGAATGCCGTCACGCACGTAACGCTCCAAGGAGGCGCGGGCGAGGCGAACGTATGGATCCTCCTGGGCGCGTTGCGCCATGAGGTTTTGCATTCTCAACTCCTCATACGCAGCTAGACGATCGCAGTTCTCGTCTGTACCCTCCGCGCCGGTAGGCATAACGGTAGCCACACCATAACCCACGCCAAAGGGTCCTTCGTGCGAGAGCAGCTCGGTTCTCACGGGAGTCTTGTGGAACACGCCCACCATTATTTGGAAGCTCCTAAGGCCACACTCGGCAGCTCGCTCAGCCAGCGAGGGGTCGATTGCGAGTATGTCTACCAAATCACCGGTTGCCAAGTCATGCGCGATTCGCTCGTCAAACTCTGGCCCCTCCGGCGCAAACCCATATGGCCCCTCCGCCAAGAGCTTGTGCGAGAGATCGCCTGAGGCCACATGCACGACCCTTCTATCCAGCTCCCGGGCAGTCTGCTGTATGGCCTGTCCCAGTCGGTAGTGCTCGGCAGGAGAGAAGCCCGAGAGCCCAATGCGCACAACCTCAAACGAGCTGAGGTACTTTTGCACGAAGTGGATCGCGATCATCGTGCCGTGATCCAACCGTGCATCTCGCTCGTAGTCGGTGCCCGCCTCAATGCCTGCACGTGCGCACAGTTCCGAGAGCCGTGAGGCGAACTCCGCATCGTACGTCACCTCGTAGGCAGCACGTGGCGCACCATACTGGGCGAAGCTGCCGCGCGCATGCGAGCCGGGGGAAATGTGGAAGTAGTCGCGATACAGCGTCGCATGCGGAGACGTGATGACGATGGTGTTTGGCGCGAGCTCCGCAATCTGCCTGCCCACCTGCTCGCATGCGTCAACGGTTGCCTGTATGTCGCGCTCTCTGCCTCTGCCCACCTGTGGAATGATGAGTGGTGGATGTGGTAACACAAACGCTCCGCATATGGCCATGGCTCGCAACTCCTTCCTTGCTAGCAAGAGTCGGTCTTCACCACAGTATAGGCCTCTGGTTGGGTTTGCCGAAATCGCGACCGGTGCGGGCGGCGTTGGGCGGGATTGAGACCGGTGCGGGCGGCGTCGGGCGGGATCGCGACCGGTGCGGGCGGATGAACCCGCAGCGGTCGACATCCCGGCAAGTCCCACCCGCAGCGGTCGCAATCCCGGCAAGCCTCGCCCGCAGCGGTCGCTATCCCGGCAAGCCTCGCCCGCAGCGGTCGCCATTCGTACCAAACAATCGCCAGCAAGCGCCGGATCTACACCCGTCATGCTCTGTTCACGCTTTGGCATCATCTCTGTGTAACGCCAACATAACAGTCTCACCGTTGTTAGCAAGCACCCCAGCGTAGGCTGCTACAATGCTTTCGTTTGTTAGAAGAGGGGGAACTACATGGTTTACGAGAACATCCTCGAGGCAGTGGGCAATACGCCACTCGTGCGTCTCAGGCGCATTCCAGAGGCACAATCTGCTCGAGTGCTGGTAAAGTTCGAGGCCACCAATGTGGGCGGCTCCATAAAAACGCGCACGGCACTGCAAATGGTGCTTGCCGCCGAGAAGCGCGGCGACTTGCATCCCGGCTCCATAATCGTGGAGCCCACGAGCGGCAACCAAGGCATTGGCCTTGCGCTTGTGGCTGCCGTACTGGGATACCGGGCCAAGATCATCATGCCTGATTCGGTCTCCGTCGAGCGCAGAAGGCTTGTGGTCCACTACGGCGCCGACGTGCTGCTCGAGCACGATGACGGCGACATTGGTGCCTGCGTGTCTCGCTGCATCAAACGGGCGGAGCGTATGGCTGCCCAGGACCCCAACGTCTACGTGCCACAGCAGTTCGAGAACACCGACAACCTCGCAGCTCACAGGGAGCACACCGCCCTCGAGATCCTTGCGGACGTTGACGGACCCATCGACGGTTTCTGCTCGGGCGTGGGAACGGGCGGCACCATCACCGGCATCGGCAGCGTGCTTCGCGACGCCAACCCAAACATGCGCATTTGGGCCGTTGAGCCAGAGCATGCCGCCATCCTGTCTGGCGGTGCTGTGGGCACGCACCTGCAAATGGGCATTGGCGACGGCATTGTGCCCGCCATCCTTGACACGAACATCTATGACGACATCTGCATCGTCACCGACATAGAGGCCATGGAGATGTCGCGTCGACTCGCCCGCGAGGAAGGCCTCATGTGCGGCATTTCGAGCGGCACGAACGTGGTCGCAGCCGTCAAGCTTGCGCGCGAGCTCGGTCCCAGCAAGACCGTCGTCACGGTCCTTCCCGACACCGGAGAACGCTACATCTCCACCAAGCTCTTCTGTGGAGAAGAAGGGTTGGCAATGTAGCACGCTGCGTCATTCCGGAAGACCGGGGGCGCACCTCGCTGCGAGGTGCGCCCCCCTTTCGTTTTCTGCAATTTGCTCAGGAGATGCCTGCCGCCTGACGGTATGCCTCAACCACCGAGGCGATCTTCCTGTCCCACTCATCCGCATCCCAGGCATACGGGTCGCGCAACAGTGACCTCACGCAGAGCGCCACATCTTCCTCACGCATGGTAAGAAGCGACCACCCGCCACCGTCGAGCGCGTCCATCACACAGACCGATCGATTCACCAAGTAGCTCTGCCTGCCATCGTATTCCACCTGTGGCACCGATGCCCGTAGGCAATCAAACACAATGGGGCCGAGCATCAGCTCGAGCGCCCCACGCGGAGTCGACCCCCGCGCGGTGAGTCCTTTCGTCTTCCGCAATGCCGCCGCACCCATAACGCACCTCCATCGTCTTGAGCTTGCACCGTGCGGGCAGCATAGCGGTCATGCGGGACAGAATTAGCACCCCCGTGTATGTGCACCGATACAAACGCATCCATTAGCCGAGGCGAACCGATGAGACGCGCACACGCATGCTACTATCCGTTTTAGTCATTGTGCAAAGGAGGACGCTTATGCCCATGCGGTGCGAAAAATACAAGGTGTTCGTTATGCCCAACAACCTCGACCGATGGGATGACTCGTTCTTCTCGCAGCTTGGAAAAAAGCAGCTCAAGCGGCGCCTAGACTACGCCGACGATGCCGACGGTACACTGTTCCGCTTTGAGGACTCTCCATTGGTATGGCGCACGTACCTCACGGTCGTGATGGACAAGAGCCACAACGCAGACGGCAAGGGCCTTCCCAAGGTGCAGATCCTGCCTGGACTCAAGAGATGGATTGGGCCCGAGTACGAAATCATCGAGCCCATCGAGAATCCACCGCTTGTTAGTGATGTAAAGCGTGCCATTTGGAAGAGCGTCGAGATTGCGCGGACAATCTCACAAAAGAGCAAAACGGACAAGAACGACTACGATCCAGAGCAGCATCGCGTGATCAAGATCGTATAGTCGCACCCTGCAAAGGGGACAGTCCCCCGACTCCGTGGAACTGTCCCCCATTTACAGATTTGACCATTCTTTAGGAGCGGACATCGACTCATTTCTTACGCGTTCTCGAAGTCCTGTATCTCCACGTTGTAGACCGTGTCGTCGAGCATCCAGCCGTCTACGCCGCGCGACGTGTCGCACAGGCACTTGCGGCCATCGGTATTGGTAACGTACACCAACCCGTGGTCTCCCCAACTGCCGCTCTGCAGCTCGATGGCGACGCCTTGCGCAGTCGCATCCTGGTAGCCAAGGTAGCGCAGGCAATACATGAGAAACGCCGCGAACTCGTAGCAGTTGCCGCTGCAATCGTGCTCGTAATACTTGCGTGCATACTCAATGCGCCAGTCCTTACCCGCAGGATGCTGAGCATCGTCACGCTCCACATACTCGGCCCAGGCGATGGCCTTGTACACCTCAAGGGCGGCGGTGTCCACATTCATGGCAGTGGTGACGCGCTCGTCGCAAAACGCCTTGACCTCTTGGTCGAGCGTCTCGTCGCCGGTAGTGAAGGTTCCCTGCGTGAGCCAAGGATCCTCAACACCCGCACCCGTGGACGTGGCATTCGTCGCATTGGTGTTGGCAGCCGTCGCGTTGCTGGCCGTCGCGTTGCTGGCCGTCGCGTTGGTGCTCGTGGCACTTGTCGCACTATGCTGATCCGTCACCGTTTGAACGGCACGGTTGGCCGCTTCGCTCTGTGCCGCAGCTGCCTCTGCACGGGCCCCTTCAACTTGCGCGCGCATGACCGAGCACGTTACCAAGGTGGCCAACAGGCAACCGCAGAGGAAGGCAACGATGGCAACCGCCGCCAAGGCACCCGTATTCGTACGTCTCCTAGGATTCCTTCCATGCGCCGGACGCCGACTCGTACCGTTGCCATTGCGCGGTTGCTGAGACCTGCGTTGGCCGGCCGCTGCCTTTCGCGCGGGCTGACCCTTACGACGTTGCCCTTGTTGTCCCTGAGCACTCCGCTTGCGCTGGCCAGACGGCGCGCTTTTGCGCACGTTTTGGCTACGCTCAGGTGGAATGTTGTTCGGCGAGTCCGGCCGTTGCCTCGTTGGTCGCAAGACCGGACGCTCCTGCGTATTGTCAACTTCTTCGTTCATCTTTGCCCCCAAGGCTAGAACTGGTTATATATAAACTCGGCAGATGAGCCGAATCCAGAAAACGTCACAAACAGAAAGATCGTGGTGAGCGCAACGGCAACCGAGGCGCCGATTATCACATACGCAAGCGTGGGATACGCGTCGAGCCATGCGTCATAACGGTCGCGCAGCGTCTTCTTCTTCGCACGTGCCATATTACGCTCCCTCAACAAAGTCGTACAACGCCTGTTCGGCCGCAATCCAGCCCGTCCACCCAAAGTGAACGATGTCGAACAGGAAGTACTTCTCGTACTCTCGATCAGAGAAGTCCGCAATCCGTGCGTTTGGATGCTTAGCCACCACGTCACGCAAGCGCTGGTATGCAGACTCCCTCGTTTCCCTATCTATGCCTATGTGGTCGTAGTAGGGCCCCAACGAAGGCTGCACAACGACGAGCGGCGTTACGCCGCAAGCCTCACACGTGGTAAGGAACATGTCAAAGTCGTCGTATTCAGGCGTCTTGGTGTAGGTCTCCCCCGCACGGGCACCCTTGAGCGAGTCGAACGCTGGCTCAAGCTGCTGCGTATAGAAGGCATCCTCAACGCCCCACTCGTTCGTGGTGCTCATGCGGCTGGCATCCTCCAGGGCCTGATTCCTCAGAGACTCCCAATCGGGCCGCTCCACCGCACCATCCGCAAGGGGAACGCCACGTCCGCGCACGTTGCCGAGCTCGTTTCTCAGCTTCAAGTCGTCCATAACGCCCAGCGCCGCACCATCAAGGGCGTCGATGGGGTTTTGCGGCGAACCGGCGCGTATCGTGGTTTGGTCAATTCCCTGCTCGGCAAGGCGCTCCTGCACCCGCGCACGCACCGTTTGGGGTATTGCCTTGTTTGCGCAAAAGTCCTCATACAACGAATACGAGAAGCGCGTGCCAAAGGTGCTGGCGTCCAAGCCGCCGTCTGTGCACTGACCCAGGCCAACGATGACCGCGACCTTGTTGTGGGGCAGGCCGCCGTCCGCCAAGGCACCCAGGGCAATCGTGTCCCACAGGCACTGGTCGAAGGCCTCACCTACCAGCATGAGCCGTAGCCCATAGTTATGCGTACCAAACACTTGCGCCGGTATCTGCGGGACCGAGCTCGCAGGCGTGGAGAACTCCGAGGAGCCCAGCACGAGCAGCGAATCCTCACCCAGATTGGACCGCACAAAGTCAACGCTCGAAGACTTGGCGCCCGAGTAGACGTAGCCATACTCCGTGCGCTCGTCGTGGGCAGCCTGTGCAGGCAACGCCACACAAACGCCCACCACCACCGCCACGGCGACCAACACGCCAATGAGCAGTGCCGCAAGCCTATTGTGCAAGGTACGCGCGTCCATTAGGCTCCCTACATGCGCTCGCGAACGCGCGCGATGATCTTGTTGACGGTGTTCATCTCCTCGCGGTCGAGCTCTGTGGGAGCAATGGAGACGCCAAACTCCTCCTTGAGGGCAACCAGCAGCTCAATTGCCGCCATAGAGTCCAGGATCTCCTCCTCAAACAGGTCGATGTCGCGCTCGTCGGCCACCTCGTCCTCGCCCGAGATCTCCACCACGAGGTCCACAATCTGCTCGTCGATATTCGCCATGGTTCGTTCCTCCCAATTCATCAAGTTCAAAGTGTCTTGTTTGGCATGTTACCTCATGCCGCCTTGCCAAGTAATGGACTTACCACATACCCACCAAACAGGGCAAAACCAAAGAAAACTGCAATCATGGTAACGGCCCATGAGGCGATGCCAAACCAGCGATCCTTACGGTGTCGCTTGTAGAACTTCCACTTCTTTTGAAGATAGTGGCACCCTGCCAACAAGGCGCCATGATACAAGCCGTACACAAAATAATCTGGGGTAATGCCGTGCCAGAGTCCCATAAGCACCATGTTGAGCATAAAGCCTACGCACGCTGTGGTGAGTCGGGACGAGAAGAGCTTGCGCGACAACGCAAACTGCGAGAACCGCATGAACACGAAGTCACGCAACCACGTGGAAAGCGAGATGTGCCAGCGGTCCCAGAACTCCTTTATGTCCTTGGCCACGAATGGCGCATGGAAGTTCTTTGGCACCTCGATGCCAAGTACCAAGCCAAGGCCCATGGCCATGTTCGAGTAGCCGGCAAAGTCGAAGAACAGGTCCATGCCATAGCAGAACACGGTTGCCACCGACGCGAGCGGCGCCCATCCCAAGGCGCTTGGTGCCATCCACATGCCCCACTGCGCCAACGCAGAACCCACAAACTTGTACAGGGCACCCAAGATAAACCAACCAAGACCCCTGTACACCATCTCCAGGTACGTGTCGCGGGAAAGCGGCGTGTGCACGTTCGTCACAAACGCACGACTCCTCATGATGGGACCCGACGTAAACGGCGGGAAGAAGCACAGGAAAGACAGGTAGTCCAAAACACCCATGTCCGTTATGAGCCCATCGCGGATCTCTATGAGCACCTGCACCGTCTTGAACGTGATGTACGAGATGCCCAGAAAACCGGGAAAGTCAGGCGCAAAAAGCACGCCCACCTTATAGATAACCAGCGGTGCGATCTGCAGTGCAAGCGCCACCCGATACTTGTTCACCGCGTTAGGGTCGTCACGCGCGAACAGCCCACGTACCCAGAGGAAGAGCAGCAGCGAGCCCGCCAGATAGGCGCAAAAGAACACAAGCGCGGGCAACGAGCGACAAAAGAGCAAAAGGAGCATGGCCACGGACGCCACGAAGCCGTAGCGTGCCAATGGCCGCTCCAGAATACCCAGCACCACCGCGATGCCCACTATGGGTATGCACAGCACGAAGAATGCCGGCTCCACAAAGAAGTCCACGGCAACCGCCTATGCTTCCATGAGCGTGGCGAGCGCCTTGCGGTCTGCCTTGCCGTTTGCGTTGAGCGGCATCTCGTCGAGGTATTTGAACGTACGCGGAATCATGTACGCAGGGAGGGCATCTCGAACCTGCGCCTTTATGGAACGCGTAAGCTTGAGCCCGCGCTCCGTCGCCTGGTCGCTCGGTACCACGCACGCCATGAGGTGATGAATGGCGCCGTCGCGCCACACGGGCAGAACGCACGCCATGTGCACGAGCGGCGAAGCGCAGAGCTGCGCTTCGATGTCTCCCAGCTCAATGCGGAATCCATGCAGCTTTACCTGCAGGTCGAGTCTGCCATGGAAGTAGATGAGGCCGTCTGCCCCGTAGGTTACCTCGTCACCCGTGCGATACGACCTACGACCCTGCGTGATGCTCTCGGGGCAGGCATGGAACGCCGCCTGCGTGAGGTCTGGTCGACCCCAGTACCCCTTGGCCACGGTGTTGCCCACGATGAAGAGCTCGCCAGCCTCCCCCGTCTGCTTGCGCTCGAGCGTTTGAGGGTCGAGCACTACCAGCTCAGAGCCTCGCTTGGCATAGCCAATGGGCAGCGCGAGGTCATCGGCAAGCATCTCGTCGGTAATCTCGCAGAGCGTTACCAAGTCGGTCGACTCGGTAGGCCCGTATCCGTTGTATACGTGAATGCCAGGGAACCGACGCTTCACCTCTCGCACCGTGGCAGGACGAAGCGTCTCCCCCGCCAATAGCATGCGCTTGAGCCTTGGCATGAGCGTCGCATCGAAGGAGGCATCGGCAAGGCACTGCTCCACCGAAGACGGCGTAGAGACCCAGTCCGTCGCCTCGCTCTTGGCGAGTGCCTCAAACATGCGCGGTATGCTGCCCTCGGCCTCCGCCTCAAGCGCAAACGTCGTATCGCCACGCGTGGTACCGCACACCATGTCGGTAATGCTCACGTCAAACGTGTACGGCGTCCGGTTAAACCACACGCGATGACCGTCTTCCTCAAACACGTAATCGGTAAGGAGCCAGCGCGAAAACTCGTCCACGCATTCGGTGGTTATCTCAACTCCCTTGGGTTCTCCCGTGGAACCCGAGGTAAACAATATGTAGAACGTATCGTCGCGCGCTTTACCGGGCAAGTTGAGAACAGCCTGTTCGTCCACCTGCGCGGTACAAAGCGACGCGAGTCTATCGAGTCCCAGCACGGGAACGCCGTCCACGACTGACGTCTGTGACGCGGTGGTATCCACAAACAGCGTACCACCCGCATGGGTCACGATCTGGTCTATGATGCGGCGTATGCGGTCGGTTGGATATACCGTGTCCACCGGTGCGTACGGGTGGCCCGCCTTTGCACACGCAATCATGCTCACGAGCATAAATGGCGATTTGTGCCCATAGAGTACGACGGGCACGCCAGACGGCACGTTACCGGCATCTGCAAGCCAGCAGGCCAGCGCATTCGACCATGCGCCGAGCTCACCATAGGTAAGACGCTCGCCCGCACTGTTCTGGAATACCACACCGTCTGGCACCAGGCGAACTTGCTCCTCTATGGCGTCAAGGTATTCGCTGCCAAACATCAATGTGCCCCTACTCGTTGGTAACCGGCATGTCCTCGCCGTAGCAGTTATCCTGCGCGTCGTTATTGGAGCCGCCACAGCCAACAAGCGTAAGTGAGCCGCATGCGAGCACAAATGCCAGCAGGATCGTAAGGAGGGAACGGGTACGTTGATTCATAAGTCGTCTCCAAAATCATGCGAACGATATCGAGCTAACAAACCTTACCACATGCAAAGCGCTCGGAACGGCTAATCCACAGAGTGTGCCAGAAACCGCCCAACGCCCAAATGTGTGCCGACTACAGATGGCATTAGTCATTAGGCGAACTCGCGGGTAAGCCATTCCACGATATCGTCGCTCTCGTACATGGGCTTGCCATCGATGAACAGGCAGGGTACCTGACGCTTGCCGCCCACGCGCACGAGGGTGTCTGCCGCCTCCTGGCTGCGCAGGATGTTCTTGAGGTTGATCTTGTCCTCGATGTCCAGGCGCCGCATGGCACGCAAAACCTTTTGGCAATAGGGGCACGAGTCGTAATAGTACAAATCAAGGGTCTTTGCCATGTTTGGTCCTTTCCTCAGACAACAGCATCTTCCATGGGTCCATTATTCCCCATACCACATCACGTTTATGCGTCACGCGCGTTATCGCACCTAGGGCAGCTGGAAAAACGCACGTATTTTTGGCATACTCTCCATAACAAACCTCGCATGCGGAGCGTTCTTTGGGGACGGTGATCACATGAGCGCATACGACTACACCATGGATCCTTCTGGATTCGTCCTGCTTTCGGACTATGTGCCTCAGGCGATTCAGGAGATTCGGTACTTCTCGACCTACAACTTTATTGGCGATCGCATCGACGGCTATGAGGAGCCCTGCGCCATAATCACCCCAGAGGCCGCTCGCGCCCTCAAGTCCGCCAGCAATGAGTTTGGTGTTCTGGGCTATCGCATAAAGGTGTTTGATGCCTATCGACCAGCTTCCGCAGTACGCCACTTCGTGTTCTGGGCGTTGGAAGACGATGACGTACGCATGAAGCCGTACTTCTACCCCGAGATTGACAAGACTGACACCATTCGGTTGGGCTACATCGCCAAGCAGTCGAGCCACAGTCGCGGATCGACCATCGACCTCACGCTGCTCGACATGCGCACGGGCAAGGAGGTGGACATGGGCACGCCCTTTGACTACTTTGGCGAGCTGTCCCACCCAAGCAACCGCAACGTCACGGACGAGCAGTACAAGAACCGCATGCTGTTGCAGCGCGTGATGAAACGCCATGGCTTTTTGCCCTACGAGTGCGAGTGGTGGCACTTCACGCTCGAGCGGGAGCCCTACCCCGACACCTACTTCTCGTTCCCCGTGTCCTCCTCCTACCTCAGGCGGAGTAGGGCTTAGCGCCTAAGCGCTCCCTGCGGTCAGGCGAGCTGCGCACGCGAGAGCCACCGGCCGCGGAGCAGGCGCACAAGAAAGAGCGTCCCCCTCACACAGAGCTCGCCGGCCATGGCCGCCCACACGCCGCGCAAGCCATAGATCGGCGCCAGCATTGAGGCCAGCGTAATGCGAACGCCCCACATGCTGCCCACGGCAATGAGGCTCGGCACGAGCGTGTCTGCCGCGCCTCGCAAGGCACCTGCCGCCACTATCGACACGCCAAAGAGCGGCTCGGCGAACGACTCGATGCGCAGCACGGCGGCACCCAGATCACGAACCTCGTCACTTGGGGTGAGCATGCCCATGATCTGCGGGGCGAACACGAACATGAGCACGCCCGTGAAGGCCATGAGCACCGCCCCCATGAGCGTCGCCAAACGCGCGAAGGTCTTGGCAAGGTCCTTGCGACCCGCCCCCACGCACTGCCCCACAAGCGTGGTGGCAGCGACGCTCACCCCAAGGCATGGCATGTAGCACACCGCCTCTGCCGTTACCGCAAGCGAGTTTGCCGCCACGGCCACCGTGCCCAGCGGCGCAACGATCACCGTTCCGGCAATGTAGGCACCGCTCATCACCGTTCGCTCCAACAGCATGGGACCACTCACCACCCAGGCAGCCTGTATCGTGTGACGACGTGGCCTCCAACTCCCATGGTCACACAGCGCAAGATGCCTTGAATGCGCGCACGTCCGCCAAAGCAACAGCGCGGCGACCACCGCCTGCGCCATGAGCGTCCCCAACGCTGCACCGGTAACGCCCAGCCCCAATCCCGGAAGATGAAGGACCATGCCGCCAATGGCAATGCTGGCATCTCGTCGTATGAGCACGGCATTAAAGCACACGTCGAGCACGCACGAGAGCACGTTGAGCAGTGACGGAGTGCGCATGTCTCCGCTGCACTGGAGCATCCCCGTGCCCAAGCGCGCCAGCGTTACGGGCACCAAGGCAATCGAGCACACGAAGACATACCTCGAGGCATCTTCATATACCTCGGGAGAACCGCCCAACAGCTGGGGAAGGTAGCCAGAGACCAGCATGCCAAGCAACGCGAGCGCTGCGCTAAACGCACTGAGCGACACGATGGACTGACGCAGCACCAATCGCGCATCCTTGTCTTTACCAGCACCCACAAGCTGCGCCACCTGCACGGTAAAACCCGCAGCCACGCACATGCAACAACCGTCGAACAGCCAAACCGTCGACTCAACAAGCCCAATGGCCGCCGTTGCACGAGCACCGAGGCTCCCCACCATCCCCGCATCGATGTACTGCATGAGGGTAGTTGTGAGCTCACTCAAGATGGCTGGGACGGACAGCGCGAGCACCATGCCCACCAGCGCCCGTCGCGAGGGGGTCTGTCCGGCGCGCAGCGCTGAGACATCAAGCTCGTGAGCCACCGACCAACCCCCTCTTTGCGCCGCTACTCAGCTTCGATCTGATTGCCCGTATACAGCTCGTAGTACTTTCCACGTGCGGCAATGAGCTCGTCGTGCGTGCCACGCTCTATGATGCGACCCTGCTCCATAACCATAATGCAGTCGGAGTTGCGCACGGTAGAGAGGCGATGCGCGATCACGAAGGTCGTCCTCCCCTTCATGAGGGCGTCCATGCCCTGCTGTACGAGTTGCTCGGTACGCGTGTCGATGGAACTCGTGGCCTCGTCCAAAATGAGCGCTGGCGGATCTGCCACTGCGGCGCGCGCGATGGTGAGCAGTTGCCGCTGCCCGGCGGACAGGTTGCCGCCGTCACCGGTAATCATCGTGTTGTACCCGTCGGGAAGGCGTCGGATAAAGTCATCGGCCGAGACGAGCTTGGCCGCTGCGATGCATTCCTCGTCCGTGGCGTCGAGCCTGCCGTAGCGGATGTTGTCCATAACCGTGCCGGTAAACAGGTGCGGATCCTGCAACACCATGCCGAGCGACCGACGCAGATCGGGCTTCTTTATCTTGGTTACGTTAATGCCGTCGTAGCGAACCTTGCCGTCGTCGATGTCGTAGAAGCGATTGATGAGGTTGGTGATGGTCGTCTTGCCCGCACCCGTAGCGCCCACGAAGGCAATCTTTTGCCCGGGCAGCGCAAAGAGCCGAATGTCGTGCAGTATCTGCTTCTCTGGCACATAGCCAAAGTCCACGCCGTCCATTACGAGCTCGCCCAAAAGAGGCATATACGTTACGGTGCCTGCCGCCTGGTGAGGATGCTTCCATGCCCACTTGCCCGTACGCTCCTGGCACTCCTCGAGGCCTCCGTTCGCCCCCTCGCGAACGCGAACGAGCTCGACGTAACCCTCGTCCTTCTCGGGCTGCTCGGCAAGGAGCGCAAGTACGCGCGCAGCGCCGGCACCGGCTTGGGTAATGGCACTGAGCTGCTGCGATATGCGGGTAATGGGCTCGGTGAACGTCTGATTGAGCGTAAGGAAGCTCACGAGCGTCCCCAGCGTGAGCAACCCCGAGCTCACGGCAAAGTACGAGCCCACGATGGCGCACAGCACGTAGCTTATTTGGCCAATGGCATAGACCACTGGCATGAGGATGCCCGCCAGCGTGTTTGCCGTGGTGGCAGAGTCGCGCAAGGCATGATTGCGCTTGTGGAACTCGTCAATGGAGCGCTCCTCATGGCAGAACACCTTTACGACCTTCTCGCCGGAGATAGTTTCCTCAATAAACCCGTTCACCGCACCCAAGCGCTGCTGTTGGGCACCAAAATGCTTGGCAGACGCCCCGCCTATGCGACTGGTCGCGAGCAGCATGACGCCCACCATGGCCAAGGTCACCAACGTGAGGGGAATCGAGAGCGTAATCATGGAAACGAGCACCATGACGATGGTGACCGTGGAGTTCACGAACTGCGGAATGGTTTGGCTTATGAGCTGACGCAGCGTGTCTATGTCGTTGGTATAGATACTCATAATGTCGCCGTGCGCATGCGTGTCGAAGTACTTGATGGGCAACGACTCCATGTGCTCGAACACCTCAACGCGCAGGTCGCGCAGCGTTCCTTGGCTAATGGTAACCATGAGGCGGTTGTACATATACATGGACGAGACGCCCACAAGCGCAACGCACACGAGGCGCCCGATTGCTGCCGCGAGCGGCCCGAAGTCCGGGTTCGGCTGGCTTAGCATGGGCGTAATGTATCCGTCAATGAGGGTTCGCGTGAACAAGGTGGACTGCACCATGGCCCAAGACGAAACCAAGATTCCCACGATTACCAGACAGAGCAGCACCTTGTAGCGCTTGAACATGAACCCCACTATCTCACGTACCGCCGCGAGGGTGTTCTTTGAGGATTCCTTCTTGCCTGCCATGTGCCTCACCGCCCTTCCTGGGTTCGTACATCTACCGGGAGCTCGTTTGCGAAGGCTGGGTCAAAGCGTTGGGAGAGCGGGTCGTGCCCAATGCCTTCCGGCGTGTCGAAGTCCGCCTCGGAGCCTGCCTTGTTCTGCGTCTCGTATACGTCGCGGTAAATGTCGCACGTCTCTATGAGCTTCTCCTCAGGCGCGAAGGCCGCAACGTGACCGGCGTCGAGCACAAGGATGCGATCACACGAGGCGAAGCTGCTCACGCGCTGCGAGATGATGATTTTGGTGGTTTCGGGTATCTGCTCGGCAAAGGCCTGTTGAATCGATGCGTCCGTCGCCGTGTCCACCGCACTCGTGGAGTCGTCCAAGATGAGCACGCGCGGGCGCTTGAGCAGCGCCCTGGCTATGCACAATCGCTGCCGCTGGCCACCGCTCACGTTGGTTCCGCCCTGCTCGATCATGGTGTCGTATCCGTCGGGCATGCGGTCGATGAACTCGTCGGCACAGGCCGCATGACATGCCATCTTGCACTCCTCGAGCGTGGCATCCGCTTTGCCCCAGCGCAGGTTGTCCAGAATCGTCCCGCTAAACAGGGTGTTCTGCTGCAGCACCACGGCCACGGCATCGCGAAGCACTTCGGTGTCGTACGAGCGCACGTCTTCGCCGCCCACGCGTACCGCACCCGTGTCCACGTCGTACAGGCGGCTGATGAGCGCGACAAGGGTCGTCTTTCCCGATCCCGTGCCGCCCAAGACGCCTACGGTTTCTCCAGAGTCAATGTGCAGGTCTATGCCCGTGAGCGTGTCTTCGCCGTCACCCGAACGATAGGCGAAGTTCACCGCCTCAAAGTCAATGGAGCCATCCTTCACCTCCGTGAGCGCGTTCTCTGGGCTCACGATGTCTGGCTCCTCCTCGAGTACCTCCACGATTCGGTTGCCGCTCGCGGCGCTCATGGAGATCATCACGAAAATCATCGTGAGCATCATGAGGCTCATGAGCACGTTGAACACGTAGCCCAGCAAGCTTGTGAGCTGTCCCGTGGTAATCTCTCCCGCCAGAATGGAGTGGGTCCCAAACCAAGAAAGCGCGATGATGCAGCCATAGATGGCAACGCCCATGATGGGGTTGTTCCACGCTAGCAGGCTCTCGGCCCTTACGAACAGGTCGTGCAGATCCCCGGCTGCCGCACCAAACTTCTCGTCCTCATGCTGCTCGCGCACGAACGCCTTTACCACACGAATGGCGGTCACGTTCTCCTGAACGCTGGCGTTGAGGTTGTCGTAGCGCTGGAACACCTTCCCAAACAACGGCATGGCATGCAGCATGATATACACAAGTCCTATGGAGAGAACCACCATGGCGACCAGGAAGATGCCCGAGAGCTTACGGCTAATAAGCACGCACATGACCATGGAGGCTATGAGCGAGATGGGAGCACGCGTGGCGATGATGAGCGACATGTTGAAGGCATTCTGCACGTTGGTGACGTCGGTGGTCATGCGAGTGACGAGTCCGGCCGTACTGAACTTGTCGATGTTCTTGAACGAGTAGGTTTGGACCTTCTCGAACAGCGCGTCACGCAGGTTGGAAGCCAGGCCCGTAGAGGCGCGCGAGCCAAACACGGCTGAGGCGGAATCTATAACGAGGGCGACGAGGGCACATCCCATCATGAGCCCACCCCAAAGCCACACCTGACCCATGTCGCCCTTGGCTATGCCACGGTCTATGAGCAGCGCCATTACATAGGGAATGAGCACCTCCATGCCAACCGCGATCAAGGTGCACAACGGGGCTATGAGCGCCGGCCTACGATACTCTCCAAGATGCCCCAATAACTTCTTTATCGTATCCACCATGCCCCTCTCCACAATGCCCAGCACGCAAGCACCATAACGGCGGGCAAACAAAAGAGCGGGGACATACCTCTAGCGTGCCCCCACTCACATGCCCATTCGTATGGCCATTCAACTCATGTGCAAGAACCCACTAACCCTGCTGCGCCTCAAAGGCACGTATTGCCGCTGCGGTCTCGCCATATGCGACCTCAAACTGCGCAACGAGCTCGTCCAAGTTCGTGTTGGCGCGAATGGCCTCGTTGCCTTCGCGAGTGGCTTCGGTAATCTGACTCGCCAAGTCGGCCAGCCTGGTAATCGCCAAGTTGGCACATACGCCCTTTACCGCATGAGCGGCCTTGAACAACGCCTCCTCGTCGCCCGCCTTTCCCGCGGCGATAAGTTGCTCGCTCGACGGATCGTGCAGGAACTTGATCACAAAGCGACTCACGAGTGGGTCCATGGGTAGGCGCATCTTTACTTCGTTGTAGCTCCCACCAATTTGGTCATACAACTCGGCAACGGTCATTGCTTCTCCCTTCCGTGCCACGGTTTGCTGCTATCGCCGCAGGTATTCCTCAAATTCGTCCTGTCTGAGCGGCTTGGAGTAGAAGTACCCCTGAATGAGGTCGCATCCCAAGTCGCTCACGCGCTTAGCCTCTTCCTCGGTCTCCACGCCCTCAACGACCGTCTTGAGGTCAAGGACCTGCGCCAAGTTGATGGCCGCCTCTACTATGCGGAAGTCATTGAGCTCCGAGGCTTGCTGGACGATGCTCATGTCGAGCTTCATAACGTCGAGCGGTAGCGTGTTCAAAGACGCAAGCGACGAGTAGCCCGATCCAAAGTCGTCGAGCTCTGCAGAGAAGCCCAGCTCGCGCACGTCCTTGAGCGCCTCCACAACCGCTTCCGGATTCTCGGAATAGGCCGTCTCGGTAAGCTCGAGGTGCAGGAGCGAGCGATCGATGCCGTACTTGTCGGCTAGTGCCGCAATCTTCTTGGGCAGGTCGGGCACATCGAAGTCCAAGCGTGACGCGTTTACCGATATGGGCACAATGGGCAGGCCTTTGTCGATGCACTCACGGAGTTCGCGGCACACTTCCTCCCACACGAACATGTCGAGCTTGGTAATAAAGCCGCTCCGCTCAAACACGGGGATGAACAGGCCGGGACTCACGAACCCCAGCAAGGGGTGAGTCCAACGCACGAGCGCCTCCGCACCGCCGATGGTGTTGGTCTGCACGTTGTGCTTGGGCTGGTAGAAGACCGAGAACTGTCGCTGCTCAAGGGCGGTTTCCATGCTCTCGCGAATAACCTGCTCGATGAGCTGTCGCTGGTGCATCTCGTCGTCGAAGAACGCAATCGCAAAGCCACCGCGGTCCTTCACCGTGTCGATGGCGCTCATCGACCGGTTGCAAAGCTGGGGAACGGGTATGTCGTGATCAACGTCCTCCGTGATGCCGAACTTGACGCCCACGTTGGGAACGGGCATGTCGTTCGCCGCTGAGCTCAGCTTGCTCTCCCACGACTCGGGGTCCTGATGCTTGGTAAGGAACGCGAAGGTGTCTCCGCCAATCCTGCCACCCACGATCACGTCTTCCAACGTCTGGGCCATGTGATCTGCCAACATGACGAGCACGCGATTGCATGCTTCCTCGCCATAGCGATCGTTGAGCGTCTTGAAGTTGTCGATATCGCTACACACGAGGTCAAACGACTCGTTGGGCGCCGCCGCAAAAACATCTTCCACGGTACGGTAAAAAAACACCTTGCTATAGAGTCCCGTGAGTGAGTCCCACGTGAGTTGGTTGACGATGGAGGCCGACTCGCGTAGGTGAATCATGTTATTGACGCGATTGAGCATAATCTGCGTGTTATATGGCTTGACGATAAAGTCGTTGGCGCCCAGCTCAAGACATTTGATCTCGTCCTCAATCGCATCGCTCGCCGTTGCCACAATTACCGGCACGGCAGCGTAGCGCTCGTCCCGCCGCTTGCGGCGCAAAAACTCAAAGCCATCGCACACGGGCATGTACACATCCAACAGCACAAGCGAGAGCTCGTTGTAATGCGCTGTAAGCAGCTCAAGCCCCACCGCGCCGTCTTCCGCCTCAAACACGTTGTACGTATCGCTGAGTACCTCGCAGAGTATCTCTCGGTTGATGTCGTTGTCCTCAACGACAAGTATGGAAGGCCGAGCGTTCCTCCGCATGTTCTCAAACACTTGGTTCATGGCGCACCCAAATCCTTATCCCATCAGACCTGCTACATACTATAGCACGGACAAGTGAATGTACCCGCCCAAAGGAAACAACAAGTACGTAGGCGATTGGGTAACGGACGTAACGGGCGCAAAACGTGGCATCAACCCGACGAGATTGGCTATTATTTATTTAATCGTACCGTCCCAAGGAGCAGACAATGAACCAACTTGGTAGGGCCTTTCGCGACTATGTGCTCGATCAGCAGATTCCCGATTGTTCCATAAAGCACATTGATGACGAACACATAAAGCTCAGTACGCCCGCAGCAACGGGAGAAGTCAACTTCTATGCCTTCGACGACGCGCCAGAGATCGTTGAGCTGCGCATAATGGATGCAGACGGCACAGGTGAGCCCACCTTCTTTTTGCACTTTGAACTCGACGACGAGGAACGTGCAAAAGAGCTCTTTTGCGAGATGCGAGACGAGCTGGTCCAGCACGACAGATACGAACCCAAACGCGTACTGCTTTGCTGCACCGCCGGCATGACCACCAGCATGTTTGCCGGCAAGCTTGTTGAAGCCGCAAATGTACTCTCACTTGACTATACCTTTGAGGCTATGCCACTTGCGGAGGCTCGCGCGAGCGGCGGTGATTGGGACGTTGTTCTGCTCGCACCGCAAGTTGGCTATCAGCGCAATGCGGTTGCCGAGGCCTTCCCCTACGCCGTGGTCGTTCCCATTCCTCCCAAGGTATTTGCCACGCTCGATGCGGGCGCGGCCCTCAAGATGGTCATGCACCTCTTGGCAGACAACACCGTTCTTCCTTCGGCAGACCGCACGAACCTCAAGCTCGTTCGGGACATGAAGAATAGCTATCGCATTATGGTTATTACCATGATCAAACGGCCTCAGAACACGTGGCTTGGATGGCGCATCTACAATCATGGCGAGATTGCAGACTACGGCCATGTGTCGAAGGTCTCTGCGGGATACCGTGACATCGAGGACCTGTTTGCCACACTGCATGTGCGCGGATGGAACGTGCGTGACCTCGACGCAGTGGGCATTGCGGTCCCCGGCGTGGTGAACCGTGGAACGGTGAGCGACGTCGATCCGCACTACACCGACTACGAGCTCGGACGCGTTCTCTCCGAGCGGTATGGGACGAAGGTGTTTGTGGACAACAACGCCAATGCCGCCGCCGTCGGCTGCTACGTGAGCCAGGACGATTACGACTCTGTGGTGCTCCATACCCAGCAGACCGGCTACCCGGTGGGCGGTCAGGGAATCGTGGTGGACGGGCACTTGCTCAAGGGGCGCAAGAACTTTGCCGGCGAGCTGGGACCGCTCTTTGGGGCCATTCATAACAAGGAGCACATCCAAGGTAGCGAGGAGCTGGCGTGGACCACCAGCGGCATGACCCAATTGGTCGCTCCCATGCTCGCGTCCGACGTCGCGCTCGTCGCTCCAGACGCAATCTTCGTTGCCGTAGACCTTATCGACGACATGACCGCCCTCCGCACCGCCATGCTCCCCTACTTCCCTGGCTTGGAGGAGTACCTTCCCGACCTCATTCGCGTCACCGACTACCGGGAGCGCATCGCGCTGGGCGAACTGGCACTATGCCTGCAAAAGCTCAACGATCCGCGCCCGCACCGCAAGCACTAGCGCTCACAAACATGACGTACACCTAATAATGTGGTGTGAACTCACATGAACTCATGTGCATGTCGTATGCTTGATTTCGTGTACAGTTCATTCCGGCATAGGGGGAATCATGGCTCTACCTAAGGACTTCCTGTGGGGCGGCGCAGTGGCAGCGCACCAGCTCGAGGGCGGCTACGACGTGGACGGACGCGGACTTTCGGTCTCCGACGTTATGACCGGTGGCTCCAACGGCGTCCCACGTGTTATCACCGACGGCGTGGTGCCGGGCAAGTACTACCCCAACCACAAGGGCATCGACTTCTACCACACGTACCGCGACGACATCGCGCTCTTCGCCGAGATGGGCTTCAAGTGCTTCCGCACGTCCATCAGCTGGTCGCGCATCTTCCCCGAGGGCGACGAGCTCGAGCCCAACGAGGCCGGCCTCAAGTTCTATGACGACATGTTCGACTGCATGCTCGAGCACGGCATCCAGCCCGTCATTACGCTGAGCCACTTCGAGATGCCCTACGGCCTGTGCAAGAAGTACGGTGGCTGGGCAAACCGCGAGCTCATCGACCTCTTCGTGCGCTACGCCAAGGTGTGCTTCGAGCGCTACCACGAGAAGGTGAAGTGGTGGATGACCTTCAACGAGATCGGCAACCAGTTCAACATCTCCAACCCCATCTTCGGCTGGACCAACTCCGGCGTCGTCTTCACCGAGTTCGACGACCCCGAGAAGATGATGTACCAGTGCGCGCACTACGAGTTCGTGGCGAGCGCCAAGGCCGTCGTCGAGGGCCACAAGATCGATCCCGACCTCATGATCGGCTGCATGATCGCCTCCGGCCCCACGTACCCGCGCGAGTGCAAGCCCGAGGACGTGCTGATGGCCGACGACGCCAACCACCACATCTTCTTCTTCGGCGACGTCCAGTGCCGTGGCGTCTATCCCAACTACGCCAAGAAGATGTTCGAGCGCAAGGGCTGGGACCTCGACATCACCGAGGACGACCTCGCCGCGCTCAAGGCCGGCCCCGTGGACTACATCGGCTTCAGCTACTACGCCTCCAGCGTGGTCGACTCCACCGTCGAGGTCGACATCTCCGAGTCCACGAGCGCAAACGACCCGCACAACGTCCCCAACCCCTACCTCGGCGCCACCGACTGGGGTTGGACC
>JAFWMI010000257.1 GCA_017513965.1 Atopobiaceae bacterium
GGCGACCCAGTTCTGCAAGCGAAGCTCGCGTCGGCGATGGTGGTTGCAATGCTGCATTACAGGCTGGAGGCCGGCGAGCCCTTCGCCGCCGCCGATATCCACGCTGAGCTCGACGTTCTGAACCGCCTGGTCTCGGGATCTCGTTGAGCTTCCACGAACCCGAAGCCGCAGGATGAACACGGGTTGTCGTAAACACGGGTGCCCAGGGACGCTCTCCACGCCTCGCCCTCGTTGTTCCCCAAACGCGGAGCCATCGAGAAAACACTCTGGAAGCGTCTGACCCAATCCGCTGGAACAAGTCCTCCTAAGAATAGTAGACATAGCAACGCATAAACCATGAGAGGCGCTTCGACAAGCTCAACCGCGACCGCGATGAAGGTCTACGCGCACGCCAACCTCAAGGTAAAGCGCCGGGGCCGTTGGCGCGTTAGACAAGGTATTCGCGGTATGAGAAGGGGCCGTGGTATTCTCGGCTGCACGATTTGTACCACAATCGTACCAGCTCGAGAACGCTACGGCCTAGAGGCTAACGAAACCGCAGATCAGAAAGCCTAGTCGAGATCTTCTCCGTTCGACTTAATTACCTTCTTGTACCAGTAGAACGAGTCCTTGCGCGCGATGCAGGTCGCCCGTGCCGTCGACGTGCTTGTCAACGTAGATGAAACTAATGCTTTTGCATTACCTTTGACCCCGACATCATCAAATGGAAGTACCCCTTCTTTTCAGGATTCCTGCTGCTATGGCAGCAAAACCTGCAAGGAACACGGCGAGCGATGGAGCCGTCTCGTCTCCGGTATGGGGAAGAGCTCTGGTTTTCGTGGCCGTGGTTGTGCTATCTGCTGACGTGCTGTCTTTGTGGGGATTCGGAGTTGGCGCCGGCTCGGGCTGCGGGTCCGGCTTTGGGTCGGACTCGGGTTCCGGCTCTGGCTGCGGCTCGGGTTCCGGCTCTGGCTGCGGCTCGGGTTCCGGCTCCTCATCACAAGGTATGTCGCCCGGATACTCGGGTACCTCCACGGCGGTTGCGCGGAAGAGCCTGTTGTTGGGCTCGAGCAGGGATGCCCCGATTACGAAGAGCCTTCCGCCATAGGTGCACGCGGCCTGCGAGTATACGCAATCCTCGGACGAGCGCCTAGCGTACGGCTCGAACTTCTCTGAGTCGTCGCGTAGCACGTAGGTGTCAGACGTACCGTCTGCAGCGGGCGGGCCCACGAGCACGAATCCGTCGCTCGTTGGCGCGATCACATTGTGGAGGCGAATGTTTCTCATTTCGCTGAAGAGAATGTATGTGATCGTTTCCGAGTCGCCCACGAATGCCGGCAACGCCCCCTCGAGCTCGGTCGCCTGTCCCTCCCGGACGCGAATGACCGCGGGGGCCAAGGCCATGGTGCTCATGCCGTCGCTGCAGATGAGCAGCGTTTTGTCGTGTGCCGCCACCTGGGGATTGGAAAGCGCGAGGGGTAGGGCGCAAAGCTCGTCTCCCGCACCTGACGAGAGGTCGTAGGCAGTCACCGGAGCCGGCACCGTCCTCCACGGCTGCTCCGGGTGCTCTGGGTCGGGCATGGAGCCGCCTGCCAGCTTGAGGTTGCCGTCGTCATTGACGATCGTCTGGCCCAGGAGCATTCCGTCCGCGGACGCCTTCGTCCACGAGCCGTCCGCGGGGTCGAACACGTACACGCGTTCCTCGGCGGCCTCTCCCTCAGGGAACGACGCCTTGTGCTCGCCGGTCTCCAGCTCATACATGGTGGCGCCCTCGACGACGATCTTGCCGTCGTGCATGACCGCGGAGACGCCGCTCAGCCATTCGGGCAATGCGGGAAGCTCCGACCACGTCTGCTTCTTGAGGTCGAAGCAGAGCATCTTGCTGTATCCGGGTGCAAGCTCGTCGTCTCCCCCATAGGCGGGTAGATGGTACAGCTTGCAGCCCAGGCCTACGAGTGGCCCCTTGGTCTCCCAGTCGCCGGGCGCGTCGCCATAGACGAAGGCGTCGCCGGTGGAGGGGTCGAAGGGCAGGTCTTGCTCGAAGACGCTCGCACCCTTGCTCACAAAGAGGTACTGCGTGTCCCATTTGCCAGCGGAATTGGTGAGCACGGCGCGAAGGATCCCCTCGATTGGGGCATCGAGCGTGAGCCTCACCTCTTCGTCCGACCATGACGCAACCGTCGCGGCAAGAGGCTGGTCCTCGGCGCCAACCACGTAGCGGGCGAGATTCACCGATGCAGGTTCCGCGCCAAAGTTGGCACCCGTTACGGTCAAGGTCGTGCCGTCGACCTTGATTCCGGTGATGTCGGGGCCAAGTGCGTGCGAGCCTGATGCCCCGGTCGTGCCGTCTGCGAGAAAGTCGAAGATGCCGCCGGTCTTCACCGCGAGTGCGAGGTCAGGAACGCGAACCTTCGAGCGCAGCAGAGACGCGAGTTCGGTGCCCTCATGCCCCTGCGAGGCGAGCACGGCCCCGGCCCCCGACACGACTGGGGTGGACATGGACGTGCCCGTCTTGAAGCCGTAGGGCGACGCCTGCGTTCCCAGTCCCAGCGAGTCGACGTAGAACGTGGTGCATCCCGCGGGGAGCGCGACGCGAAGCTTGATCACGAGGTGGTCTCCTTCGGGATGCAGTGCCGCCCCCGTCGGCGGGTCCTCTCCCTCGATGGCCTTGTCATTTGCCTGGAGCTCGGTGATGACCTTGTCGAAGGGGAGCCAGTCGGCGCGGCTGTCCGGACTAATGCCGGAGGTGAATTCGATGTTTGCGAGGTTCGTGGCGAGCGACCAGACCATTGCGCTTGTCGAGTCCGTGCCGCCTGCGAACATCAATCCGAGGTGAAGGCCCCCGAGTCCCTCAAGCCTGTCTGCGATGTCCGTGCCCGTGAGGTCGACGTCGAACTTCACGTCATAGTGGTTGAACTTCCCGCCTCCGCTCGAGTCAACGGAATACGCCTGGTCGACGTCGACCTTGAGACTGCCTGGCCCGCAGGCGTGGACGTTGTCGACTTGTGTTCCCACGTCTGGCTTGACGACGGTGTCGTCGTGCCAGACGCTGGGCTTGTCGTCCTGGTAGAGCTGGGAGACGGTCACCCGGGGCTCGGAATCGCCATCGA
>JAFWMI010000258.1 GCA_017513965.1 Atopobiaceae bacterium
ACACTGATTATCAACGATTGAGACCCTTAGCCCTCGACAGGCTGCCCAAGATATGCTGCCACGCTCGTTGCGGCTATGGCACCATCACTTGCAGCCGTCACGATCTGACGCAGGGACTTCTTCCGAATGTCGCCGGCCACGAACAGTCCGGGGGTACGCGTCTCCATGCGCTCGTTGGCAATCACGTAGCCCACCTCATCCGTGTCTACGTAGGACTGCACGAGCTCGGACGCCGGGTTTCTCCCAACGAACACGAAGACGCCTACGGGTGCGTCAAACGCCTCAACATGCTCCTCGCCCGTGGTATTGTCGCGGAACGTGACCTCTTGTATGCCACCCGCACCGTTGACGGCAGTGATGCTCGTGAGAAAGCGTATGGATGCCTTGGGATGCTCCTCGAGTTCCTTGGCAACCATCGCCTGGGCGCGGAGATGGTCTTTTCTCACCACAAGCGTCACCTTGGAGGCAAGCTTGGCAAGGAACAGCGCCTCTTCTGCGGCAGAGTTTCCACCACCTATCACAAAGACCTCTTTGTTCCTAAAGAACATGCCGTCACAGGTCGCGCAATACGAGACGCCCCTGCCCACATATTCCTTTTCGCCTTCGAACCCTGCGGGCCGTGGTGTGGCACCTCCAGCGATAATAACTGCCTTCGTGTGATAGTCACCCTGGCTGGTCCGCACGACAAAGGCGTCATCTTCGCCACGCTCAACGGATGAGACGCTTGCCATGACTATCTGTGCGCCCAAGTCCTTGGCTTGGGTCTGCATGGCGTCCACCAACGAGAAGCCATCGGTATGCGGCACGCCTGGATAGTTGTCCACGTCACTCGTGAGTATTACCTGACCGCCAACGGCTTCGCGCTCAATGGTCACGGCGTCAATCATGGAGCGCTGTGCATAGATAGCCGCCGAGAGCCCTGCGGGACCGGCCCCTATGATCACGAGCTCTTTTTCGATGAAATCAGACATGTTGGTCACTTCCCTCTTATGCTCATATTAAGTCGTGCACGATATAATATTATCCAAAGATATCGACCGAGCTCCCATGAAGGAGCGTCCCGCTCATCTTTCGCAATTCATACACAAAAGGAACTAGCTTACCCCACTTGAGCCAAAGCCACCTGTTCCGCGATCCGTTTTGTCGAGCTCGTCCACCTCAATGAGATTGACCGTGGGAACGCGCTGAATGACCAGCTGCGCAATGCGTTCGCCCACGCCAATATGGATCGTATGCGTCGGGTCCACGTTTATGGCGATAATCTTGAGCTCTCCGCGATAGTGAGCGTCAATGAGACCAGGGGTGTTCACGATGGTGAGGCCATGCTTTATGGCAAGGCCACTCCGAGGTTGGACGAATCCCGCGAAGCCTTCGGGGATTGCTATGGCAAGACCAGTGCCAATGAGCTTTCGCTCAAAAGGCGCCAAGGTCACTTCCTCGCTCGCACGAAGATCCAAACCAGCATCCCCGGCATATGCATAGGATGGCATGGGGACCGAGGTGTCCAGCCGCTTGATGGGAACCGTTATCGCTTGCTCGCTCATTATGAGAGACTCCTCAGCTCTTCAGAGAACTCGTCCACGTCCTTAAAGTCACGGTACACGGATGCGAATCGAATGTATGCGACCTTGTCGATGACCAAGAGCCTCTTGAGCACCATGTTCCCGATGTCCTGTGAGGTGACCTCGCTGATGCCATTGTCACGGAGCTCAGACTCCAAGCTGTCGAGCAGCGAGTCAAGCGTCGATATGGGTATGTTTCGCTTGACCGTGGCTCGCAAGAGTCCACGCATTACCTTTTGGCGGTCAAACGTCTCCCGAGCGCCATCCTTCTTTATTACGATGAGCGGAGTTTCCTCACGTCTTTCGTAGGTAGTAAAGCGCATACCACAGGTTATGCACTCTCGCCTCCTTCGAATGGCTTCGTGATTCTCAGAAGGCCTCGAATCGATTACCTTGGACTCTTCACGACCACATCTAGGACAATGCATTACTCCTCCTCATATCCCACAATACGCAAGATATCACATAGAAGAGCAATACTTACTGAGAATCAGCGACCAATTATACGCAATGGTGAGGCTATTGCGCCTGTGCTGGCACCAAAAGCATCATGCCTGGACGAAGGGATGATCCCTCTAGGTTGTTGTTAATCCTCATCCAGCGAACAAGCTCTTTTGTACTGACGCCATCCACGCGATGAGACTCCGCGATGCCCCACATGGTATCGCCGCTCACGACGAAGACCGTCTCTTTTGGCGAGGCGTCCAAGCGGGAGTCAACGGATGAGGAATGGTATGTGTCTAGGGCGAATACACAGGTGCACAGGAGCATGGAAAGAACGCACGCGAGGGTGATCGCACGAATACTGGCCCTACGACGCCTCACGCGTGGTCTTGCCACACGAGCGTTGGCGCGGCTGGGTTTGGCATTGCCCGGTACAAGTCGCAGGTATGGTCTGTTCTGGGCCTTGAGTGCCGAGGATCCAACGGTTTGGTAAGTTGTCCGTGTTGCGCCCATGACGTTCATCCTTTCCAGGTGATGTGTTACGTAGCAGTTATAGCTTCCGAATGGGACAGCAATTACGTAGTACACTTGTACCCGAACATCTGTTACTATTATGTACGTACATTCGTTCGTGTCAAGCGAAATAAGAACATTTGTTTGTGTGGAGGTGCCAAAAGTGGCTGGAAGAAAAATCAGTAAGCGACAGCAAGCCATCTACGAGTTCATATGCAACTACAAACGAGCGAACGGATATCCTCCTTCGGTTCGAGAGATAGGTAGTGCCGTCGGCCTCGCATCCCCTTCCACCGTGCACATGCACCTCAAGACTCTGGAGGAAAAGGGCTACATTCACCGTGACTCCAACAAGCCACGCACCATTGAGGTAATAGAAGAGTCGCGGGAAGACGATACGCACGGTCATGAGCTTGCGCTTGTTAAACAAGACATTAACGCCGGGACCATCGCCTTGCCTTTAGTGGGCCGAGTCGCTGCCGGCATACCGATTCTTGCCGAGCAAAACGTGGAGGAGACCATTACCCTTCCCACGAGCATCGTTGGTGACGCCAATTCGTTCTTGCTGCGCGTTAGAGGGGCCTCGATGATAAACGCCGGCATATTCGACGGCGACCTCATAGTGGTTAAAGAGCAGCACGATGCACACGATGGTGAGATTGTTGTTGCGCTCATCGATGACTCCGCCACAGTAAAGACGTTCTACAGAGAAGAGGGCCAGGTAAGGTTGCAGCCCGAGAACGATCTTATGGAGCCGATATACGTACGCAATCCAAGGATCCTTGGCCGCGTTACAACAGTCATTCGCTCGTTGTAGCCATGCCGATAGATCCACCGAAAACCCGCCTACGACTCTTTGATTCGTTACGCGGCTTTTCCGTACTCTCCATGGTCGCATTCCATCTTTGCTATGACCTAAAGTATATAGCCGGATATAGTTTGACATGGTTTGAACCGCCTCTGCAAGACGTTTGGCGTGCAAGCATATCTTGGACATTCCTTTTTGTTGCGGGGGTCATGTGTAGCCAGTCGAAGAATAACTTACGGCGTGCCGTAGAGTATGGACTGGTCGCTCTCGCGATCTTAATAGTCACCAGCATCGCGGCAGTGGACACGCCCATAAGCTTTGGCATCATGTACTGCATATTCGCATGCACGTTAGTAGCTTGGATGCTGCAAAGGTTGGGCTGTTTGCCCGCGAGCCCAGTATCATGTGCCGTGTTCTTGATGCTGTTCTTGTTCTGCACACCTTTGTCATCGGGCTACGTTGGCCTCGGTGTCCTTCGCATCCAGCTACCAAACGCCTTATTCCAAACACCTTGGCTGTCGTGGCTTGGGTTCCCCGGACCAGGGTTCTATTCCGGCGACTACTATCCCCTACTCCCCTATCTATTCATGTATCTTTGCGGCGCTTCGTTTGGGATGTGGAGAAAAACCGTTGGGTTTCCCAAAGCATGCTATGAATTGGGTTGCATGCCATTGGAATTCGTGGGACGTCACGCGCTGCCCATCTACGTTGCCCATCAGCCAGTCATACTCGCACTGATTTATGTATGTGGAGGACTCACATAGGCAATGCTGTCTATCAGTCGTCAATAATCTGTGTTTCGTTTTCGACCGTGTACTTTTTGAGCGCCTGTGCCATATGCTCGTCGGCTCGAATCGTTGCAACGCACCCAAGCTCGTTGTAGGCCTCATGCACCACATGGCATCGTTCATGTATGGTGCGTACGAGGCTTCCTTCGCTGAAGGGAATGCACACGGTAAACAGCCTCTCTTCTCTGGACGCCTCCTTAGCAATCCTATAGCAAAGGCTTCTCATCCCAAACCCCGTGGCTGCGGAGATGAACTCGGCCTCGCTATGTTGTGCACACAGAGCGTCCAGTTCATCCCTCTTCAACAAATCGCATTTGTTGTAAACCACAACGCTGGGGATGTTATGAGCCCCAAGATCGTCAATGATGCGATCGACGGTTTGCAATTGCATCTGGGCATGCGGATCGTGCGCATCCACCACCTTAAGCAGAAGATTCGCCTTCCTCGTTTCAAGGAGCGTGGACTTAAACGCCTCTATGAGGCTCGTAGGGAGCTTCTGGATAAAACCCACGGTATCGGTGAGCGTAATGCGTCTTCCCTCGTCGAGCTCAATGGAACGCGTTGTTGGATCGAGTGTGGCAAAGAGTTCGTCCTTTACGTATACGGATGCGTCGCTCAAGGCATTGAGCGTTGTGGACTTACCCGCATTGGTGTATCCCACCAACGAGACGCGATATATGCCCGCGCTATGCCGTGCGTGGCTCTGGACGTTACGCCTTCGCTCCAATACCTCAAGTTCTCGTTCGAGCGAGCTGATGCGCTTGCGCACTAGTCGACGGTCCACCTCAAGCTGGCTCTCACCCTGACCGAATCGACTGCCAATGCCACCTCTCGTTTGTTCTCTTACCAGGTGCGACCACATACCGCGCAAACGTGGTAGCAAGTACTTGTTTTGGGCAAGCTGTACCTGCAATCTTCCCTCACGCGTTCGTGCGTGCCGCGCAAAAATATCGAGAATCAGCGCCGTTCGGTCTATCACCTTGATGTTGCCACCCAAGATGTGCTCGAGGTTTGACTGCTGGGAAGGCGAGAGCTCTTCGTCAAAAATAACGACATCCGCATCAAGTTCCTCGACGCATTGAGCAATCTCGCTTGCCTTGCCAGAACCAATGTATGTTTTTGGGATTGGCTTGGCGAGTCGCTGAGTAAAGACGGCAACAACGTCTGCCTCGTCCGTATCCGCGAGTCGCTCAAGCTCCTTTAGGGACTCTTCTATTGGCCAAGCAAGTCCAGGCCTGTCCACACCTACAAGTATTGCGCGTTCACGCTCATATTGCGTGGGATACGTTTGCGTCGCTATTGTTGCTCCAATCCCTGCAAATCATCTCAAGAGCCTCGCCCTGATCTATCTGCGAGACCGATATCCACTGTACACGACCGTCTCTTCGCAGCCAAGACAGCTGCCGCTTGGCGTACCGCTTAGTGTTACGCATAACTGCTTGCACCGTCTCCTCGAGCGTCAAATCGCCATCGAGGTATGCAAGCACTTCCTTATAGCCTATGGCCTGCCGCGCCGTTTGTGATTCCCGAATGCCCTGCGCGTCCAGTCGTGCGACCTCATCCACGAGCCCATTGGCAAACATGGCCTCAACGCGCTCCTCGATTCTGGAATAGAGCTGTTCGCGCGGCATGTTTATGCCCCATATGCGAGCGTCGTAATGGGGCAGGCGGCTCTTTAACCCCTTGTGATGCTCGGCATACGAGACCCCCTCGTCAAGCATCTCGAGGGCTCGTACAACGCGTCGGACGTTGTTTGGATGTATGAGCGCAGCACTTTGATGGTCACGTCCGTCCAGTAGCCTATGTAGCGCCAACGGACCTTCATCCTGGACAATCTTTTCGTAGCGTGCCCGGGCAGCACTTCGATTCGAGCCGGTGGGAAAGCTCATTTCGTCAATGACGGCATCCAGGTACAGGCCGGTACCACCGCACAGAATGGGGACGGATCCTCGTTGAGCAATCTCGTCAACGCAGGCACGCGCATCCCTTTGGAAGCAAGCGACGGAGTAATCCTCGTGTACCGATACCAGGTCAATCATGTGCAAAGGACACGGACTCTCTTCCTTCCGCGTCTTTGCCGTACCAATGTCCATCCCACGGTACACCTGCATGGCGTCAACCGAGACTATTTCGCCTTTGAGTGCGATGGCGAGCTGCTCAGAAAACGCCGTTTTGCCGGAGGCTGTGGGACCTACGATACATATTACACGCTGCCCCATCATCTTGGTTCGCCTACGAGCTTGCCTCGAAGGTACCACGTGCGTGCCTGCTCAACATGAACATCCACAATTTTGCCCACATATTCGTCGATTTGCCGCCCCTGAGGCAGCGCAAAGTGGACGGTCTGGTTTTTCTCGCTGTGCCCAACCAACACGTCCTTCGATCGCTTTGAGACACCTTCCACCAGCACGCTGGCCGTTTTGTGCAGATCCATCTGGTTGGCGTCGTAAGACAGCCTCGCCACGAGCGATGCGAGGCATTCGAACCTATGTTGGATCACCTCACGCGGCGTCGTGTCCACGAGCTCTGCAGCAGGCGTCCCAGGGCGTTTGGAGTATATGAATGTATAGGCCGCAGAAAAGCCCACCTCGCTCACGAGCGTGAGCGTATCTAAGAAGTCACGCTCCTCCTCGCCGGGAAACCCTACGATAATGTCGGTAGTGAGTGCGAGACCCGGTATCCGTGACTGGAGCTTTCGTGCCAGCTCTAGGTAGCTCTCGCGCGTATAATGCCGATTCATGGCCTTGAGGACGCGGGATGAGCCGCTTTGAACCGCAAGGTGCAAATGTGGCATGACGCAAGGCAGAGACGACATGGCATCTATGACCTCATCATTAAGATCCTTAGGATTCGATGAGGTAAACCTCAATCGCTCAATGCCTGTTTGGGAAACCTGATGGAGCAACTCGGCAAAACGTGGCTCGCCATACAGGTCTCGCCCATACGAGTTGACGTTTTGGCCCAACAGCGTGATTTCGCGCGTACCTTCGGAGACGAGCTGCTCACATTCACGAACTATGGCCTCGGACATGCGGCTTTTCTCTCGCCCACGTACATGAGGGACTATGCAATACGTGCAGAAGTTATTGCATCCCGTCATTATGGGCACCCACGCATGGAATCGTTGGGCACGCTTCGTGGGAAGATCGGTTGAGAAATGCGAATCAGACGTCTGTATGTCCACCAACAGACTGCGTCGATCGGCTTGTATTGAGGCCTCTAACAGATCGGGCAAGCTTGATACGGCATCTGTGCCAAATACCACTTGTACATTAGGCATGTGCTTCCTAATGGCGTCTCCGTCACGCTGCGCAATACAACCACCCACAGCAACGATGCGTTTGCCACTTGGAGGATTTGGAGAGCTTATGAGGGAAGTAACTTGGCCATAGAGCTTATTGTCGGCATTCTCACGAACGCAGCAGGTCATAAAGACCGCAATGTCGGCCTCGTCAAATCCATTGACCTCTATACAGCCACAATCATCCAAAACGCCACGAACGCGCTCGGAGTCATGTAGATTCATCTGACAGCCAAACGTCCGTACATGGTATGTACGGCCCATCAACAATGGATTTTCTCGCATCTAAAACGTTTTCTCGTGAGAGGCGTTTGAGCCGATGGGGGGTGTGGTCGTTTGAGGGGAGATGGTATGGACGTATATGGCAATCCGGATTGCCGTGCGGCTCTCTCCGCCAATCTCTATGTCGGAGAACGTCGGGGCGCAGGATATGTCAACTCCCGTGGGGATAAGAAAACCTCGAGCAATCGCAATTGCCTTAATCGCCTGATTGACGGCACCCGCACCCACACATTGGATGTTTACCGGAACACCATCCTTTACCATCCCAGCAATCGCGCCGGCAACAGACGCGGGCGATGATTTGCTCGAAACCTTTAGAAAGTCCATGTTCTACTCCTAGACGCACGGGCGTCTGTTCCACGTTTTTAGTACATCCATACACATATATGGTATTTTAGCCAGTATTCATGTGATTGAGAAGGGTCCAATTGCATAAAAACCTATTTAAACCACTAGGTGTTATGGCTAAAGCTGTTGAGTTCACCTCATTCCAGCTCCATGAGCGGGATGCTAATTACCAACCTGTCCTTTGATACGCGAATGCTCGGCGTTTCGCTCGGGGCCATATAGTATTTGTCTAGGATTGGTTGCACACAGGAGCTGATCCGTTCTGCCAATTCACCACGTTCTTCCGTTGTGAGGCGTACTCCAATACTCGCCTCGCGATATTCATCGTGAGAGGTGTTGTGAGTCTCTGGGTATGCCGCCAAGAGCACGTTTGGCACCGGCTTTATCTCACCACGAATAATGCGGTGCGCGGTGCGCTCCGACATCTCAAGGCCTAAGACGCGTGCGTATTCGCTCAGCTCGCGTGCATCTTGAGCCATTGCGGGTTGATCTACAAAGGGCAACGTGTCTGGTCCGCCACTCGTGCAATTCCTCATACCTCGCTGTCGTGCTCCATGACGTATGGTTGCAAGAATCTGACTTGGCGAACCAAGATACACACGACATCCCCGTCGCGATTCGTGAGCAAACTCCACACACACGCGCGGGATGTTAATTGGCCCCTTTATTGTGAGCTCATCTGCGCTCTTGAGGGATACGCTTGGCCAAGTGGATTGGTCTGCACGTTCTTTTACCTCGAGGGTGTCAAAGACCACACAAATGACGCTTCCCAGACCTATGTCGGAAGCAAGCACGGACGCCTCACGCGCCGTCTCTCGAATGGAATAGAGAGCCATGCCTCTTCCGTGCACGCCCCACTTGTCCACATGCATAGAGTCCAGCTTGGAAGTAACGCGCGCGTCAAATATGCGAGCATGCATGTCGCTCGGAATTCCAGAACCATCATCGATAACGACTATGCGACGAAACGAGTCTTCCTTAGATGTGGCGACGTAGATATGGGACGCGTCTGCATCGCGAGCATTGCGCAGCAACTCAATAACGGCGTCCTCAACGCATTGGATGTCATGTTTGGCCTGACGACGCTCGGCCTCAGATACGCGCAGGCGCACATATCCATTGCCGAGCGTCTCTTCGACCCGTACTCCGTCACCACCGGATATCGATGTGACAAAGCTCATAAGATCTGTGGATGACGTCGCTTCCAAGGTTACTTGGCGATATCCACAGCACGAGACTCACGAATGACCACAACACGCACCTGTCCTGGGTATTCCATCTCGTCCTCAATTTGCTTAGCGATGTCATGAGCGAGCACCGTCGCTTGCGCATCGGAGATCTTGCTAGGTTCAACCATTACGTGAAGCTCACGACCAGCCTGCATCGCATAGGTTCTCTCCACGCCGTCATGAGCGTTGGAAATCTGCTCAAGCTTTTCGAGGCGCTTGATATATGCTTCGGCAGACTCACGTCTTGCACCCGGTCGAGCGGCAGATATGGCATCCGCGGCCTGAACCAGTACATCAAGTACGGTATCTGGCTCAACGTCCGCATGATGCGCCTCAATGGCGTGCACGATAACGGGACGCTCGCCATACCGCCTTGCCAAGTCGGCACCGATAACGGCGTGAGGACCCTCCACCTCATGGTCGATGGCCTTGCCGATGTCATGTAGGAGACCCGCACGCTTTGCGGGAGCTGCATCCAAGCCAAGCTCAGATGCCATAATTCCGCAAAGAGCAGAGACCTGAACGGAGTGCTGAAGCACGTTTTGACCAAAAGACGTGCGATATCTCAAGGAACCTAACGTCTTAACGAGCTCGGGATGAAGGTCATGCAGCCCTGCGTCAAACGCCGCCTGTTCTCCAGCCTCCTGAATTCGTTCATTCACGAGCTTTTCGGCCTTCTTGTACATCTCCTCGATGCGCGCCGGATGGATGCGACCGTCCGCAATGAGGTTTTCCAAAGTGACGCGAGCCGTCTCTCGACGAACAGGGCTAAAGCTAGAAAGAATCACCGTTTCGGGCGTGTCGTCTATAACAAGCGTTACCCCAGTGACTTGCTCGAAGGTACGAATGTTTCGACCCTCACGTCCAATAATGCGCCCCTTCAAATCGTCCGAAGGGATATGTACCGAAGTAACGGTAATCTCTCCGGCCTGATCTGCGGCACAGCGCTGTATGGCTGTGGACACGATCTCACGTGCCGTCTTATCCGCCTGAGCTCTTACCCGTTGCTCGGAATCTCTGAGAATCTGGGCCTCGTCACGGATGGTCTCTTCTCTAACTCGATCAAGAATCTCCTGATGCGCAGCCTCTTTGGTAAGCGAAGAAATGCGCTCAAGTTCGGCTTCTTGAGATTCGTAGAGCTTGTCTACCTCATTGCGTCTGCGGTCAAGCGAGCTTTGCATGCTCGAAAGCTGGCTTTCACGCTTGTCCAGTGCCTCATTTCGCTTGTCTAGCGATTCCTCACGCTGCATAATGCGGTTTTCAAGACGCTGCAGTTCACCCTTACGACGCTTGTCCTCGGCCTCAGATTCCTGCCGAAGCTTAAGAATCTCCTCCTTGGCCTCGAGCACTGCAGTTTTGCGAGCTGTCTCGGCAGCCCCCTCGGCATCCGCCGTTATCTTTTCAGCTTCGGTCCGGGCTTGCTCGAGCTTGTGATTAGCCTCGATAACCCGTGCGTTGCTCTTGCTGTTCGCATAGAAGTATGCGCCGACGGCTCCTAATAACAATCCCACAACAACACAAATAACGGTTTGTAGCATGGCGGCTCCCTTTAGTTACATAAGTCATAGTTCAAGTTAATGCATGAACGAAATCATACAAACTCGCCATCCGGGCCTGCCGACCGCCGCGACGACCCCGCTACATTATTTTTGTAACAACCATCAAAAAT
>JAFWMI010000259.1 GCA_017513965.1 Atopobiaceae bacterium
ACAAGCTTTGGGTCTTTGTGTTCCTCGCTATGAACGGTTTCGGACAAGGCCTCATACCGCTCGTGGGCTACAACGCGGGTCGCGGCGACGCGGATCGCGTTCGTGCTATTGCGCGGTACGGGGCTCGAGTGGTGGCTGCGGGGATGCTGGTCTGCACGTTGGTATTCGTGCTGCTGTGGCGGCCGATGCTCTGGGCCTTCAAGGCGGACGCCACCATGTACGGTTATGGCGCGCACGTGTTCAGGCAGATGGCGCTGGGCTTCGTCTTCTGCGGAGTGGCGAATACGCTTGCCCTGTGCTGTACGGCCACCGGAAATGGTCGTGTGCTCATGGTTGCTACCTATCTGCGACAGCTGATCGTACCCCTTCCGCTCTTCGCGCTGATTATGGGCACGGCGGGGGTATCTTGGGCGTGCCTTGCCTTCGTCGCGGGTGACGTGTGCGCAGCGCTGTACGCGAGGAGCGCTTGGGGGAGGGCGATCTGACGCGTTAAGCGCCCGCTGTTTGATCTTCGACGCCTTTGCAGCCGCCCAGGAAGGTCACCTCATAAGGACGGGGCAGAGCCGCGTATCCCCAACTTACAGGAGTGCTGCCTCCCAAGGTCGGCTTGTCCGCTCTTGGGAGGCAGTGTCCTTTGCTGTCACAGGGTCGTGATGGGACGGAGCATCCCGTGGGAGCGGCTCCGTCCTTTCTGGGCGTGTAGCGTTAGCCGGCTGCTTTTATGAGGTCCGCCAGCGTCACGTGCGGATTGCGGTAGTGCACCTCGGGGTTGGGCTCCTGGTACTTGGTGAAGCGGATGGCAGCCTTGGGGCATGCGTGGACGCAGGCGTAACAGCCCGCGCAGGTGGTGTAATCCCAGCTGGGCCTGTTGTCTTCCATGGTGATCGAGCGCATGGGACACACGCGCGAGCACGTGCCGCATCCGATGCAGGCGTCGGTCAGGCGATAGAGGGGGTTGTCGAGGCGAGGGTGAAGGTCAAAGGCCGGATTCGCCATGTAGCCCTCGTAGAAGTCGACCTCCTCCTGCGTGGCGGGCTGAATGTAGTGCCTGCGAGCCGCGATGTCGGCGCGCACGGCTTCGAGCTGCTCGTCCACGTGCTTCTCGGGGTCGATGCGCATCTGCTCTTCCATATCAAAGACCTGTATGGCGTTGTCGACCATGATCACGGTGTTGTAGTAGTCCACGTGCCTGCCAGCCGCCTCGAGGCGCTTGCTCACGCGCTCGGCGATGCCGCCGCTGTGCATGCCAAAGGTGCTGACGATGAAGAAGTAGTCGGTGTCGAACGTCGAGGTCGCGATGAACCTGTCCACCACGTCGGGCAGGTCAAACTCGAAGAGCGGCACGACGATGCCGATGGCGTCACCCTGGTAGTGGCGGTCGGTCTTGCGCAGCTCTTGCGCGATGCTGACCAGCTCATCCCCGCCGCCGATTTGCCGCGCTGCATAGAGACTGTTGCCGGTCGCGGTGAAGTAAAAGATCATGATGATTCCTCCCACAAATGCCTCGCTACAACACGCTCCCTGTGTCGTATGTCTCTATTATCAGAGCAAGGAACGGCGGTTACAAATTACAAATGGCGATGCCTTGCCATGCACCGTCCGAATGGTTGGCCGAGCGCCCGCGTGAGAGTGTCCAACTGCATCGGCACATTATGATGCTGGTGACGCGCGGGGCATGGGGCCTTGTGGCAACGGCCATCCGAGGGGATGTCTTTTTGGTCATTGTTCTGTAGGGAGCGTCGCTTTGACGTCCGCAGGGAGAACAGCCGAAGCCACGGTGGAGACAAGGGATACGATGGAGCAGCCTGAGCCACCACAAGCAACCTCAGCCACGCAATTCTGATGGAGTGGGAGTAGAATTTTCGGTAATACTGCTGCATGCATTATTAATACCGAATATAATCCTCCTCAAGGATGCACTCCGAGAGGAGGATTATGCGTATAGAACGCAACAAGTATCTTAACGATCTCGTCGTACGCATGGGGAACGGCGCCATTAAGGTAGTGACGGGTATTCGCCGATGCGGTAAGACCTACCTCGTCTTCAACCTGTTCCGAGAATACCTACGCACCAACGGGGTTCCTGACGATCATGTCATCGAGATTGCCCTCGATGCCGAAGCCAATGCGGACCTTCGTGACGCGCGGATACTCGACGCATACCTGTCCGATCGCATCAATGACGACGGGCAATACTACGTCCTGCTCGATGAGGTGCAGTATGCCATCACGACCAAGGAGCTGCGCAGCAAGGACGAACCGCCCGCCCTCTACGGAGTGCTGAACGGCCTTCTACACCGCTCTAATGTGGACGTGTATGTGACAGGGAGCAACTCTAAGCTTCTCTCGACCGACGTGATGACGGAGTTCCGCGGCAGAGGAGACGAGGTGCGCTTGATGCCCCTCTCCTTCGCGGAGTTTATGCAGGTGTTCGAGGGTGATCGCTACGAGGGGTGGTCCGAGTACCTCATGTACGGGGGAATGCCGTTCTTGCGGACCATGCGAACGGATACTCAGAAAGCAAGATATCTCGAAAGCCTGCTACAGGAGGTCTATCTCGAGGATGTGGTCGCTCGCAACCGTGTCGACAAGACGCAAGAGCTCGATAGCCTCGTCGACATCCTCGCATCCTCAGTAGGTTCCCTCACCAATCCCACGAAGATCGAGTCGACTTTCCGCTCCGTCATGCACTCCAAGCTCGACAGCGCCACGATTGCCCGCTACATCGACTTCCTGGAGGACGCCTTCGTCATCGACGAGGCGGTACGCTACGACGTCAAAGGACGCAAGTATATAGGCACGCCGAAGAAGTACTACTTCGAGGACGTGGGTTTGCGCAATGCGCGCCTCGGCTTTAGGCAGGTCGAGGAAAACCACCTTATGGAGAACGTTATCTTCAATGAACTTAGATGCCGCGGATTCTCGGTTGACGTCGGCGAGGTCGTGAGACAGGAGCGTGTCGAAGGCTCCAATCTGCGTAAGCGCTACGAGGTGGACTTTGTGGCGAACCTCGGATACAGGCGCTACTACATCCAGTCGGCGCTCAATCTCGACACGCCCGAGAAAGCGAAACAGGAGAAGCGCTCGCTGCGTCTCATCGATGACAGCTTCAAAAAGATTGTTGTCGTCAACCGGGTCATGCGACCCTACATGGATGACGACGGCATTCTGACCCTGGGCCTTTTTGACTTCCTGCTTGACCCGAATAGCTTGGAGAGGTGAGTGTGCGTGCGTACGTATGACATGCTACCGAGCGAATCTGCTGATAGGAAGTCCATCGCTGATTTCATTGACGCCCACGGGAGACGTAAGGGCGTTGACATCAGGTCCTACGACTTCCACGTCGAGCACGACGGGCGGTGCGTGGCGGGCATCTGCGCCTGTGCGATGGGGCCGGACGTGCATATTGATCTGCTCGCCGTGGACGAGCCGTACCGCAGGTGTGGGTTCGGTAGTGCATTGCTCGGGCACGTCGAGGACCTTGCTAGAGAGGACGGCTGCACGACGGCGAGCGTGGACACCTTCTCCTTCCAAGCTCCGGACTTCTATCCGCGCCGTGGCTACAAGGTGATCTTCCGTTACCCGCTCGATGATGGTACAGAGCGGATCTATTACTCCAAACGGCTGTAACGTGGTGCTCGCATAGTATGTCCAGGATTTGTCCACGGCGAACTCCTTGTTGGCAGCGATTGGATTCTCAGCCACTCTACCTGCGAGAACGAGAGTCCTTCCTTCATGGTTGGCCTAATACGTCCATTGAGTGGGAGTAAGACCGCTACAGAACTGTGCGATTCTCCAGGCGCTCCGGACGTGGTTCCGGGGCGCCTTTTTGGTGTGTTGAGAGGACTCGCGTGTCTGTAAGCCTAAAGCGAGCAGCTGTATTCTCAACCCCCCTTACGATCTTGTCAAACGATGACCTCGTCAGGTCTTGCGAAGCTCTCTGTAGATTGCAAGTGGATGGTCAAATTCATTACAAATGGATGGTCGAATGGATTGTAAATGGACGGATAGAATTATTGCAACTGGACGGTTGGTATGATAGGATGAGTGTATCCGAAACATATGTTCTATCAGGAAAGGTCACTTTGCAATACCTGCCAAGACTTGCCGATGAGCAGCTTACGGAGAAGCTCTCCTATGCCGGGGCGGTGTGCATCCGCGGCCCCAAATGGTGTGGCAAGACCACCACCGCGGAGCAGCATGCGAGGAGCGCGCTATACATGCAGGATCCCGATGAGGCGGAGAACAACCTCATGCTCGCCGAAACACGTCCGTCACTCCTCCTCAGGGGCGAAAGACCGCGCCTCATCGACGAGTGGCAGGACGCCCTGCAGCTGTGGGATGCCGTTCGCTTCTCAGTCGACAGGGAGCAGCTCACCGGCGGCTTCATCCTCACGGGGTCAGCTGTCCCAGGGAAACAGCCGAGGCATACGGGTACGGGCCGAATCTCCTACCTCGACATGCGCACTATGTCTCTTAGCGAGACAGGAGACTCAACAGGAGAAGTGTCCCTTGAGACTCTGTTCGAAGGGGCAGCAGAGCCTGAGGGTTATTCCCGCAAAAACGTGGAGGATCTCTCGTATCTGATTTGCCGTGGAGGGTGGCCTCGCGCGATTACCGCTTCCCGCGGGGTATCTCTCCACTATGCGGCTGACTACGTGGACGCAGTGTGCAACGAAGATGTCTCACGCGTCGACGGCGTGTCGCGGGACCCTCAGAGCGCGCGCCTTATCTTGAGGGAGTATGCGCGCCTGACGGCGACGGCCGCGAGCCTCAACACGGTCAGGGCGGACCTTGCCGCCCATGGGCGTGAGCTGTCGAAGGACACGGTCAACTCGTACCTCTCGGCGATGCGTAAGATCTATGCCATCGAGGACCTCGAGTCCTGGAGCCCGTCTCTCAGGGCCCGATCCCGCATCTCTAAGACGCCGGCGAGGTTCCTGAGCGATCCATCGATTGCTGCCGCAGCGCTTGGGGCAAGCCCCGATGGGCTGCTGAGAGACATGGCGACGTTCGGGGTCCTGTTCGAGTCGCTGTGCGTGCACGACCTCAGGGTGTACGCCGACGCTCTTGGTGGAAAGGTGTACCGCTACCATGACAACACTGGGCTCGAGGCGGACGCCGTGGTGACCCTGCCAGATGGGCGTTACGGCCTCATGGAGGTGAAGCTGGGGGTGAGCTTCGTGGAACAGGGTGCTGCCAGCCTGAGGAGGCTGGCATCGAGGCTCGACATCTCCGTCATGGGGCAGCCTTCGTTTATGGCGGTGCTCACT
>JAFWMI010000260.1 GCA_017513965.1 Atopobiaceae bacterium
GGCGGGCCGCCGAGCTGGTTGGGCAAATGCAGGAGCTTGAGCAAAGAGTCACTGGCATCTCCATTCCCTCACAAGACGATATCGTGCTACGTATAAGGACTCTCTCAGATGCCATGAGAGAACAGCAAACGCGCGAGCTGATGGAACAGCTAGACATACGTGTGCTGGAACCCTGTGGCATGGTCCATTCGGTTCTCCATCGTGCCGGATATCGCAATGTGGCGCAAATCTACAACGACTGCGTGAGCAACACGGGAACACTAAACAGGCTTAGAGGCGCCAAAGCCACTCGAGCTGCGGTTCTGGAGATTCACGAAAGCGTGTTCCAGGACGTTCCCACCATCTTGGGACTAGAGCAGAATTCAGATACCGAAGACAAGCTCTTGTCTCAGATCTATTTGTGCAAACGGTTCCCCACCCTTAGGAAGAGGCGTCAAACGCTACTTGACGTATGTGCCAACACACATGAGGCATGCAAAACACTCAGCGACCTTCCTGGTTTTTTTGGCAACATCTTTATGGGCAAGGACCGCCGTAAGAAGATTGACGAGGCAATGTCGTTACTCTCAGTCGTCACCGAGAAGGTCTCGAATCGAATAGACGCGCTCATGCATGATTTGGAAGAGCTCTATGCGAATGCCGTGGCTCAGGCGCGCGAGGAGTATGCGGCAAACCATACCCCATTCGAACAAGCAATCCAATCGTTTGGCAACTCCCCCAGCTACAAGGACCTACCGGTTGTTTGCGCTGCCGAAGCCAAACGCGCTTACAAACTCACGCAGCGGTTTGACGAGGCAAACAATGCAATTAACGGCGTGGACATTCCAAGCGAACGCTCCACACGCTCCGAGGCCAAGAAGCTCATTGGTGCCGAAAGAGAGCTCGATGCGCTTCGTGCCTTGGAACAAATCAGCGTAGACGTACTTGCCCATGGCGGTGTGCGTGCGGGCGCCCTCAAAACAGCCGGTTATACCAATCTCAAGCAGATAAAAAATGTAGCATACTGGAAGCTGTCGAGCATTACGGGCATCACCTCACAAACGGCGAGCAACATTGGTGTCACCGTGGAGGACATCTACAAAAGCGCGTTGGAATCTTCCTCTTGCAGAATCGATATCGAAACGCAAAGCATGCAGCAAACAGATTTGCTCAGGCAGCTGTGGTATCTACGGAAGTATCCCGACGTGCGCACCGAGCAGGCAACGCTAAAGCTGCTCAGCTCCAACACACTTCGCAAGCTCTCAGAAACTACTTCAAAACCTGGTTACACCAACAACTTGGTTATGCATGAGGCTAGAAAGAGGCAGTTCAAGAGTGAAATAGACATTCTTGAGGACGTCGTTCCAAAGCTCGAAAGCAGATCTAGGCAGTTGGTGCGGGACTTTGGTAGCATCCGCGGCATCTCTACCGCTGACCTTTGGAAAGACTTCCAGGCCAACGCCGCACGCTATTACTCCCTCATAGACGATCTTGGCGGCAAGAGTGTGGACGCCACAACGGGCAGCCTGCCAAAGACGCTCGTGCAGCAAATCTCGCGCACTCGGCTCAACACCTCGCTCATGCGGTCCACCCTGCGCGGCTACCAAACGTTTGGCGTCAAGTACATTCTTCATCAGAAGAGGACCCTTATTGGCGACGAGATGGGCCTTGGTAAGACGGTGGAGGCTTTGGCGGCCATGGCACATCTCGCTACCAAGGGAGAAACGCATTTTGTGGTGGTGTGCCCGCTTTCGGTACTTGTCAACTGGACCCGCGAGATACCCATCCACACAAAGCTAACTGCCACTGGCATTCACGGGCCAAAACGCAACCAGAGTTTTTCGCAGTGGTGCTCGCACGGCGGAGTTGCTGTTACGACGTATGGCACAGTTGCCAAGTTGGATTGGGGCGAGCTCCGCGGCACACGTATTGGACTGCTCGTGGTGGACGAGGCTCATTATATTAAGAATCCAAAGGCCCAACGCACGAAGGCAATCGTGGATCTGCCTATGCCCATCTCCAGACGAGCGGTGTTCATGTCTGGCACGCCCCTCGAGAACAAGGTTGAGGAGATGAACGAACTCATTTCTCATCTCAATCCTGTGCTTGCCGTTCAGCTCCGCGAGCAGGGTACCGTTGGCAATCCCATCGCCTATCGCCAAGAGATTGCCCCCGTCTACCTGCGCCGACACAGATCGGACGTCTTGGACGAACTACCAAAGCTCGTGGAGAAGGAAGACTGGTGCACCTTGTCGCCTGCCGACCGCAAAGACTACATAGATGCGCTTAGGAGCCGCAACTTCTCCAGCATGCGGCGGGTTGGCTGGCGACACAGCAGCATCTCTCGCTCTGCCAAGGCCGAACGTCTTAAGGAGATTTGTGCAGAAGCGAAGGCCAACGGGGCTAAGGTTCTTGTCTTCTCGTTCTTTCTGGACACGATTGGCAAGGTAGCACAGCTGCTGGGGAAAGATTGCATTGGGACCTTGTCAGGTCGTATCCCAGCAAAAAAACGGCAGGAGCTTATCGACAGCTTTACGACGTCGGACAAGACCGTGCTCGTATCGCAGGTTTTGGCAGGTGGCGTTGGCCTCAACATACAGGCCGCAAGCATCATCGTATTTTGTGAGCCACAGATAAAACCCTCGATTGAGGACCAAGCCATAAGCCGCGCCTATCGCATGGGTCAGGTGCGCACGGTTGTGGTTCATCGCTTGCTTATGGACGACACCGTGGACAATCGCATACAGGACATCCTCGCGCGCAAGCGATGGGAGTTCGAAAACTATGCCGACATATCCAATGCCGGACAGGAGTCGCTCGATGCCGTCGATACGGGAGCGATATTGCAGATTATCGAGGATGAGCGCAAACGCTACGGCATTACGGGCGGAAGTGAAACCGCATCCACGCGCAGCAATGCAACCGACAAGTCGTAGACGTTTGGCAGCTGATACGACTTCTCCAGAACGGAGGGACAGTACCCCTGTTTAGATACTTGCCCGAAGATACGTGGACAAGACGGGGCTCGTGTCGCTTTTCGACGGCATGCTGGAAGAGACTGCCGCAGGTGATGCGCGACTTAGGCGCACCTATCCTGCTCGTGGCCGTCACGTACAGCGCGAGGACCAAAAAGCATCACTGCCACATCGAGGAGCTGCCTGCGTTGTAACGCCGTGGACACGAGCGCAATAGCTGCCGAGGGTTGGTTCGCTGGCTTTTGCTTCGCCGAGGGTTGGTTCGCTGGTTTTTGCTTCGCCGAGGCTTGTGGACCCCCAACGATGCAATTCTCAGCGAATCTGCCCTCGCTAATGTAAATCCCAGCGGATCGAACTCTCGGTGATGCAATTCTCAGCGAATGCATCCCTGTTGATGCAATTCCCAGCGGATCTATTGGCCAAAGACAATGGCGTCGAGCTGTCACATCAGGCGCTGTTCCATCGTTGGCGTAGACATTATGGGTGACAATGACCTGGTATGCGGCCACCTTCGACATGTCACGCGCAACCAGATCGCCGGATTCCCCAACGCGTCTATCGGCCACCATGGTGACATGGCCTGATTTGCTTCCGGTCAACGGGAAAAGATATCACTCGCTGTCACAACCTTCAGGTCTGGGGCCTCCTCCAGCTTTTTTCGCGTACCAGCGCTAACGTCTCCCTTTGTGAAGAGGTAGAAGTAACGCCCCTGCCACCGGCCACGTATTAAGTCGGCGCGATGCCTAAGGGTCTTTATTGCCTGCGTCTCGTCGAATGCACTACGCCACTTGCACTCGCCGCAAGCAATCTGGCGTGTGGTCGCGTTCGCGGCGACGAGGTCGATGTCCACCTGTTCGCGCAGCGTAGGGTCGGGTCCCCACCAACGCCCAAATGACGTTGCCAGAAAGGGCAGCCGCGATTCACGGTTTTGCCTGGCCACCCACTCGCGGCACACGCGTTCAAACTGCACCCCCTCGTAAGTTGGCAAGGACTGCACGTTGCAGACCTCCATGGCCACGGCGCGACCGGCACCGAGCTCCACGGCCTCCGCCGACGGCCCGACGAAGCGATACCAAAAGGCGAAGAACGGGTCCGCTATCGAGTACAGGCTCCTGCGTGACGAGCCGGGGTTTTCGCCGAACGGGACGCTTCTCTCGACAATCCCCAGGTTGAGGAGCGTCTTCAAATACTGTCCCACCGACTCCCTCGCGACTCCGGCTCGCTCCGCGATGGCCTTGGGGACGGTCGCCCCATGCGCGATTGCCGAGAGCACTGAGTTGTACAGCGCCGGCTCCCGCAGCTCCTGCCTCAGCAGCATCGACGGCTCGCCGTACAACAGGCCCGACGTCCTAAAGAACAGCCTCGCGACGTTTCGCTCGTACGAGAGGTCGTGGGCTATCTGCTCGAGGTAGTACGGCGTGCCGCCGAAGGTCGCGTAGTACCGAAGGGCCTCCTCGGGGCCCACGCTTGGCAGCATATGCATCGCGTCCGCATAGTCGAATGGCTTGAGGCGTATCTGGGCGGTGCGTCGCCCAAAGAGGGGGCTCTTGCTTCCGAGTACCTTGCCCTCCATGGAGCCCTCGTTGCTGCCGCACAGGACGAGGAGGCAGTTCGTCTGCTTGAACCCATGGTCGATTGCGATCTGCAGGGCTGAGGGAAGCGAGGGGTCCGCCGTCGCGGCATACGGGAACTCGTCGAAGACGAAGAGCAGGGGCTCCTGCTGCCGTGTCGCCTGGTCCGCCACGAATTCCAGTGCGTCAACCCAGCTTCCGAAGGCCCCGGCGGATCTGGGTATGCCAAACCTCTCGTATGCCGTCTCGGAGAAGCGCCTAAGATTCAGGACGCTGCTTTCTTCCTGCGCCGTGAAGTACAAGGGGTTCTTGTCGCGCGAGAATTGATCAAGCAGGGTCGTCTTGCCCACTCGGCGTCTGCCGTAGACAACGACCATCTGGAACCCCTTGTTGGCGTAGAGCTCTTCCAGCGTCTCCAGCTCGTCTGTACGGCCGACAAACATCGTCCCTCCTTGCGAACTTCCTTTCCGTGGTTACATATTAACAGAGTTACGATTCTCTTAGCTACGATTCTCCAAACGAGAATCTGCTACTCTGGGATGTTGCGCACCACGTTGCCATGGTCAAGCCTCTAAGAAGACGCATTGTGGAGAGCCTGCTTCATGGTGCCACATGTAGGTATAGGCCTTCTTTTGGTGCTCATGCGCTCTCCGTCGCATCCAATGGGTGCCCTAGGAGCTCATGGACCACGAGCTTCTCATAAAGTGATCTGCAAAATAGCCTACTTGACGAAATAGCTCATTCAAACATACGCCGCTTTATATGTGCGACGAAGTCGCATTCGCCTGTATGCTGGGCACCTGATGTCCCTTGCCGGTGATGCGTCCATCTTCTCCGACGCTGCCGAGACCATGCTGGCCTGCCTGCGCAACGGGCTGACCGGGCTTCGTCTATCAGTTTCTTGGCTTTGCGCACTGCGGGGCCTTTGTCCGGCATCTCACGCACATCCCCCATGACCACGCTCGAACCCGTCAATGTGCACGCATCGCATGAGCAGATGGACAGTCCCCCCTGCTCATGGTAGGAACCACACTTCCGTTTTGCGGGATTTACGGAAGTGAAATACGTTTCACTTCCGTTATGAAAAGTAAACAGGCAGTGAGACAGATTGGTACAACATGTGGCCAGGCATCTCGTACGATATGTACGCATGGGAAAGAGACCCAGACGAGCTTGCGCTCATTCCCAAGTCCAATGCCTTGCTCATAGCCAACAACGTGTCCGCCATGCGTAAGGCACTCGCGCAAACAGGCACCATCGACATCGGTTCCATCTGCAGCATTCACGACACGCTTATGACAAAGTCCGGCGAATTGCCAGGCTTGCGTAACAAGCAGGTATGCATGCTTACGAGGGACGAGCTTCTGCTCCGCGCATCGCTTCCTTTCTCGGCGGGATAGCTTCACGACACCGAGAGACACATGCAAGCCCTTGACGCGCAGAATCGCTCCGCGCTAGGCGTGAACACCTCCGAACCTGAGTCCGTCAAGAATTCTTTGTCTTAGGTCACTCGCAAAAGACGAACTCGCGTCAGCGTATGGACACCCGTTCGATAGCACAGTCATGCTTGCGGTGCCCGGGCTCGGCGTCCTTGTCGTAGCTAATGCCCACGAGCAGAACCTCTCCACAGAACCCCGCCAAGGCGTCAGGATAGCGTCGGTCACGAATCTGCGCAATGGCGCTCTGTGTAGACTCGTTCCACTTGAGCTCAATCACCAAGGCAGGATACGGCGACCCCGGTTTGGGAAGGTAGACGATGTCCGCAACTCCCGCTCCCGCAGGCAGCTCCTCAAAGCGCAGGTAATGGTCCGCATACGAGAAGTACGCGAGCTTGATGGTGGAACGCAGGGCTTGCTCCGTGTTGTAATACAGCGACGGCCACTCTGCGTGAATGCGCTCCACTTGAGCCGCAACTGCCGTTGCATCACCATGCACCGTGTCGTCCACAAGCTTTACGCTGGCTGCAACACGTGCCATCGTCTCTGTACGATCTACCTCACGAATGGTCGATTGGAACTCACGACGTATCTCATCGTTGGGAATGCGTGCCTTCTCGGTTATGGGATCGTACGCAAGATAGCCCAAATGTACGAGCAGCGTGAGTACATCGTCTTTGTTGCGGAACGTTACAAGGTCGTTGGAAAAACCGTCGGTGTTTACCGGCACCTCCATGCCACCCAGTAGCTCAGCCATCGTACGGGAAAGGCCAGCATAATCGAGGCGAATGTACTCAAGCAGGCTATCGGCAGCTGAGGTTTTTGTCCAGTAGGAACGGTATACCTTACGACACAGTGCCTGCATCACGGAGTTGGGATTGTATACCGACGTCACATCAGGAAAGCTGTAGCCATCGTACCAAGCGCTCATCAAATCAAAGTTCGCTCCATATTGCTCACAAAGATTGCGGACTTCGCACTCCGTAAAGCCGATGTAGGAGGCATAGTCGGCAGGATCCACCATCGTGTATTCCTGAAACTCAGAAATGGCAGACTGAGAATGGTCCTTCTTGATGGGGAGGATCCCCGTCATGTATGCGCCTGCGAAGACCTTAGGGGTTGCGCGACTGTTCTTGAAGAGGAGCCTAAGAAACTCGAGGTATTCACGCTGGAGGACAACATCGTAAGCAGCCTCACGTATGGGTGCGTCCCACTCATCAATCACCATGAAGATCTGCGTACCCATAAGGTATACGGCGTTTGAAA
>JAFWMI010000261.1 GCA_017513965.1 Atopobiaceae bacterium
CGTAACCTTTATTGCCTTCTTGGCACCATTGGCAGCGATTACATAGACCTTGCAGGAGCCCTTCCTCTTGGCCAAAATCATTCCAGACTTGCTCACCGTTGCAATCTTGGGATTTGAGCTTTGGTACCTCAGGGTGGCGACATGGCTTTCACTCAGAACATCCTTGCTGGCATCTGACTTCACAACCGAGGCCTTGATTTGGGTTGACTTACCCTTCTTGAGGCTGATCTTTGTCTTCTTTACCTTGATGCCCTTGGGATTAGTCTTCGTTTTCGAACCACCAGCAGTAAAGCAATGCGCCGCCTTGCCAGACCTAACGTAGACCTTCTTCCCACCCACCTGCACAAAGGCCTTAACACGCGCCTTGTAACAGGTGTTCTGCTTGAGGTCCTTAATAGTGGCCGTTCGGGAAGTATTGGCATTATGGAACTCGACCACTTCAAGCGTATATTTCTTACCTTCGCCGTTGCAGGGAGCGAGGAACACGTCGTAGCCCTCGGCACCCTCAATCTCGTTCCAAGATATGGTTAAGGCAGATTTTCCTTTGGCCTTCACGGTATTGAGCAACGTTCCCTTGATGACTACCTTAGGAATTGTCTTCGACTTCGTGGCACCACATCCAGTGCAGGTGTAGGTGAGTACGCCCTCGGATTTGATAGTAGCAGCCTTGGTTACCACGCCGCTGTCCCATGTGTGATTTGCACGCTGGGTATGTGTCGCATCATGCGTACAAACGCGCTGGTGCTGTGCCCCATTGAGGTTGGTCCAGTTACCCCACGAATGTCCAAGCGCCTTTACCGTCTCGGTCTTCGTGTGCGTTGCGTCATGTGTGCAGGTATACGTCTTGATGCCTGTTGCCGTGCAGGTTGGACGTTTGGTTATGGTGCCCTTATCCCACGCATGACCGAGTGCGTCTACGGGCTCGTTCTTGGTGTGACTCACATCGTGCGCGCAAGTAAAGGTCCTTACGCCCCTCTCCAGGCAAGTGGGCTCCTTGGTGACGGACCCCTCTCCCCACTCGTGGCCAAGCGCTTCCACGGGCTCGGTCTTGTATGCCGCACAACCCGCATGCGTGCACGTTATGGTCTTCACACCGGAAGCGGTACAGGTAGGCTCTGTGGTTACGGTGCCCTCGTTCCATACATGTCCGGTTGCCTGATCAACCGTATGGTCCAGCGTAATCTCTTCCGAGGCCGTACTGTCACTGAACACCCTGCCGCAGTCGTTGCACTTCCAGTACTGGATATTCCCATCCTTTGTGCACGTAGGCGCAACAGCGGAGACCTCGGCAAGTGCCGCGTGACTGCAGGCACCAAGTTTAGGCACTTCCCTCGTGTCAATGCAAGCCGCCTTACGTTTGCAGGTCCGCGTCTCCTCGCCCTTCTCGGTCTCGGTAGCTGGTTTTGAGACCGTCCACTCACCCCAGTCGTGACCTAGTGGGTCTATGGTCTCTGTCCTGGTATGGCTGCCGTCTCTCTTGCACGTATACGTGAGCACACCGGCTTCCTCGCAGGTGGGATCCGTTGTGACTTCGCCCGCATCCCAATCGTGTCCAAGCGCGGGAATGATTGTACTCTCCTGCTCTATTTGAGTCTCGCCCTTCTCGTCCGCAAAGAACAGGCCGCATTCGTCGCACTTCCAATGCTCAATGTTGCCCTCGTCATCGCACGTGGCATCTGCGGCATCCACCTTTGTGAGCTGATGGCCCTTTGCGGTAAGAATTACGGCGTTTTTCTCTGTCGCAACCGATCCGCTTGCGTCCAAGAAGCACTCGCCAGTCTCGTTGCATTCCCAGTACTCTACGTTACCCGTATCCACGCATCCAGCTTCCTTGGCATTCACGTGCGTGAGCGTATTGGCCAAAACGGTAACCGTGGCGGGAACACTGGTACGCGCTCCAGCAATCTCATACGAAACGGTATAGACGGCATTGTGGTTGTAGACTCGATTCTCGGGAAGGTCGAACGTCGCATGCTGCTCGGTTTCGGTTCCGGTCGTCGTGGCTGGTATCTCGTTTCCTTCTTCGTCGGTAAGGATAACCGTGATGTCGTCGTGTAGATGGGTTCCAGAGAGCACGACATCGGCCTTGCCGCCCACTACTTTGAGTTCGGTTGACTCTGCACGGACGGCGTCAACAATCGGCGCCGGCTTTACATGCACGGTCAACCACTTGGATTCAATGGAAGCCCCATCGCGTGCGTAAACGGCGCGTACCGCGTAGTCGCCTCCCTCAGTCGCCACAAAGTTCCCGTCGGCATCAATCGTAATGGGTGCCGTCGTGTCTTGGGCCTCATACGTAACGGCACGAGAGATCAGGCGATCCTTCTTGTCGTAGACGGATGCCGGAAACGTATTGGGAAGGCTCAGTTGCTCGTTGGCGACAACCTCGCCCTCGCCCTCGGCGTCAACGCGATATCCCGTGAGGTCTGCAATTGCCTTGTTGACGACAATCTGTACCTTGGGATAACTCGGCGAATTCTCGGCACTGCTGACCAAGACTCCGTCCTTGGCGGTGTAGCTCGCGTCATCATCGAGCACCCACATGAGATAGGCTTCGCCCTCGCTCAGACCCGTGACCGTTTGTCTGCCGGTAGAGTCGTTGGTTTCCAGCCCAAGAACGGGGCTGGCCTCAATCGTGTTGCCACTCGCATCGGCTAGCACCCAATGGCCTCGATTGCCATCAAAGCCATAGTACTCCACGTCATCCCTATCGTACCCCTTTACGGACAGGGACCCCAAGCTCATCTTGTCCCCGGCAACCAGCTCGTACTGGTCCTCACCCTCATCAAGCTTCACCTGTGTAAGCTGATAGAGCGGCATGATGGCACCTAGGGAGTTGTTCTTGCTTGACCGCTTGAGCGCCATGCTGCCGCCAGACGCAAGGAGTGGGATCCTCGTCGCGACGTTTTGGATATTCGTCGCTTGGCCGTCAAACTGGCTCCAGTCAATCTTATCCATTTCCAAACGACCGTTGCTCATGCCGGTAACCTGACCATAGGCACGCTCCATCTTGTTCTTCGTGCCTTGGTTGACAGCACGTATGTACAGGTTCTCCGGGGCGCTGTAGCCACCTTCCTTCGTTCCTGTACCAAAGTACGCAACATAGTCGTTTGTGTCGGTCCAATAAGCGTTCCCAGCCCTGTCGTCATAACGGAATCCGTTGATGCTGATCATCGCGACCTTATAGCGAAGCGCCACCGGGCAGTCGTAGGTAAAGGTCGTGTTCGAACTGCCTTCTTCCTGCTCCATGGCAATTGCCGTATGCGGCGGTAGCGTTACAGAAGTTGACGTGGTGCTCCCGTAATGCTTCTCGAGCGTCTTGCTATTCTCGCGCGCAGTCTCAATCGCCTGAGTTGCGGTAAAGTTGAGCTGCAGCTTGTTCGCAACGTCGGCAATACCAAAGAAGGACTTGAATTCAATCTCCGAGCCAATCGATTCGGAAAACTCAAAGTGCTCCGAGCTGCTCATCGTATTGGTTACCGACTCGACGGACTCCGTGCTCTGTTCGGCAGATATCTCGGACTCACTCTGGGACTTGTTCTCAAAATAGCTCACAGACCTGCTTTCACTTGACACGTCGTCCCCATCGGTTACCACAACGGGGTTCATCGCCTTGATTCCAGGAGCGACGATGGGCGAGAGCGTAAAGTCATAGAGCACGAGGGCGTATGTGTTGTAGTAATAGCCAAATGTGCCACCGTTGTTGTCGATGGACGTTACGGCCCGGTAATATGCCTTGGTGTTTTCGGTATTCTTCTTAACGCTGTCGAGTCCAACTTTGTCGTAGATAACACTCGCTGGTGTGTTGTAACGATCCCCAAGACCCTCCGCAGTTATGTTGCACATGTCGTCAAGAATGCTCTTAAGGCTCGTAGCATACGAGAGGCCCGTTGCAATGGTATTGTCGCTAGATGTATCACCGTGGCGATATGCGTCGGGATTCATCCCGCCCCTAAAGTACTTTGCTATATCGGTCTTCTCATCGTCCTCTTCAACACCCGCGCCAAAGTACTCTCCCCAGTTGCCGGTATTGTGGAACGTCACGCGTTGTGAGGTATCGAAGACCCTTGCCGCAATGGGACCCCAATCCTCAAAGAGGTCAGATGCTATTATCTGCAGATTGTCTACCGTTAAGTCTCCCGTACCCCCAAGTTTGGTCGAAATATCGTAGTAGGTGTATGGTTCGAGGGTAATGCTATGAATCTTGGTGGGGTTATTGTTTGCATCGTATTCGGCATCCATGGCTGCTTCGGCTGCAAGAGCCGGTTGCGGCACCATAGCGACAACCATTATGGCAGACATGAGTACGGCAAAGATGCGTTTGAATCGGCTTCCCATTCGCATGACCTCTCTTTCCATTCCGTTTGGAAACAAAAACCTAATATTTTGATAGTATTGATCCACTCTGCGCGTAAGGGGAAATGTTCGCGAACGTAAATTTTTTTCGGCCTATGGTCTTCAGTACCCCAAATACCAACGCACCGCGTATTGTTTTTGCGCAAAAAGCAGTTTGCGTGGGCTACTCGCGGAAACGCGAGACGCTCACGCAAACGACCTGCTCTAAGCGGCGTCGAACCATACCAAGGCACACCAAAGGGGGACAGTCCCTCTGTGGCTCACTAACCACGGAGGGACTGTCCCCCTTTGGTTGTAACG
>JAFWMI010000262.1 GCA_017513965.1 Atopobiaceae bacterium
CCACGCTGCGCGACGGCGAGCAGTCGCCTGGCGCCTCGATGAACACCGAAGAGAAGCTCATCATTGCCCAGCAGCTCGTACGACTGGGCGTTGACGCAATAGAGGCGGGCTTTCCCGTCTCGAGTCCCGGCGACTTTAGGTCGGTACAGGAGGTCGGCCAGCTGGTGGGCGACAGCTGTGTGGTGAGCGCGCTTGCACGTGCCACCGACGAGGACATCGATTGCGCCGCAGAGGCCCTTCGCACCGCCAAGCGGCCCAGGATCCACACGGGCATTGGCGTGAGCCCATCGCACCTGCGCAGCAAGCTGCGCATTACCGAGGACGAGTGCGTCGAGCGAGTCGCCCATAGCGTCGCCTATGCCAAGAAGCTGGTCGAGGACGTCGAGTTCTATGCAGAGGATGCCGGCCGCGCGGATCTGGCGTTCCTGCTCCGCGTGGTGCAGGCGGCAGTTGACGCAGGCGCAACGGTGGTGAACATTCCAGACACCACCGGATTCTGCCTGCCCGAGGAGTACGGCGCTCGCATTCGCAGCATCATGGAGAACGTGCGAGGCATAGAGAACACAAAGGTCTCGGTGCATACGCACAACGACCTCGGCCTTGCCACGGCTGCCGCGCTCGCCGGCATTCGAAACGGAGCCACGCAGGTGGAGTGCACCATCAATGGACTGGGCGAACGCGCCGGAAATGCCGCCCTGGAAGAAGTGGTGATGGCCATCAAGCTGCATGAGGAAGAGCTCGATGCCCACACCGACATAAACATGCGTGCGCTTACGCGGGCAAGCCGGCTCGTGAGTCGCGTCACCGGCATGAGCGTGCAGGCGAACAAGGCGGTCGTTGGCGCAAACGCCTTCTCGCACAGCGCCGGCGTGCACCAGGACGGCGTGCTCAAGGCACGTGACACCTACGAGATCATCGATCCGCTCGAGGTGGGTGCCACCGAGTCCGAGATCATCCTTTCCGCTCGGTCGGGCCATGCCGCGCTGCGCCATCGCCTGGTGGAGCTTGGCTACGAGTTTGACGACAGCGAGTTTGACGACGTGTACCAGCGCTTCCTCGAGATCGCAGACCAAAAGAAGGAAGTCTACGACGAGGACCTCGAGTCCATGGTGCAGGAGCGCATGCGCGACGTGACGGCCGTCTATACGCTCGACGCCCTGCAAATCCAGTGCGGCGACCCGCTCGTCCCCACGGCAGTCGCTACCATCACGGACGAGGAAGGCGAGCGCCACGTCGTCTCTGCCACGGGTACGGGACCGGTAGACGCGGCTTACAAGGCGATCGACCGCGTGGTTGCGGTTCATGGCGACCTGGAGGAGTACGTGGTCAAGGCCATCACGCGCGGCATCGACGCCATCGGCGAGGTAGTGGTGCGCGTGAAGTCGAGCGACGGCAAGATCTTCACTGGTCGCGGGTCCGACACCGACGTTATCGTCTCCAGCGCCAAGGCATACGTAAACGCCATCAACCGCATGATCACCACCCAGCGCTCGCGTGAGGGACGCTCATAGGGCGCGTGGGACGCGAGACGCCATAATCGCACAATCGTTGCATAGCGTTGCAAAAGGGACCCCAACAGGGTCCCTTTTTTGCCGACTGTCGTGTTTCGCCACGTTGTCCCAGCGGAATGGCAAGGCATGCTGGCTGCGCATATGTCGTTGCCGGGGCAATTGGTGGGAAGTATGCGCAAGCTTGGTGCAACCCCGCCACGAAAAGTGGCCTTGCCGGCGCACGCGCACCCGTATGCTCTTAGCCACCAACTGGGGAGGTGGCTCACATGGCACATTTTGCGGCACATTCCAACAAGGGTCCGCTTCGAGAGACGAATCAGGATGCGTGCTGCGTCGAGGTGGCACAAACGCGCTTTGGCGAAGTGGTCATGGCGGTGGTTTGCGATGGCGTGGGCGGCCTCTCCCAGGGGGAGCTCGCGAGCTCCTGCGTGGCTCGGAGGTTTGCCCGATGGTTTGAGCGGGACCTTCCCCCGCTCATCGACGGCATGCGTTCTTCGTTTGAGCCAAAGGCAGTCGAGGACGCGTGGAAGGCGCTTCTGGGCTCGATCAATCGTGCTCTCTACGCCTATGGCGTACGGAGTGGTGGCTTGTTGGGAACCACGGTAACCGCAGCGCTCTCATGTGACGGTGACTATGTGGTTGGCCACGTGGGCGACTGTCGGCTGTACCGGGTGAACGACCGCGGCGTACGACAGATAACGACGGACCAGACCCTGGTGGCTCGTCAGGTCGCCAATGGCATCCTCACGCCTGGCGAGGCGCGCACGCATCCGCGTCGCAACGTGATTCTTCAGGCGGTGGGTGCCAGCCCGTCTCTCTACCCGCTGTTCTATCGCGGTCGCTGCGACGCCAACGACCTCTTCGTCCTCTGCAGTGACGGGGCATATCGCAAGGCGAAGGAGAGCGACCTTGGGTCGGTCTTCGGCAACGGAACCCAATCGAGCTCGAAGCTCGGGAGAGCGTGTCGCGCGCTCATAGCGCGTGATCTTTCTCGGGGCGAGACGGACAACCTCACGGTGGCATGCTTTGGCGGCGGTCTGTTGTCCCACGAGCGCTCCACGACGCAATCGACCCACACGATCGTGGCAGGTGGGTAGGCCATGGGTACGCCTTGCAATCGCATTGGAACGATCATAGACGGCAAGTTCGAGGTCCTTGCGCGCTTGGGCGAGGGGGGCATGTCCACAGTGTGGCTCGCGCGGGACGTGCGCCTGCACAAGCTCTGGGCCATCAAGGAGATAAAGCCCAACGAGCATGGCGTGCGGGGGAGCATTCTGCGTCAGGCGCTCATAGACGAAGCCGACTTCCTCAAGCGGCTGGACCATCCTGCAATACCACGCGTGGTCGACATCATCGACACGGGAAGAACAGTCTTCGTGGTCATGGACTATGTGGAGGGCAACTCGCTTGGGGAGCTGCTCGAGAAGCGCGAGCGGCCGTATGGGCAGGATCAGGTTATTGCGTGGGGGCTGCAGCTCTGCGACGTGCTTGCGTATCTGCATGGCAGAACGCCTCCCGTCATCTACCGAGACATGAAACCGGCAAACGTGATCCTGCGCGAGGATGGCTCGGTGCGGCTCATAGACTTTGGCATTGCCGCGGAGCGGGAGGCCAAGGGGTCGCACGGACGCGTGCCAACGGGAACGCCTGGCTATGCGGCGCCCGAGCAACTGGGCGATGCGTCTGGCGCCATGGCGACACCTCAGGCAACGATGGACGTCTATGCGCTGGGGGCGACGCTGTATTCGCTCGTTACCGGACACGTGCCCAGACTCATAAGGGAGGGCGGGGAGCAACGCGCACGCGCGCGGGTGGACTTTGCCATGCGTCCCATCCGAATGTGGGACGCACGCCTGTCGGAAGGTCTGGAGCAGGTGATTCTTCGTGCGACGGAGGAAGACCCGCGCATGCGATACCAGAGCATGGAAGAGATGCGCTACGACCTCGAGCATCACGTGCGGCTCTCAAAGGCATGGAGACAGGCACAGCGGCAGAAGGTGCTCGTCTTTCGTCGCTGGTGCATAGCCGCCGGGATGTGTCTTGCCTTGGGATGCTCCATGCTGCTCATGGGCTTCTCCATGCGGGAGGCGAACTACGAGGAGCTCATGCGTGCCGCCAGCGTCGCCTCGCGTGATGCGGCTGAGGACACGCGGTCGGACGCGGAAAAGCTCTACGACCGTGCGATTGCCGTCGCACCGGATCGGGTTGAGCCATTCCACGCGTTGCTGGGCGTGTACGAGACTGACTACAACCTCACCGACGAGGAGGACCGCAGGTGGAGGCAGGAGCTCGCAAAGGCTGGCCCCATCGAGCGTGATGCCTCCTATGCGCAGTTTTGCTATGAGGTCGGGCTGTGCTACCTCAGCTACTATCGCATCGACCAAGGCGGCGGTGCCGTGGGAAACGCCGCCATCGCGAGCATGGACGCCGCAAGGGACTGGTTTGAGCGTGCGCTCAAGGCACACGACGAGCGCATGGGAGATGATGGCGCACTCGAACCGGGGGACGAGCAGGCGGCGCGAACGTACGTGGTGGTCTGCGGATTCCACGAATGCGTGTCGCGTGCGGGCCGGGAGGGTCGGGCGGCCACTGACGAATACCGTACCTACTGGGAGTCCCTCGAGAAGAGCGTCGACCGCGTGAGCGATGCCTCACAGCAATCCTGGGCCGTGGAAGGAGTCAAGTCCCGCCTTTGCCAGGTTGCCTCGGAGTCGATGGCCTCGCCCACGTATCTGTTGGGCTTTGCACGCGCCGGCATTGGGGAGGCGCGCGTGCACATGCTCCTTGCGCACGTGCGGGAGTGCTGCTCGTCGCTTGACGACTTCGCGAACGCCAAAGAGAACAGCGAGGTCTATGCCCCGCTATTCAAGGAGATACGGACGTGCCTGGACGTGGCTGGTCGCACCATCGAGGACGTCTACCACAATCCCGTCTCGACGTATGCCGATCAAGGGGAGGAGGTGCGCACGTGACAGACACCTGTTTTGTGCTTGCGTACGTCTCGTTTGCCTGCGGACTTCTTTGCGCGGCCGTCGCCACGAAGTATGCCGTAAAGCAGAACCTCAGGGCAGTGTGGGATGACCTTACGGGCCGCAGAAGGCAGGCGGACCTCCAGGCGCGTTCTCACACCGCCGCTCAAAGGCGGAGGCGCTCGCCTGCGAACGGTGCCAAAGAGCCGGTTGTCTCAACCGCGAGAGAAGGGGACGAGCACCCTGGCACCAGTGCACAAACCCAGATCGCCACATCGTCTTGTGAGGCTGCGACCGAGGTGGCATTGAGGGGTGAGGATACCGGGTTTGTCTTGACGGGACGTCTGCTGGTTTGCCATGCGGGAGATGCACACACGAGGGGAGGAGAGCCATGGTAGCAAGGAGGTATCTAGTGGTTTGGGCGAGGATCGGCGCCGGTCTGTTGGTCGTGCTGGCGATTGGGGGCATGTTGGCAGGCGCATGCTGCTGCCTGCCGTCGTTGGACACGGCAGCCTATGGCGATGACGCAGTTGAGGATGCCAATGGCCTCGACTCGACAACAAACGGGACCTCTCAATCGGGGGACACGGAAGACGGCAACCAAACGCAGGCGAACGAAGAGGACGAGCCTCACGACCGTCCTTTTGGGAGAGCGAGCGCACACAGCTGTTCGTCTTGGCAACTTGTTGGCGGGTGCGCCTACGCACGTGAGCCGATTGAGCTCGAGGTGGAACTCACTGGATGGCGCGTGGACCAAGGTTTGTCGACGGTCGCCGGAATATCGCTCGAGGAGCTTCTTGACGGCAATGGCCAGTCGACGTGGCTGGGCGGCGTGGTTACCCACGGCGCATGGGTGTGGGAAGAGCTTGAAGGCGGTGTGGTGCGTTGCACGGGCACGGTGGTGCTCGCGTCGGGATGCTTTGAGGACGGACCGTTGACGCGAGTCGTGGACGGCGAGGGATGCGAGCACGTGCTCTTTACCCACGACGTAGTTGACCAAGCGAGTCGCGTGGCGATTGACCGTGAGGTGCCAAGCCTGCAGCTCAAGGGCGTGGCGCCGGGGGCGTACGTGCGGCAGGGCCAACGGCTTGAGCTTGAGGTGCATGAGGACTGGCTGGGACCGCTCGTGAGCGCTTGCGGCGACAGGATGCTGGCTTCGATTGAGAAGGACGGCGAGACGGTCCAAACCGTTGCCCTCGCCTACGACGGCGCCTCGGAGCAAGATAGTGCGCATACGTACCACATCGACCTTCCCGTACGGCAGACGCATGAGGACGACGGCACCTACGTTGTGTACGCGACGCTGCGCGACCTTGCGGGCAATGAGTCCGCGCCGGTCTCCTGCTCGTTTACCGTGGATACCACATGCCCGGAACTCCAGGTGACATGGAGCGAATCGAAACCTGGCATGAAGACGCCCCTGGGCACCGTGTTTGGCAATCGCCTTACCGCACGCGTGTCCCTGCGCGAGAGGAACCTCCGTGCGAGCGACCCTGAGTCCGTTGCCGAGTTGGTGGAGGTGGACGTTCACGCATCGTACGGTGGTTCACGCAAGGCCGTGAGGCAGACGAGCTGGCAATACGACGAGCGAAGCGAATCGTTCGTGCTGGAGGTCGCGTTCGTTCGCGACGGCGCGTTTACCTTGGAGCTTTGGGGAAGGGACCAAGCGGGCAACGTACTGGTGGGAACGGAAGGCACGAACGTGGACGCAACCGGAAGGTATACGTCCGAGCGCATGATCATCGACCTCACCAAGCCGGGCGCGCGGGTTGCCTATGCCGCGCACATGCCAGCCGCGATGACACATGGTGGCGAGGAGTTCTTCAACGTGCCCGTCGTACTTGAGGTGACCATAGAGGACCGTAACCTCGACGAGGCTCATACCGTGGTTACCGATTCCCTGGGTCGCTCGGTGGTTCCTGCGTGGACCGTCTCGAGGCGGACGAAGGATGGGACCGTTACGTACAGAGCGGCGCTTACCTATCGCGAAGAGCGAACAGGCACCGGATGTGGCAGAAAGCGCGTTGTCGTGCATGCGGTTGACCTTGCCGCGCATGAGGTCACGCTCGATCCGGTTGCCTTTGTGGTCGACCAGACGGCGCCAGCTCTTGAAGGCGTCTCTGCGAGCAAGGACCCCGCGGCGGTGGGAAGAACGCATGCGGACGAAGACCCCTTCCTGTTCTTTAACGAGTTGGACGGTGTCCGTACCGCGCTGAGGTTTGAGGTGAGTGACGAGTATGCCTTGCGTGACGTGTGGATGGAGGACCCGGACCATACGTACGATCTGCGCGTGGAGCGTGCATTCGGCAAACGTCGCCTTACGTTCAACGTTGACTTGGTGGACGCGGCAAAGAACGAGGGGCGTGGGGATGCCGTCTTCGATCGGGACGTGCGGTTGTTCGTACGTGATCTTGCCGGCAACGTGCGCATATGGACCCTGGACCGCAAAGGACATATTCGAGCGCAGCGCACGACCTCGCGAAGGAACCCATCGATCTATGGTGACGGCATCTTTCCCCAGGCGCTCATCAAGGACACGACCGCGCCACGCGTGACCATCTCTGGCGCGACCGAGCATGAGTACTATCGGGAAGACCAGACGATTCACATAGACATCGAGGAGCAGAACCTTTCCTACCTTCAGCGATTCCAGGGCATGAGAACGGCCGCCACGATTACGAAGAGGGCGGGTAATGCGTCGGGCGAGACCGTGAGCCTGTCTGTTGACGCAACGGACTTTCGTGGGTCGGTGCCGCTCTATCGCTTTTCTCGGGTGCTTTCGGAGGATGGGCACTACACCATCACCGCGCAGCTGGAGGATTATGCCGGCAACCTTTCCAACATCACGACGCTGCAAGACGTGACCATCGACAAGACGCCGCCGCAAGTCTCTGTAACGTGGGACAACGACGACGTGCGCAACGGCAGCTACTATCGTGCGGGGCGTACGGCAACGATAACGGTAACCGAGCATAACTTTGCCGATAGGCTGGTGCGTCTTGACACCAATGGCGTGGCGGGCGCATGGGGGTCCCAAGGTGACGTGCATACGCTTGAGGTGCACTTTGGCGGGGGAGACTCGTCCACCAAAAACCACCTTTCTGTGTTGGTGCGTGACCTGGCGGGGAACGAGTCATCCCAATATGCGGCGCCCGAGTTCTACATAGACACCCAGATGCCCACGATCGAGATAGTAAAGCGCGTGAGCACGGACGATGCGTTTGTGGCGAGCTCCGAAGAGAGTCCCCTGAGGACGGGGACGGCCTTTGGTGAGGCATGCATGCCGATCGTTCGGTTGCGAGACGAGGCACATCTGGACTCCACCTCGGTTGAGGTGACGATTGAGGGCAAACGTGAAAGGACGCGGGAACGGGCGCTTGTTGCTCAGAGCTCTGTGAGCGATGGAAACGAGGTTGAGGTTGACTGGGGGAACCTGGGACTCGACAGCTCGCAAGAGGAGCCCGTCTATCTTGCCGCCGCAGACGACGTCTATACCATCAGCGCCAAGGTGGCAGATTTGGCGGGAAACGAGATGCAGACCGAGCCCGTTGTCTTCTCCGTCAACCGGTTTGGGTCCAACTTCTACTGCGAGCCAGTCGAGGGGCGGGACGGAAGGCAAGAACGCCTAACGACAAGCGAGCCACTCACCAAGGCGCCCAGAATCGTTATCCACGAGATCAACGTGAGCGGATCTGTGGACGAGGCGCAGGAGGCGTCCCATGTTGTGACGAAGGAACACGCGGATGCCACGAGTGAAATCGCTCGAACGGAGCGTGACGAGTCGAGCGGGTACACGCTCACCACATCCCACGACATGAGCGAGCAAAACCCTGTTGAGGGCTGGGTGGAGTATTGCTACACCGTCGCTCCGGGAAACTTTGGCAGAGGGAGCGATTCTGACTTTGGCGATGGTGGCCAAGGCATGTATCGCGTGGACGTAAGCTCGGTTGACAAGGCGGGAAACCACAATACCACGGCGCGTTTTTGGGATCGCTCGAAAGGTGACGAGTCCCTGCCAAAGGAGGAGGCGGCGACCGTGGCGTTTACCCTCGACGAGGATGGACCCTCCATAGAGGACGTCGTCGTTCCCCAGGGGCTTTGTCTCGCCCACGAGTATCAAGGGTCGTTTCGCGTGGCAGACGAGATAACGCAGGGCGAGCGCATTGAGGTGTTGGTGGACGGGCGTTCGGTTCCCGTATGGCCACAGGGGTCGCACGAGCCTTTGGATGAGGGCGGCCACGCGGCTGGTTCGGGCGTGTTCCTGTTCGTGATTCCCTCCCGTTCGATTCTTGAGCAGCGCGTCGTGGAGATACGCGTGGCCGACTATACGGGTTTGCCCGAGCGTATGGCAGCACATCGTTCCGACGCGTTTTGCCTTACGGACGGAGTGGCAGAGGGCGTGGTGTGTGAGACTGCGCTCATCTTGGCAATAGGTGTTGCAAAGCTAACGCATGGGGCGTTGGTGGCAAGACGGAAAGGTGGGGAGTATGGCAGGTCAGATTAGGATTACCCCGGACCAGATGCGCGGCCGCGCAAACGAGTATCGAGGTGAGGCCGAGCGGGTCCAGGCTGTGATCGGTCGCATGGACACGTTGCTGAGCCAGCTGCAAGGGGAATGGGAGGGCGCCTCGAGCAGGGCGTATGCGGCCAGGTTCTCGGAGCTGCGCCCGGGATTCGTGCGGGCGAGGGAGCTCATAGACGAGATCGCCCGTGCCCTGGACCAAACGGCCCGTGCGCTTGAGGACACGGACTCCCAGCTTGCATCGAGCATTCGGTAGCACCTAGGAAGCATTGGAACGGAGGGGTTTGCCCATGAGAAACACGCTGCTTGCCATTACGTTCTTGTGCGACGGCAGGGCGCAGACCCTTCCGTTCGACACGCTCGTTCAGTCGGTCGTATGGATTGGCACGCATGCCAGCGCCACGACGAAGGACGCCGTGCTTTGCGTTGAGCGGGAAGGCCATGGCCTCAAGGTGAACACGATGAGGGAGGGATGGGCGTTGGCACTCCCTGGGCAGCGCCCACCCTCCTCATCGGTAGTGCTTCGCTGTGAGGTCGCAACGCTCGTGGGAATCGTAAGGGAGGGAACCCGTGGTGGATCTGCGCTCTACGTGCGACCGGTCGTTGACGGGATGCGGCGGTTCGAGCTGCGGACGCTTCCTGCGGAGGGGACGTGGGAGCTGGGAAGGCTGAGCGGCTGTGACATTTGCTATGGCACCCCATACGTATCGGCGAGTCACGCACGTCTTACGTGCCATGAGCGCAGGCTTGCGATCGAGGACCTCAGGAGCGGAAACGGCACCATAGTAAACGAGTCGGTAATTGCGCCGTATATGCCGTACGAGCTTGAGCCTGGGGACGAGGTGAGAATCCTCGACTGGGTCTTCGTGGTTGGCAAGGGATTCTTATGCACCAACTGTCCACCTGGACTCTCTCTGGAACCGCTTGCGGCGAGTGGTGATGAGGCCGCGCTACCGCCCTGCATTCACGAGAAAGAGAAGCACAAGGCCGCGGAACATCGGTTTCATCCAGCGCCAAGGATCGTGCGGACCATTCATGCGCTGTCGCTCGCGGTGGACGGACCTCCCTCGTTGGCGGAGCACAAGGAGCAGTCAGCGCTTATGCGAATGGGACCATCATTGCTCATGGGTCTAAGCGCCTCGTTCATGCTGGCCGGAAGTGCCCAACGCGTGTTTGGCGGCGCGAGCCTCCTGGAATCAATGCCAGCCATCGCCTTGGTGGTAACGCTGATGGCGGGCTCCGTGCTCTGGCCGCTGGCTTCCGGGCGTTACGAGCGCCGTTCGGTCCGTGTTGCCAACACGCGTAGGAGTCAGCGCTATGTGGCGTACCTAGACAAGATCGAGCGTGCGCTGATTGAGGAGTCACACGATCAAAAGCGCGTCCTCCGCGAGAACAGGTTACCCGTTCAAGAGGTCCTGCGCATGGCGAGCGAACGATCTGCGCTCCTCATGAGTCGTACGCAAGACCATGAGGACTATCTCTGCGTGCGCGTGGGGACGGGAGACGCGCCGCTCAGCGCGGACGTAGCGTGGCCAGAGCACCCGTTCTCGCTGGTCGACGACGACATGTGGAATCGTCTGGAGCGCTTGAGGAACCAGATGCCCCAACTGGATGGCGTGCCCTTGGCCTTGAGCCTGGTAGCGCATCCAAGCGTGGGCATCTATGGGGACCGAGCGCTGGTGTGGGAGTTCGTTCGTGGCGTCTTGGTTCAGGTGTGTGCCTGTCATAGCTATAGGGAGGTGAGGATTGCCCTTGTGGTAGGCGAGTCCGACCGTGACGAATGGGCGCCGTTCGTCCCGCTGCGTCACATGTACGACTCACGCGGCGAGAATCGATACCTTGCCGTTACCCCAGAGGGCATGATGCGACTCGATGCCATGCTTGAGGAGCTGCTTTGTCTTCACGACGTGCCGGCATCCGGACCGAGGAGTCGTCCAGAACGACACTGCGTGATCGTGTGCTCAAACCTCAGGCTGTTTTTGCAGTCGACCGTCCTGGGCAGCATTTCTGCCCAAGGCGCGCTAGACGGGCGCGCGTCCCTCGTGTTCGTGGGAGAGTCCACGGAGGCGCTCCCCCGTTCGTGCACGTATCTCGTCGACCTTTCGGGTGAGCATGGTGCCTGTGACGAGCGTGCTCTGCGGTCTGCCCGCATGTTCGCGCGAGACGATGTCTTGGATACGCTCGTGACGTTCTTGCCCGACATCATGGTCTCTCGTGAGGAGGGGAGGCGGTTTGCGCTCGACATGGGGCGCTTGAGGCTGGCGGAGAGCGAGGTCCACCGACGGCGTCCGTCTCTTACGGCCTTCTTGGAGTTGTACGAGGTCGGCAGCGTTGCGCACCTCAACATAGGCGAGCGCTGGCGAGAGCACGATGCGTCCAGAAACCTGCTGGCCAGGCTGGGCGTGGACGGGTTGGGCAACGTGGTCTGCCTTGATCTTCACGAGGACGGCCAGGGGCCCCACGGCTTGATAGCGGGGACTACGGGTTCGGGCAAGTCGGAGTTCATTGCCACGCTCATATTGTCGCTCTGCGTGAACTATGCGCCTTCCGAGGTGTCCATCCTCGTTATTGACTACAAGGGGGGAGGGCTTGCCGGTGTGTTTGATGCTGAGCCCCAGAGGCTCCCTCATCTGTGCGGCACGATTACCAACCTCGACGGTAGCGTCATACGTCGATCGCTGGTGTCGCTGCGAAGCGAGCTTGAGCGGAGGCAGCGCATGCTCAATGCCGCCCGTGCCCGTACGGGGGAGTCGACCATGGACGTGCGAAGGTATCAGAGTCTCTACCGACAGGGTCGCGTACATGAGCCCATGCCTCACCTGGTGGTAGTGGCAGACGAGTTCGCAGAGCTCAAGCAGCAGGAGCCAGAGTTCATGGACCAGCTCATTACCAGCGCGCGGATCGGCAGGTCGCTCGGCGTGCATCTGGTGCTTGCCACCCAAAAGCCAACCGGCGTGGTTGATGACCAGATATGGTCTAACGCGCGTTTTAAGGCATGCCTCAAGGTGTCGGACGTAACGGACTCCCGTGAGATGATACGGCGAGACGACGCGGCAAGGTTGGACAGACCGGGAAGGTTCTGCTTGCTGGTTGGCTACGACGAGGCGTTCCTGGAGGGGCAGGCGGCGTATGCCGGGGAGCCGTATGTGCCGCGCACGCGCCTTGAACCACGAAGGGACACGTCCGTGCGACTGCTTGGAAAGGAAGGGGAGGTGGTCCTTCGTCGTGATGCGTGCGGAGCGCGTCGAGTTGGCACGTGCACTGAGCTGCAGGCCGTGCTTGAGGAGCTTGCCCACACGGCACGCATGCTCAACGAACAGGCTCTGCCGCTTTGGCTAGCGCCGTTGCCCGAACGGCTCGCGTTCGACCCCCTTGCCCTCTCGAGTCGATCATGCGCGGCCACTGACTTGACCTGTGTGTTGGCCATGGTGGACGACCCATGGAACCAGCGTCAGGACCTCATGCTCGTAAGCCTCTTGGAAGTGGGCAACCTCGTGCTCTATGGTCCGCAAAACTCCGGGGTGGAGGAGATGGCGAAGGCCACGTTGGCTGCGCTCGCATACGAACATGGGACAAGCGAACTCTGGCTGTACGGCATCGACTCGGGGAACTACTTCACGACGCTCGAACAGCTTCCCCAGTGGGGAGGAACGGTGCATTCTGCCGACGAGGATGGCTTGTTCCATCTGCTGCGTATGCTCAGCGAGCTCGTGACCCATCGTCGCTCCGAAGGTGGGACGAGCTGGCCGCAAGTGGTGGTGGCGCTCACGGGGCTGTCGTCTTGGCTCGAGGCATGCGAGCGTTTGGAGGACGAGCTCGAGCATCTTACGAGGGATGGTCCACGCTATGGCGTGCATCTGGTAATCGTGGCTCATGCGGTGCACGACGTGCGGATGCGATTGCGTGCCAACCTCGGTTTTGAGCTGGCCGTCTCGCTTCGTGACGCAGGCGAATACGCCCTGTTGCTGGGCAGTCTTGGGGGTGTGCCCATGCCGAAGGGAAAGATGAGGGGGCTCGTGCGAAAAGACGACCGGGTGTTGGAGTTCGTGGGCATGTGCCTGGCGAATGACGCCGCAGGCGAGCTTGAGATCGTAAGCGAGGTCGTGGCCCATGCGCATGGCATGGCGTCCGAGCCGGTTCCGCCCATTCCCCGTGTGCCAGCCAGCGTGACGGCAGCTGAGCTTGTGGGACGCATACGTGCGGGTGGCTTTCCCATTGGTTTTGACAAGGCGGACGCCGCTCCGTTTTGGATGGAGCTCCGGCGCGACCTGCCATTGTTGGCGACGGGAGGCGATCGACAGCAGCTGGACAGCTTCCTTGTGGGGGCGTGCGAGACGCTCGACGGCATGGGTGTCTCAACGTGCTTTGTGGATGCATGGGGGCATGTGCCGTCCGTCTTGCATGTGCGTACGCTCGGGCCCGCAGAGGTAGGTGAGGCTCTGCGTGCGAACAAGAGCTTTGGCCGTGGATACCAGGTGGTGGTGATAAACGACGTGCTGCGGCTTTTGGAGCACCTTGCCTCGCATGAGGCCGCGCTGCTGCAAGACATCCTTGTGAGGGCGTTGGAGTACGACCTTCCTCCGTTCGTGCTTGGGGCGGAGAGCTGGCGGCTGGGCTCTGTCTTCGACAACTGGCTCAAGCACGTGCAGGCGTCGGGAAGAGGTCTTTGGGTGGGAGAGGGCTTTGCGACCCAAACGGTGTTTCCCCTGCCGAGGCTTACCAGAGAGCATCGACTGCCCGTGAGGAGGCTGGATGGTTTTGCGGTGCTCGGCGGAAGCACGCGCGCCGTGCGCTTTGTGCGATCGAGCACGTTTGGGGCGGCATGATTTGCGACGCTTGGGAGGTGTGGTTGCTTTGGATGATCGTTTGCTCTTGAACGTGACCCTTCCCGCGACACAGCGGGCGTATGAGGTCTGCGTTTCGCCGGACTTGTTCGTATGCGAGGCGACGGAGGTTATGGTGCGCATGATTGACGAGGTGACGCATGGGCTGTTCTTGCCAACTGGCCACGAGCGCCTGATGCTGCTCGATGGGGAGGACAAGGGGTCCTTGCTCGACCCTCACGCACGTTTGGGCGTGTTGGCACAAGACGTACTGGTTGACGGCATTCGGGTTGCGTTGGTATAGCATGCGCATCCATACCCATAGGTCACTTGTGAGGGGAACGAGAAGGCTCCTCGTGTCCCTCAAGCCCAACGAATACGCTCGTGCAAGGCGTACCGCATATCTTGCGCAGGCGGAGGGGGAGACCATGCTGTTGCCCTTGGAGGCGGCGCACATGCGATTTCGGCGTGCGAGATATGCGTACGACGTAACGGGCATGCGCACATTGAGACGGGTGGCGAGACGGACTCGTCTTACGGGGACGCAGATCCTTGGTTGGTGCGAGGACCTTCTGGATGCCCTGAGTCATCTTTCGCAGGCGGGCGTTCCCCATGCCGCCCTGATCCTTGACCCTCGGTTTGTCTTCGTCACGCAAAACAAGCGTCTGCGCTTTGCTTGTGCTCCCGTAGAAGACGAGAGGCTTCTCGAACGGCACACGCCCCTTGCGCTTCTTGAGTCCTGGTGTGGAACCAGAAGACGTGGAAAGGATCGTCCTTACGACGTCTTTGTTAACCAGCGGCTGAGGGAGTACGTGCAAAGCGAGGGCGAGACGCTCTCCCTCAACAGGTTTCGCGTGTTCGTGCAGGGATGCCGATGCGCTTGCGAGCGGCTCAACGAGCAGCCGGGACTGACACTCGTGTTTGAGGACTCGTCTCGCTTGCCCGTCCCGCTTGAGGAGGGTGGTTCGTATCTTGTTGGTCGTGGGGCAGAGTGCGACGTTTGCATAGCCGACCAGCCAAGGGTGAGCAGACGCCACGTAACGCTTCGCCGCGACGGTGACGTCGTCTTTGCGACGGACATGGGATCCACGAACGGAACCGCATTGCATGGAAGCGTGCTGAGGCCGTTCGAGCCCGTGGCGCTTCCCTTGGGTCAGCCTTTTGTGCTTGCCGGTGTGCTTACGTGCAGGGTCATAAAGAAAGGGGCATAAGCATGGCAAACGAAATACGTACGAGCTTGGGCGCAGCCTTGGATGTGGGCGCAACGCTGTGGGGTGGCGTTGACGACTGCCTGTCATTCCGGCTCTTGGGGTTATCTGCCGATATCCCTGTTCCGGCAAGCTCCGACCACGATGGCAGGCTGGGCAACACGGTCGCATCTTCCCTAGCGTGCCTGGCACAGCTCATTGGGTCGGACGTCGCATTGGTACGCGGCATGGACGATGCCCTGCGTGGAATCGATGCCCGAATGGGCGCGGGGATGCGGGGAGGCGGCTCATGAGAATCGTAAAGCAACGTGCGGTGGAGCTGCTTGGCCTGGAGTCTCGTCAGCTCGAAGTGCAGTGCCAGCGATGCGAACGCCTGGCTGCCAAGCTTACTGGCTGTTATCTGGGCGGCATGAGTGGCAAGAGCGTCACTGCCGCAGAGCAGCGAATCCGCATGCAGGCCGCCGTCGTAACGGCACAGGTCGCGATGCTCCAGTCGATCAAGGAGGTGGATGCCCGCAATGCGGCGTTGGTGGGATCGCTTCCCACCACCTCCCCGGGCGTTCTGGACACGCAGGTTGCTCAGGAGCGGTTAGACGAGGCGAGGGCTTCGATTGCCCGGTTCGAAAAGCAGATGGAGACTGCCGTCACCAATGCCGAACGATTCAACGCGCTCCTATCCTCTTGCGATCCAACGTTGCAGTACGGCGGATCGACTCTGGGCCTCATTGACATATGCGGCCTCAAGGCGGGCTATCGTTCGCTCATTGCGGGGCAGGAGGCAATAGTCTCGTACAACGAGCGCGTCCTCGAGCAGGTACAGCAGTACGAGGAACAGTCCGCGGCGCTGTATGCGGGCGTCAATACCGCAACGGCAGATCAGGCTTTGGCCAGTATGCGCAGCTATGCGGGTACGGGAACCTGGGGGGACGTAACGTGGGCGGGGAGGCTGCGGTTGGACTTGGATGTTGCCTCCGCCAAGTATGCGCAGACTCATAAGGAGAAGTCGCCGTTGGAACGGTTCCTTGAGGGAGACCTCTCAGTCGCGGACTCGGCAGTCTCGGGCAAACGGGAGTTTGGGGCGGTCGTGGCGGGCATCCCCGTGCGTTCCACGTTGTATGGTGAGCTGCTTGGCGTCTCCGCATCGGCCAAGCCCTACAAAAGGGGCGGCATTGAGCAAGGGGACGATGGGAAGGAGGAAAAGAAGTCCTCGTCTGGCTTTGAGGCTGAGGCACGTGTGCATGCGGCACAGGGAACGGTTACGACCGAAGCGGGCATCCTTGGTTTCTCCGCCAAGCTCACGGCACTCTCTGGGTCGGTGACGGGTGCTCTGGGCGCATCGCTGCTCAACGAAGGGACGTTCGCGCCATCCGTAACGGCCAAGGCCGGCAGCAAGGCAAGCGTGCTCTCTGGCGAGGTCTCGAGCAAGGCGGGCATTGAGGGATTTGACTATCACGCCAAGACGAAGGGATCATTCCTCACGGAGTCCGTCGAGGCAGGCATCTCATACGGCCCAGAGGGGTTCGAGGCCAAGCTGGGAAGCGAGTCGTACTTGGCAACCGGAGAGCTCTCCACCGGCTTTACGTTTTTGGGCGTGTCGGTTGATGCCACAACAGAGGCAAAGGTAGGCGGCAAGGGAGGTGATGCTGCCATGAGCGTGACGCCCACCTCCTTGGAAGGCGAGCTTGGCGTTGGACTCGGACTGGGCGCGGGCGTAAAGGTGAAGGTTGACTGGAGCGGCTTGCGCAAGACGCTCAAGCGCCTTGGCGTAGACGTCAACGATTGGTGGCGTCCATCTGGCGTAGGCGGATCCAAGGAAGAGGTGAGATAGCGATGTTTGAGCATCTACTGCCAATAGGCTCGGTTGTATGCGTGAGAGGGGGAAGCAAGCGCTTGATGATCATTGGCCGCGTGCAGGCGCGCGTGGGCTCCTCACGAATATACGACTATTCTGCCTGCAGATACCCTGAGGGCATCCTCACGCCGGGCGAGCTTTTCTTCTTTAACCACGATGCGGTCTCCCAGCTGTTCTTCGTAGGCTTTCAGGACGAGGAGGAGCTCGTCTTTCGCAATGACGTGCTGGGAGGCCTGGGGGAGGTGCGTATTGATGAGCAGGGCAACATTGTCCCCGTCGGATGACGCGGACGACGGGGAGCGGAAACGTGCGTTGCAGCTATACGATGCCGTGATACGTGAGGTGACTTGCGATGGCAGGCGCGCCTTGCGTGAGCTCAAACGACAGGAAGAGACCTACGGCGCCCTGGCGGATCCAGCGTTGCTGCAGGCACTGGACGAGTCGTTGGCTAGCGCGCGAATGCTCAGCAACTGGTCGTGATGAGCGACCGGGACGAGCGGTTGGGGCACGCCGCCCTTGAGGGCGTGCCCCGCTTCCGCTACCTACTTCTGCCACCAGTGACGCTTGGGCATACCGCCACGCGCCTTCGCGTCGGCCATGGGTGCCGCGTTCCAGGACGGGCTTGGAGCACCGTGCAAGCGCGTCTCGCACTGCGCGCGGGCTACGGCATCGTAGGCAAACAGGCTGCCCGTGCCATCGCTCACGTACTGGCTCGCACGCTCTGGCGCAATACCCATCTTCTTGGCCTCCGCCGCGGCGTCTATGTTTGCCCCAAGGAACAGGATCTCCCAGCCATGGGCACGCTGACGCTCGATGAGTTCCTTCACCTCTTGGTAGGTGCGGTGGGTGCTCGCGTTCTCCATGCCGTCGGTGATGATCACCACGATCACGTGCTCGGCCTTGTGGCTCTCGGGAAGTATGCCTTGGACCTTAATGTGGTAGCGCATGGCATCTCCCACGGCATCGAGCAGCGCCGTGCAGCCGCCTACGCGATAGTCTGCGGTGGTGAGAGGCTTCACCTCGCTCAGCGGGACGCGGTCGAGGACAACCTCGCTGGTGTGGTCGAAGAACACGATGGAGACGTAGGCCTCGCCGGGCAGCGCCCTGTTCTTCTCGAGTGTGGCGTTGAGTCCCCCGATGGTATCGGGCTCCAGTCCGTGCATGGAACCACTCTTGTCGACGATGAATACGAGTTCGGTCAGGTCCTTCTTCATGGCTTCCTCCTTTGTTTGCATTGCCTGCTTGTGAGTACCAGCTTACGGGGGAGGGCGAGGTGTTTGGTCAACTGGCAGTTGACATCGGAGGTTCTGCCATTCGTGACTGTTGCCCGTGGCAGCAACTGTTACCCGCGGCAGGCAATTCGCGCTAAGATGGGAAGGAGCGTGTTTGGGCAAGCTGTTGGGAGGTACACATGGGCACGGCGGGAGGAAGTCGCATAGAGCTTAAGACCATGTTCAACGTGCGAGACCTGGGTGGGTACCAAACAGCGTATGGCGTCTCGAAGCCAAGACGCTTCCTGCGCTCCGGCGACACGATGTTCCTGTGTGACGAGGAGCTCGAGCAGCTGCTCGGCTATGGGGTACGGCGCGTCGTGGACTTGCGCATGAGCGTGGAGCGCCCAGAGCTCTCCGATCGCTTTGCACGTCTTGATGGCGTGTCGTGGATGAGCGCCTCCATGGCAGACGACCGCACGATGACGCCCGAGTGGACCAAGACGGGAAGAATCGTCGAGTTCGTGATCGAGGGGTATACGCGCATGCTCTCGGACCTTTTGGGCATCAGAGAACTCATAACGTTTATGGCCGAGGCCGGGCCGGAGGACTGCGTGCTCTTCCATTGCGCGGCCGGCATGGACAGAACCGGCATCGTGTCGATGCTCATCCTGGGTGCCGCGGGTGCAAGCCGAGAGGACATCGTGGCCGATTACGCCTATTCGTTTGCGAGTGACGAGGAGGTCGACGAAGTCATGGCCTCATGGGACCCCACGTTGCCCCCGCCCCTGCATGACGGTACCATCACGCGCATTCATGCGATGTTCATGCTGTACGACAGAATCGTGTCCAAGTACGGGTCGGTGAGAGGCTTCTTGCTCCATTGCGGCGTGAGCGAGCGGGTCATCGACGCGCTGGTTGCACACTTGGTGCGTTGATCGCAGCATCGGGAACCGGACTCGCATAGACCGACTGGCATAGCGTAGGGACTTCCATGACTCAAGTAGACCACATTGCCGTTCGCGGCGCACGGGTGCACAATCTCAAGAACGTGGACGTGAACATTCCGCTCAACCAGGTCGTGGGCATTGCGGGCGTCTCCGGCTCGGGCAAGTCGAGCCTTGCGCTTGGCGTGCTCTATGCCGAGGGCTCGCGTCGTTACATGGAGGCGCTTTCCACCTACACGAGGCGTCGCATCACCCAAACCGGAAGGGCTACGGTCGACGAGGTGCTTCATGTGCCCGCGGCCCTCGCCTTGCGTCAGCGACCCGGTGTGCCGGGCGTGCGCTCCACGTTTGGCACGTCTACGGAACTGCTCAACCATTTGCGCCTGCTCTTCTCGCGCCTGGGCAGCCACGTGTGCCCCCATGGCCACCATGTGCCGCCAACCATGAACGTGGCGCTCGAGCGGCCCATAGCATGCCCCGTATGCGGCGAGACGTTCTATGGCCCCGGTGCGGAGCAGCTCGCCTTCAACTCGGATGGCGCATGCCCGGAATGTGCGGGTACCGGAACCGTGCGCCAAGTGGACGAGTCGACCCTCGTGCCCGACACGAGCAAGACCATAGACGAGGGTGCCGTGGCGCCTTGGGGTCATCTCATGTGGTCGCTCATGAAGGACATAGCGCGTGAGGCGGGCGTGCGCACCGATGTGCCCTACCGGGACCTTACGCCCGAAGAGCAGGAATTCGTCCTCCATGGTGCACCCGAGAAGTACCACCTGCTCTACCACAACGAGAAGACGGGCACTGCCGGCGAGATGGACTTTACCTATTACTCGGCGCGTTACTCCGTGGAGAACGCTCTCTCCAAGGTAAAGGACGAGAAGGGCCTCAGGCGCGTGGCAAAGTACCTCTCGGAGCAACCGTGCCCGTCGTGTGGCGGCACGAGGCTCAGCGATGCGGCGCGAGCCCCCCTGGTGTGTGGAATCAACCTCGCGCAGGCAAGTGCGCTCACGCTCGATGAGCTGGTCGACTGGGTCGCGACCGTGCCAGACTCGCTGCCCGAGGAGATGCGGGCGATGGCTCGAACCATAGTGGACAACATGTTTGAGCCCATGGACCGTCTGCGCCAGTTGGGGCTTGGGTATCTTGCGCTCGATCGGGCGAGCGGAACGCTTTCCACGGGCGAGCGCCAACGGGCACAGCTGTCACGTGCGGTGCGCAATCGCACCACGGGCGTGCTCTACGTGCTCGACGAGCCTTCCATCGGCTTGCACCCACAGAACGTGGACGGCTTGGTCAACGTGATGAACGACCTGGTGGCAGACGGAAACTCGGTTGTGGTGGTCGACCACGACGTGCGCATCCTGCGTGCGGCAGACCATGTGGTGGAGGTGGGCCCGGCATCTGGTGCGCAAGGCGGCATGATAATCGCGCAAGGGTCAATTGACCAGGTCGTGAGCAATCCGGCCTCGCGCATCGGAGGCTTTCTTGTTGGGACCAGCAAGGTGCGGGCGCGTACGCGTTGCAGTGCGGACGAGATGTTCGACATGGGGGAGGTCGCGATTGCCACGGACGCCATCCACACGGTAAAGCCCATGCAGGTGTGCATTCCTCGGGGGAGGCTCACGGCGGTGACGGGCGTCTCTGGCTCTGGAAAGACGACGCTCGTGCTGGAGGGATTGGTGCCGGCGCTTGCGACATTGACGGCAAAGGCGGGGCCCGATGCCCCTCGCATGCCGCGTCACGTGCGTAGCATCGATGCCGAGGGCATTCGGCGCGTGAACCTCATAGACTCAACGCCCATTGGCGCCAACGTGCGCTCAACCGTGGCGACCTATTCCGGCGTTCTGGACGACCTGCGCCGCGCCTATGCGGCAACACCTATGGCACGTGAGCGTGGCCTCAAGATGGGCGCCTTCTCGTATAACACCGGGTCGCTGCGGTGCCCTACCTGCGATGGCACGGGATCCATCTCTTTGGACGTGCAGTTCTTGCCCGATGTGGACGTGGTGTGTCCGGACTGTAGGGGCTCGCGCTATGCGCCGGAGGCGAGCGAGATTCTGCGGGCGCCGGGTCGTGGCTCTGGCGAGGGAGGCTTTTCTCTGCCGCAGCTCATGGCCATGACTGTGGACGAGGCGCTCGACGCAACCACGGGGCTGCGCAATGCCCACGCCAAACTCGTCACGCTCAGCGGTCTTGGCCTTGGTTATCTCACCTTGGGCGAGGCGACGCCGGCGCTGAGCGGAGGCGAGGCCCAGCGACTCAAGCTCGCAAGCGAGATGGGACGCCGACAGGAGGACGCCCTCTTCGTGTTTGACGAGCCCACCATCGGACTGCATCCGCTCGACGTGGAGGTGCTTCTTGGTGTGCTCGAGCGGCTGGTGCAAGCGGGAGCGACGGTAGTGGTCATCGAGCACGACCTGGACATGATTGCCAATGCGGACTGGGTTGTGGATTTGGGCCCGGGAGGCGGCGAGGCCGGTGGGCGCGTGGTGTGTGCCGGCACGCCGGACGAGGTCGCACGCTGCGAGCAGAGCGTGACGGGGCGATACTTGGCCGAGGTGCTGTAGCGTGCATGTCGTGTGCGGGGCTCGCTCGCGTCCCTTTTTCTAAGGACGAATATTCGAATATGGTTTTAGTGTTGCACCGAACAAGAGCTACATAATCAGGCACGTTAGACCCGTTACTCATTGGTTCAAAGCATTGTATGAAAGAAGCAATCATAGTAGTCTGGGTGCTCCCGCATGTATTCGAAGAGGACCATGTAGGAGAGCCGCGAGCCCTGTGAGTGTCCGGCCAAGAAGTACGGGCGTCCCTGGTTGAGGTTCTCAAAATAGTAGTCCAGCGCCGCATAGACGTCCGTCCTTGGCTCTGCCCACTCGGCCTCATCTACCTCCTCGAAGCTCATCGAGCTTAGCTTCATGGCGTTTACCTGCCGCCAGAATGGCGCAAAAAAGTTGGCAACCGGCTCAAATGCCGACGCCTGCTGTGAGGCGTTGCGTTTGGCGCCCAGCTTCATGCTTCGGTTGTTGATTTTGCAAATTGTACCTGCCATGGGATCATTACAACTCGAAGGGAATAGGTAGAGCAGGTCCACCTTCTTGTCGGGGTCATCTGGACGTGTCAGCCATTACTTCTGCTTTGAGTAATCGTTGGGAACTCCTACGAACGGCTTTATGCGGTCCTCTCCTTAATAGCGAATGTGCGACTCAATGGTACCACATAAAACTCATTGGTAACGCAATTGTTCTGGACGTCCAGTATGTCTTGGTGTGCGGCGAGCGCGTCGTAGGCGTAGTGCGTGAACAATTCGTTCTTTGCCTTGGGCGCCTCTGTTGTAAGCCGAACGTGATGCGTCTTTGCGCTTGATGCTTTTGGCGTTCGAGTAAGGCATGGGGCACTGAGTGGTATATACACCTAACGCTGCGATGTGCATGCTACACTATTCGCCAAGCCAACGAAAGGAGCGATTGTGTCAATAATGAAAAAGATTATTATGTTGGTAGCAGCGTTGTCCTGTGTCGCGATTCTTGGCGGATGCGCTGGTCAAGGCTATCTTAAGGACGAAATCGACGACAAGACTGGTGGGTACACGTATACGGCAGACGATGCAGGAAAAGGCTCTGCCGTTGCTTCCCTAGGGGGCGGTATAGACATCAAGGATGGCCAGGTGCTTGCGGTGGACTCCAAGTTGGATAAGGGCAGCCTGCAGCTCAGGCTTCTTGACGCCGCCGGCGAGGTTGTGCTCGACGAGAAGGAGAGCGGTACTGCGATTGCCCAGCACGAGCTCGACGCCGGCTCATACTCGATTAGCGTTACCTGCAACGAGGATGGAACTACCGGAGCGCTGCACGTTGCGCCCATGAACAAAGACGAAGCCGCAAAATAATGCTTGGCAGGAAACGGATCAAGGCGTTCCTTCGTGGTTTTTGCCGCACAAAAGCATATTGGCACCATGCTAGGTATTAATTTGGAGTTTTTTACGTTCAGCCAAAGCATATCTTGTGAGCGATGAGGGGGACATACCAGGGCAAACTTTATACAGGCGCTCAGAAATGCGCGCACGAAGACCAAGGACAAGATCGACTACAGCGCGCGCGGCAAGGAGATCGTGGCCATCCTCAAGAACTACGACTACAGCGACGGGCTCACGCCCGAGATGACGGTGGACATCCTGCAGGACCTGGGCCCCACCTTCGTCAAGCTCGGCCAGATCGCGTCCACCCACACCGACATGCTGCCGGTGGAGTACTGCGACGCGCTCGCGCAGCTGCGCTCGAGCGTGGCGCCCGTGGAGACGCTCGACATGCTCCAGAAGAGCCAGCTCAGGCTGGGCGGCGACTTTGGCGTCGACCCCAAGACCGTAAAGGCCGCCAAACCTCGTGCGCAACGTCGTGCTCGCCATGCTCGCCACGGCGCTGTTCCTGGGCGCGTGCCTGGTGTGCTCGTCGGGCGCGGGCGCGGAGCGGCAGGCGCTCGTCAACATAGGCTACGTCTGCGGTGCCGCGGGCTTCGCGCTCATGGTGTACGTGTTCGTGACGGTGCGCAAGGACTAGTGGCGAGAAGACCGCATTATTGAAGAGTCAAATATGCGAGAGGTGCAGCAATGTGGCACCTCTCGCGTGTTATGCGAAGGGACATAGGAGACGAATATGGAGAACAACGAGATGGTAGCGTCCTTCAAGGACGCGATTGCCCGCTATGCAGCGCCGACGCCACTCGCGGAGCAGGATCAGAACATGGAAGTATACGAGGAGCTCGAGCCCCAATGGGTGGACGTGCCCTTCAAGCGTCCCATGAAGCTTCTTTGGGACTGGGGCACCTTGCTGCAGAGCGCTACCGCAAGGGTGAAGGACTCACGCCTTGCCATCGTTGGCTTGGTGACGAGCTGGGCATGCGAGATGTCCTCCATCACCGTTGAGTCGCTGTTCCAAACGCTGGGATTTGAGCATGTGTGGAGCAGCCATTATGCGATGACCACCCTGCAACGCAACGCCATAAGCGAACCCGCGCGTACCTTTGCCCATAAGGCCATCCAAAAGGACGGCAGGGTGTATCGCATCGTGTGCGCGACCTTTAAGGGCACCACCACCGTCAACGATGCCATCACCGACGTCAAGTCGGTAGGCGACGGCTTCTTTGGGGCGGGAAAGAACTGTGCCGAGGCGCTCGAAGCCTACGTGCAGGGCATCGAGGGGGCGACTGACACCAATACGATTCTGCTCATTACCGGCCACAGCCTTGGTGCTGCGGTTGCCAACGTCGTGGGACGTCTTACGGGCAACATCGCGGAAGACAACATGCGTTTTGTCTACACCTATGCCTCGCCCAACTACGAGTGCGGGGAAGACGCCGAAAGCGGTTACGTGTTCCCCAACTTCCGCACCTTTACCAACGTCGCGGATGCTGTTCCTACGGTTCCGCCCGCTTTCCCCAAAGATTGGCATTGAGTATACCTACGACCGCGAGGCGCTCACCGAGACCCAGCGTTTGAGGTTTGAGGAGGCCTAAAAGTACTTCCGCGGCGTCGCGTTCGACGACGACAACGACCCGATTGGATTTGGTGTGACGGCCATCTCTGACCCCGCGCTTGACAACGTCCTGAAGAATCACCTCACTGCGACCTACATGTCGTTCATCATCTCCGAGCTCACCGACGAGCAGATGGAGCTGTGGGAGGAGTAACCCCTCAGCTCGTCTTCGCACAACGTGTCGTGGTTCTGCCACCAGTAACTGTTACTGGTGGCAGATTCATACTCTGGGCTATACTAGGCTCCGTGGGGAGGAGTGCCATGCGCAGCGAGCGAACGCATACCAAAAAGCGGGGCAAGAAGGCTTCGGCCAAAGTGGCGTATCCCCAGGGCAGGCCTGTCTCAGCGCGAGAGTTCTTGCCCACCACCGCCCAAGAGATGCGCGACCGTGGCTGGGACCAGTGCGACTTCGTGTACGTGAGCGGGGATGCCTACGTGGACCATCCCTCGTTTGGCCTTGCCATCATAACCAGGGTGCTCGAAGCCCATGGCTATCGGGTGGGCGTGATTGCGCAACCCGACTGGCGCGATCCCACGAGCATAGACGTGTTTGGTGAGCCGCGACTGGCATTTTTGGTGTCGGGCGGCAACATGGACTCGATGGTGAACCACTACACGGTGGCCAAGCATCGTCGTGCGAGGGACTTCTATTCTCCGGGTGGGAAGATGGGGCTGCGTCCCGACCACGCGACGGTGGTGTACGGGAATCTGATTCGCCAAACGTACAAGCACACGCCCATTGTGCTGGGTGGCATTGAGGCGTCGCTCAGGCGACTCGCTCATTACGACTACTGGTCAAACAAGTTGCGACGTTCCACGTTGCTCGACGCGGGGGCAGACCTCATCTCGTACGGGATGGGGGAGCATGCCATCGTGGCCATCGCCGACGCGCTCAATGCGGGCTTGAGCGTGAGTGACCTCACGTTCATTCCCGGCACGGTGTACAAGGCACGCACCACCGAGCAATGCGACCGGCCCGTCGTGTTGCCCACGTTCGAGCAGATGCAGGCGGACAAGCGCGAGTACGCGCGCAGCTTTGGCATGCAGTGCCGCGAGCTCAACCCCTTCTTGGGACGACCGCTCGTGGAGGAGTATCCGCATGGCGTCTATGTGATCCAAAACCCACCATCGGAGCCGCTCACCACCGAGGAGTTCGACGCGGTGTACGAGCTGCCGTATGCGCGCGCCTACCATCCCTCATACGAGGCGGTGGGAGGCATCCCGGCCATCGCCGAGGTGAAGTTTAGCCTGGCGAGCAATCGTGGCTGTTTGGGGGAGTGCTCGTTCTGCGCGCTCAACTTCCATCAGGGACGCATCATACAAACGCGAAGCGACGAGTCGCTGCTTGCCGAGGCAGAGGCCATGACGCGCGACCCGGAGTTCAAGGGCTACATTCACGACGTGGGTGGTCCCACGGCAAACTTCCGGGTGCCCGCCTGCCAAGACCAGCTGGTGCGCGGTGCCTGTGTGGGGCGTAGGTGTCTCTCGCCCAAGCCGTGCAAGCACCTCACCGTTACGCACAAGGCGTACGTACGCCTGCTGCGCAAGTTGCGGGCGCTGCCCGGCGTAAAGAAGGTGTTTGTGCGCAGTGGCATTCGATTCGACTACGCGCTGCTCGATCCCGACCACACCTTTATTCGCGAGCTGGCCGAGCACCATGTGAGCGGACAGCTGCGCCTTGCGCCCGAGCACGTGTGCGACGAGGTGCTCCAGGTGATGGGAAAGCCACCCAACGACGTGTACCAGCGTTTTTGCAAAGAGTTTGAGCAGGTCTCGCGCGAGGTGGGCAAGGAGCAGTACGTCGTTCCCTACCTCATGAGCAGCCATCCCGGATCGACCCTGCGCGAAGCCGTAAAGCTTGCGGAGTTCTGCCGCGACATGGGCTACAACCCCGAGCAGGTGCAGGACTTCTATCCCACGCCATCCACCGTGTCTACCTGCATCTATTACACGGGACTCGACCCGCGTACCATGCGTCCCGTGTACTGCGCGACCGATCCGCACGAGAAGGCCATGCAGCGGGCGCTCATTCAGTACCGCAACCCGGCAAATCGCAAGCTCGTGCTGGAGGCATTGCACAAGGCGCATCGCACCGACCTCATTGGCTACGGGCCCAAATGCCTCGTGCGGCCTGAGCAGTCCGCAAGCGAAAGGGCCTCCAAAAGGAGGCCCAAGAAGAAGCGGCGACCTTCGTCCCAGTAAGCCGTTGTCAAGAACGCGGAGTGCGCGCCGCTCGACCCTCCTATGAGCCGTTCTTGATCTGCATGCGCTTGAGGGCGAGCGAGAGAACGGCTCGGGCAGTTCGCTGCAGCTCGCCTCGGCTTATGCCGCGCGCGCCCTTGGGCGTGCCAGGCATGAGCACGTCCACGCCGGCGCGCAAGCGATACGCATTGTTGCGAAGTGCGGGGAACTCGGGACAGCGTGCCGGTCTCATCCACCAGTCCGTGATCACCACGCCGTCGAAGCCCCATTCGCCGCGGAGCACGAGCGTTACCAAGTCAAAGTGGTAATGCGCCCATATGCCGTTGATCTTGTTGTATGAGGTCATAATGAGGTCGGGCTTTGCCGTGCGCACGCATATCTCGAATCCGCGCAGGTAGACTTCGCGCAAGGTACGCACCGACACGCGCGAGTCGCACGTGTTGCGTCTGAGCTCCTGATTATTGCAGGCAAAGTGCTTGGGGCACGCGCTCACCCCTGCCTCTTGAATGCCCTGCACCACGGCGGCACCCATGCATCCCGTGAGGAGCGGGTCTTCCGAGAAGTACTCAAAGTTGCGACCGCACAACGGGTTGCGTTGGATGTTCATGCCGGGGGCAAGCAGCACATCCACGCCGTTTTGCGCCACCTCGCTGCCGGCGAGCGTATAGAGCTTTCGCACGAGCTCGGTATCCCACGTGCAGGCCAGGTTGGTTGCACAAGGCAACAGCGAGCAGTAGCGGCGTAACCGTGCACCCGATGGTCCGTCGGCGCAAATGATGGGAGGGACGGCGCGTTGCTGCAGCTCGGGAGAGACGCCGCCAAAGGCACCGGCGTTCCCGGGCGTTCCCAGCTCGCTGTTCATGAACCCCTCTCCGCACATGAGCGCCTGGAGCTCGTCGTTGGTGAGCTGCGCCACGAACTCGTCGAGCGTTAGATTACCGTTGGCGACGTCGGTGAGGTTGGCGTTGAGCCAGGTGGTGGGGGGCAGCTCGTGGGGCATGTGCTCGAGCATGAGTGCGCGCCTGTCGGCGCTCGTTACGCAGATGGGCTGGCATCGCTCAAGAATGCGCTTTTGCGGAATGACCAGCCCTGCCATCTCGGTGCCGTTTGCCTCAAACCGGTACGTTCCCGCATCGAGGACGAAGGAGCTCGTCGTCTCGTCAAAGAAGGCGATGGACTTGAGGTCGCACACGATCTGGAGCTCTTCTCGATGGTAGGGCGCTATCTCGCCCGTTTTGCCAAAGCCCGCAAGCACGCGCTCCGGCTTGCTGAGATTCTCCTTTGTGGGGTGGCACCACAGCTTGACGACCTCGCGACCCGCGCGTGGTCCCGTATTGGTCACACGCAGCCGTGCGACGGCGTATTGCTCGTGGAGTTCGAGGCCAAGCGGCTCTATGCCAAAGGACGTGTACGACAAGCCATAACCAAACGGATACAGCACCTCTGCGGGTGCGAAGGAATCGAAGTGCCGGTACCCAACAAAGATGCCCTCGGAGTACTCGACCTTCCTCTTGCCGCCGAAGTTGGTGCTGGGATAGGCGTTGTAGCTCGTGGCGAACGTGCTGGTGAGCCTGCCGCACGGGTTCACGACGCCATAGAGCACGTCGGCCACGGCATTGCCCGACTCCATGCCACCCTGCCAGGCGAGCAGGACCGCGCCAATCCGCGAGCCGTACGACTCAACCCACGAGAGGTCAATCACGTTGCCCGTGTTGAGCACGATGACGGTGTGCTCAAACGCCGAGGTCACGGTATCTATGAGGGCGCGCTCTTCGTTGGTGAGATAGTACCCGCCTCGTTTGAGCTTGAGGTCCTGGCTTTCGCCAGCGCAGCGGCCAAGAACCACGATGGCCGTTTGCGCGTTGTGCGAGGCGGCACGTGCGAGATTGTCGTTTACCGGCATCTCGGGGTAATGGGTTGGCCAGTGTCCCCACCAGCCTGGCTCCGCCCTGTTCTCCTCGGTCGCGCACCACGATTGGTAGATTTCCGCTAGTACGTGGTCGTAGATGGCATTGCGTGCGGACAGGCCCTCCATGAGGTTGACCGTGTACGGAGGATGCACGTCTCCGCCGCTGCCATGCCCCATGAAGAACCAGTCGAGCTGGCATCGACCAAAGACGGCGACGGAGCCTTCCGGCGAAAGGGGGAGCGTGCCATCGTTCTTGAGCAGGACACATCCCTCTGCGGCGGTGCGCCGCGCGAGCTCGGGCATACCGGGGAAGACCTCGGGGGTGCCCGTCGCCTCGGTCTCCTCTTGGGCAAGCGAGCTGCCCATGGCCTTGTCTACCACCCATTGCGCGGCCTTCGAAGCCATTCGGTGCAGGTTTGTCATGATTGCGGCTTCCCTTCTAGCAGAGTATGACTGCCAGTGTATCCCAAGAGCGGCATGAGGGGGAAGAGTGCCAAAACGTGGTTTTGGATAAGGGGAGCGGTTACAATAGTCGTACGGTTATGCGGTTGGCGGTTTGGGAGACGAGCACATGGGCGTTGTTGAGATGGCAAGCACAAGGGACCTGGCGGAACTCACGTCGCTTCGTTTGGGCTACCTCGCAGATGACTTTGGCGAGCTCAGTCACGAACAGGAGCGTGGCATTGCCCATGAGCTCGCCTCGTATCTTCAAGCGCATTTGGACAAGGACCTGTACGTCTTCGCCATGCGCGCGGAGGACCAGATCGCCTGTTGCGCCTGGCTGCTGTTGGTGGAGAAGCCGCCCAGCCCAAGGTTTCCGCATGGGCGCACGGGCGTGCTGTTCAACGTGTACACGCGTCCTGCGTACCGCAGGCGTGGCCTTGCCAGGGCGACCATGCTGGCGCTGCTTAACAAGGCGCGCGAGCTCAACTTGGACGTGGTGGAGCTCAACGCGACCGATGATGGATACCCGCTGTACCAGTCCTTGGGCTTTGAGGACGACAGCTCCACGCATCGTGCCATGCGCATGATGCTGTAGCTCGTTACTATGCGACGCGTCCACACCAAGGCGGGGAGTGTGCCAACCATGTGCTACCGGATTCTCTTTGTGTGCCACGGCAACATCTGCAGGTCGACGATGGCCGAGTACGTTATGCGCCACTTGGTGCGCGAGGCTCGACTCGAGGACAAGGTGTACGCGGATTCTGCTGCCGCGACGCGAGATGCGCTTGGTTGGGGCGTGCATTGGGGAACGAGCGAGGTCTTGGCGCGTCATGGCATCGCGTGCGGCGGTCATCGTTCTCGTGCGCTCACGCGTGCCGACTACAAGACGTACGACCTCATCGTGGGGATGGACGAGGAGAACCGTCGCGACATCATGCGAATACTCGGATCCGATCCCGCCGGGAAGGTGCACCTGCTACTCGACTGGACCGACCAACCGCGTGAGGTGGCCGACCCATGGTATACCGACGACTTCGACACGACGTTTGCCGACGTGTGGATGGGATGCAAGGCGCTGCTGAGGGCAGTTACGCGCGAGCATGTGAGGTGAGGTGCCAACCCTTGCAGTGCGCGCACCGATAGCAGGTGAGTCCGACTCTTCCGTATGCGGCGCACGCGGCGATGGCATCCTCGGCCTCCAGGCGCGTGGCATAGCGGTTCTTCGATTCGCACGCCTTGTGACGCAGCGCGGCCTCCTTGCGCTGCTCAAACCGCTCCTGTCTGCGCTCTTCCCGAGAGAAGACGTCTGACATGTCGCCCAGCTGCGCCTCGAAGACGGCGCGTTGCCGTTGGCGTGCGGACCGCTTGTTGCTGGCCATGGCGCGTCTAGAGCAGCTCAGGCGCAAGGCGTTGGAGGGCAACCGCAATGCCGTCCTCGTTGTTGCTGAGCGTGATCTCGTTTGCGGCTTCCTTCACCTCGTCTACCGCATTGCCCATGGCAACGCCAATGCCTGCCCACTTGAGCATGGAGAGGTCGTTTTGCGCATCGCCAAAGGCGATGGTCTCCTCGGGTGCGATGCCCAGCTTCGCGAAGGTCTCGCTCAGGGCCTTGGTTTTGTCAACGCCGAGCGGGGTGAACTCGTAGTAGAAGGGAGCCGTGAACATGGAGCTCAACTCGCCCTCAAAGGGGGCGCCCATCTCCTGCCAATGCTCCTGCAGGTACTCGGGCTGGCCGGCAACGAGGATCTTGTTGACCTCCCAGTCCAGGAACTCCGCGTTGTTGGTGACCTCGCAGAGCAGGTAGTTGTTGTTGTGCGCCTCGTACTCGGCAATGCTCCACGGCGCGCCGTCACGCTCGATGGTGAAGAAGGCGTTCTCGAGGTACATGTAGGCGCCCTTGTCGTAGATGGGGCAAACCTCAAACTGGTGCATGTGGTCGAGCACGCGCTTGCCTTGGTCCACGGTGAGCGTCTGCTGGAAGTACACCTCGCCCGTCTGGTAGTTCATGGCCTTTGCCCCGTTAAAGCACACGAAGATGCCGTTGTGGTCCTTCATGTTCAGCACGTCGGCAAAACCCGTGAGTCCCATGTTGGCACGGCCCGAGGCAAGAACGAGCACCGCCCCATTGTCTTGTGCCGCAAGAAGTGCGTCTCGCGTGCGCGGGGTTATCTCCTTGGCGTCGTTGGTGAGCGTACCGTCAATGTCGAGCAGGATTGCCTTGATCATGGTGGGCTCCGGTTGTTCGAGTGGGGAACGAGATAAGAACATCTTAACATGCTGGGCGCACAATGGGAGAGAGGCATCGTCGCCCATCGTCATGCGTTAGCGATAGTACTTGGTCTCCTCGGCGAGGTCTCGCACTTCCTTGGCAATGCGCGCGCTCTCGTCGGTGGACTCGTTGGTGGAGAGCTTTCCCAACTCGGACGAGAGCTTCTCGAGCTCGAGGAGGAGCCCCTCGTTTGCGGAGCGGATGCTGTCCATCTCGCGCTTGGTCTCGTCGATGATCTTCCAGCGTTGCAGACGTGCGGCGTCCTGCGTGCCGTTGCTGCTAAAGCCGCCGCTCTTGTAGAACTCCTCCATGCGGTGGTAGTCGTACGTGTCGAAGGTCTGTATGCGGTTGGTGAGCAGGATGCAGTTGCGGTGGATGGCGTCGCAGGCGGCGTTGGTGGCGCCCACGAAGCGATCCCAGCTTATGGTCTCGCGCTCAAACTCGCAGTCTATCTCGGTGAGCAGGGCGTCGCGCTTACGGTCGAGCGAGTCGAGCACGTACAACACGTCACGTGCATAGCTGCCCACCACGTCGTCGTCCACGTACTCGCGGGCGATCTTTTGGATGTCCCTGTTGGAAGCGTCCATGCCAAGGTGCACGTATCGCCCATGCTCGCTGGTGTGCTCGCTCGGAGTGGGTGCGTTGGTGGGCGCTACCGGCTTGCTGTCGCGCTTGGTATTAGACCGCGTGTCCCTGGGAGGGCGTGCGGTGGAGGAGCGCGAAGTGCTCGAGCGCTCGTTGTTAGAGACGCTCTCTGTAAACTGGGGGCGCTTTGGCGCCTCGATGCGCTCGGTTCTTTTGGTCTCGCCGGTGAGGAACCGCTTGACCGCGCCTATGGCCTTAACCAAGAGCCATATGCCAAGACCCGAGATGGCGAGCCACATGAACGTTATGAGGAAGATGGCGCCAAAGAGTATGCCCATGGATGTAGCCTCCACGCAGACCAACCGCCTTATGCCCGGACGTTTACTCATAGGGATTATCCCACATACTGGTCGCTTGTAACGCCACAGGCACACAACAACAGAGGGTCTGCCCCATGTCATTAACCAAAGAGGGACAGTCCCTCTTTGGTTATAACCAATTGGGGACTGTCCCTCTTTGGTTATTCGCGTTACTCTAGACGTGGGGAGTTATCTGAATGTGAAGGAGAGGAGTGCACCATGGATTTTATGCCAAAGAAGAAGCTCGGATTCGGCCTTATGCGCCTGCCGCGACTCGATCCAAAAGATCCCGCGAACGTGGACGTGGAGCAGGTTAAGCAGATGGTCGACCTGTTTATGGACCGAGGCTTTACCTACTTCGATACCGCATGGATGTACAACGGCTTTGCAAGCGAGTACGTTGCCAAGTCGGCGCTCGTGGACCGCTATCCGCGAGAGAGCTATACCCTTGCCACCAAGCTGCATAACGAGTTCTTCAACTCGCTGGAGGGGCGCGACGACGTGTTCAACGCGCAGCTCAAGAAGACCGGCGTCGACTACTTCGACTATTACCTGCTGCATGGCATCGAGGCAAGCAGCTATCCGCACTACGAGAAGTTCGACTGCTTTGAGTGGCTGCTCCAAAAGAAGGAGGCCGGTCTGGTGCGCCACGTGGGCTTCTCGTATCACGACAACCCAGAACTGCTCGACGAGATCCTTACCAAGCATCCCCAGATGGAGTTTGTGCAGCTGCAGATAAACTATCTGGACTGGGAGAGCGAGTGGATTCAGTCGCGCGCCTGCTACGAGGTGGCAACCAAGCACGGCAAGCCCGTCATCGTGATGGAGCCGATTAAGGGTGGGACGCTCGCCAACGTGCCGGCGGAGGCAGAGGAACTGCTCAAGGGCATGGACCCCAACCTCTCCGTCGCGAGCTGGGCCATTCGGTTTGCGGCAAGCCTGCCCAACGTTATGTGCGTGCTCAGCGGCATGAGCGACCTTGCGCAGATGGAGAACAACCTCTCGTACATGGAGGACTTCAAGCCGCTCAGCGAGGACGAGAAGGCCGCCTGCTTTGAGGTGGCAGATATCATCAACGCCCAAACGTCTATTGCCTGCACCGCATGCCACTACTGCACCGACGGTTGTCCCATGCACATATGCATCCCCGAGTACTTCTCGCTGTACAACGAGGACATGCGTGACGATTTGGAGCACAAGGGCTGGACCATCAACTTTACCAACTACCAGAAGCTCGGCGATGAGTTTGGCAAGGCGAGCGAGTGCATTGAGTGCGGCCAGTGCGAGGATATGTGCCCCCAGCATCTGCAGATCATTGAGTCGCTGGTAAAGGTTGCGGCGCACTTTGAGAGCTAGCGCCTGCGCCTAGAGAATCGGGAATCGGGGGGACACGCCTTGTGCTGTTGCAGAAGGCGTGTCCCCCCGTTTTTGTTGCAGCCTCGTTGGCCGCCAGCTGGGCAAGCCCCTAGTCTTCGGTAACTGCCGAGACAACCGCCTCGATGGCGCGTGTGGCCTCGGGCGTGGGATAGAGCGGGAAGTTGTGGTTGAGGCCACGACCCTCGTGGAACTCCGCATGGATGCCCGCCGCGGCAATGCGGTCGTAGAGCA
>JAFWMI010000263.1 GCA_017513965.1 Atopobiaceae bacterium
ACACGCGCACCTCGTCTCCCTCGGCTGCGAGCGCGTTGGCAAGCACACGTGCCAGCTCGCATCCCCGTGCCGTAAGGCACATTGCCCAAATGCGCACGCGTCCCCCTATCGCTCCGCTCCTGGCGCCTGCGTCGAGGCATCCCTAAAGCCATGCCCAAACGACGGATCATAGAGCCTCGAGCGCTCCGACCGCTCACCCAAGAACTCGCCCACGAGCACCAGCGCCGTCTTCCTCACGCCATGCGCGGCCGCACAAGCCTCAAGCGTTCCCACGGAGCAACGATACACGGCCTCGTCCGGCCAGGTGGCTCGCACCACGATGGCGGCGGGCACATCGGAGCCGTAGCCGCCTTCCAGCAGCTCTGCCTGCGCACGATCGAGCAGTCCCGCCGAGAGAAACAGCGCCATGGTGCAGCCGTGCGCCGCCAGCTCGCGCAGTCGCTCGCGTTCGGGCATGGGCGTACGCCCCTCCACGCGCGTCACGACGACCGACTGCGTCACACCCGGCACGGTGTACTCCGCCCGTAGCGCAGCCGCCGCGCCAAAGAGCGACGAGACGCCAGGCACCACGTCGTAGGCGATGCCCAGCTCATCCAACACGTCCATCTGCTCGCGATGCGCGCCATACAGGGCTGGGTCGCCCGTGTGCAGGCGCACGCACGTGCGGCCGGCCTCGTCTGCCGCACGCATGACGGCAACCACCTCCTCGAGCGTCATGGACGAGGAGTCGTACACGGCACAGGCCGGTTTGCACAGGTCAAGCAGCTCGGGATTCACGAGCGACCCGGCATAGACCACCACATCCGCCTGCTCGAGCAGACGCGCCCCCCGCACCGTGATGAGGTCCGCCGCCCCGGGACCTGCGCCCACAAAGTGAATCATGCTTGCTCCCCTCAATTGGAGGTGTGTCCCTCAACCGACGGTCCAGCCAAATGGAGCGTGATGAGCTCTGCCGCGCCCGGCGTCTGTCCCAGCACGCCCCATGCGTTCGAGAACACCACGGCCTCCACCTGCAACCCTGATGCAGCCCGGGCGCGCAAGTTGGCCCCCAGCCGCGCCACGAGCGACGCCATGGTCGCCTCGCGCTGCCCGCAGTCCTCCAGCAGCTCGAGCGCGGCATCGGTGGTAGCCGCATCCATAATGCGTGCCACCACGTCGCGGGGCGCGCCCGCCATTGCGGCATGTGCGGCCATCGCCTCCATGCGACCGTCTGCCACGCGCGAGTGGGTGTTCATGCTGCCCGCCGCCACCTTGGCAAGCTTGCCCAGATGCCCCACCAAGAGCATCGTGGAGAATCCCAGCCTCCCCGCCTCGTCGATGGCAGCGCCCACGTAGTTGGAGCACGACACCATGCGTTCGTCGCCAAGCCCCAGCGTCCCCATCGCGAAGTCACGTCCGTAGTTGCCGGGCACCACGAGCACGTCGCGCGCCCCCGTCTCGCGCAGCACGCGAAGCTCGAGCTGTATGGACGCCACGAGCGCGTCCTCGCTCATGGGCCGCACGATGCCGCTCGTGCCCAATACCGAGATGCCTCCCTCAATGCCCAAGCGTGGGTTGAACGTACGCGCCGCAAGCCCAACACCCTCCGGTATGGAGACAACCACCTCAAGCCCGCCGGCATAGCCGTGCGCCTGTGCCGAGTCCTCCGCCTCGTGCGCGATCATGGCTCGCGGCACGCTGTTGATGGCCGCCGCGCCTACCGGCTGGTCCAAGCCGGCACGCGTCACTCGACCCACGCCCACGCCGCCGTCCACGCGCACGCCCGGATTCGCCACGCACGTTACGCGCGCCCACACCAGCACGCCGTCCGTAACGTCCGGGTCGTCTCCCGCATCCTTGCGTACGGCACATGCCGCCCATCCGTCCCCGCGTTCGGCGTCCTCCACGTCCAGCACGCAGTCGATGCCCGCGGGCGTGGAGACCACCACGGAGGGAGCCAGCGCGCCTCCCAACACCAAGTCAGCCGCCGCGCGCGTGGCCGCGGCGGCGCACGTTCCCGTGGTGTAGCCACAGCGCAGCATGCGACCGCCGGCGCTCACCCGCACGTTGAGCCTACGCATGCCAACCACGTCCCCGCACGTGTACCGCACCCGTCGCCGGATCGTACATGCCCGGCGCCAAATCGAAGAGCTCCTCGATGCGACCGGAGCAAAACACCTCATCGGGCGTCCCTTGGCACAAGACGCCACCATCGCGCACGCATACCAGCCAATCCGCCCCCTCACGGGCCAGCGGCAGCTCGTGCAGCACCATGAGGACGCCCGTCCCACGCGTTGCCGCAACGTCGCGCAGCACGCGCAGCAACTCGATCTGGTGCCGAATGTCCAGATGGCTCGTCGGCTCGTCCAACAGCAGCGCGGGTGTCTCTTGGCAAATGGCGCGCGCCAGCAGCACGCGTTGTCGCTGTCCGTCCGAGAGCTGCATAAAGTCGCGCTCGGCCAATCCCTCAATGCCCACGAGGGCAAGCGCTGCGTCCACAGCACGTAAATCCTCGTTGCCCAAGACGCCCAACCTGCCCGTATGGGGGTATCGGCCAGCCTCCACCACCTCGCGACAGGTCGCATACTCAGTGCGCACGCGCCCAGTAAGCAGCACGGCCACCTCGCGTGCACGCGCGCGCAGGCTCAGCGCGGCCAAGTCCCGGCCTCCCACCCGCACCTCTCCGTCCAGCGGTGGGAGCAGCCCGGCCACCGTCTTGAGCAGCGTTGACTTGCCACCGCCGTTAGGCCCCACAATTGCCACGAGCTGCCCGGAGCGCACGCGCAGATCCACGTGCCGCACCACAGGCACGCCGCCATAGCCCACGGCCAAATCGCGTGTCTCGAGCACGGCGCTCACGATGCGCTCACCTCCTCGCGACCACGACGACCCAGCAGCACCCACACGACCACCGGCGCCCCAAAGAGGGCCGTTATCGTGGATACGGACACCTCGGTGGGCGCAAAGGCGCTGCGGGCCATGAGGTCACAGACGAGGCAAAACACCGAGCCGGCCAAAAACGAAGCGGGCACGAGCACGAGGGGACGAGTGGTTGCGAGCAGACGCCGGGCAATGTGTGGCACCGCTATGCCCACAAAGCTGATGGGCCCAGCAACGGCGGTGACGCAGGCGGCAAGGAGGCTCGCAAGCAAAACGGTTGCCACGCGAAACCCCCGCACGCTCACGCCCACGCTCTGTGCGTACGCCTCACCCAGCAGGTACGCCCCCATGGGCTTGGAAAGCGCCATGGCACACGCCAGTCCCACCACCGAGACCGCGCACGAGACGCCCACCTCACCCCACGAGCTCCCCGAGAAGCTTCCCAGCGACCAGTTGCGCAGGTTCACCACGTTCGCATCGCTCGCAAACGTAACCAGCAGATCGGTGGCGGCATTGCACACGTAGCCGATCATCACGCCGGCAACCACGAGCACGCTGGCAGAATCCGTGTGCCGCGACACCGCGAGCACGAGCGCCATGGCCCCAAGCGCACCGACAAACGCCGCACCAACCGTCATCCACGATGCCACGGCCTGTGTCGCTGCCGCGGCGCTCACCAACAACGCGGCCACGCACAGCTTCGCGCCACTCGAGACGCCCAACACGAAGGGCCCGGCAATGGGGTTGTCAAAGAGCACCTGCAGCAACAGCCCGCTCAGCGCCAGCGCGCCGCCCAAGAGACCTGCCGCCAGCATGCGCGGCAGGCGAATGCTCCAAATCACCTGATGCCATGTGTCCGCCTGCCCGGGATGCGTCAGGATGGCGGGCAGCTCCGCCACCGGCACGGGCACGCTTCCCACGCACAGGCTCAGCACGCAAAGAATCACCAGCACCACACCCAAGGTACCAAGAACCACAAATACGCGCCGACTCACGTGAGTCTCCTCAGGTACGCGAGCCCCTCGGTCTTGCCGCACAGCACGCGGTTGATGTTCGCCATCATGGTTCCCGCGTCGAGCATCTGCTGATACATGCTCTTGTCCGTCACCCACACCTCGCCCATTTGCACCGCCTTGCAGTCTGCGAGCAGGGCATTCTTCGCCACGAGCTCGTCCAACGAGTCCACGCCGTCGTCGATGGAGGCGTTGTAGATAATCACGTCCGCGTCCTTGGCCGTGGCATAGAAGCGCTCCATCTCCAACGTCACGCTGCTCGATCCGGGAGCGGCCATCTCCAAGTCGTTGAACGCGTAGGTGCCACCCGCCTGCTCGATCATGCGCGTGACGTAGTCGCCCGGGCGCCGCACCACCGCCGCGCCGTTGGCGTTGAGGTAGAAGTACGCTACCGACTTGCCGGTGGCGGGCTTCTGGATTCCCGCGACCTGGTCCACCTGCTCCTGGAAGCGCTCGCGCGCCAGATTGTCACGGCCACACAGCACGCCATACAACCGTATCCACTCCGCGCGGCCGAGCGGCTCGTCCTCGTAGCTCGAGAGCTCCACGAGCACGGGAATGCCCAGCTCCTCAAGCTTCTCGCGCACCTCGGGCACGTGGTTTATCATCGTGCTCTCCACGGCCAGGCGCACGCCACGATCGAGCAGCAGCTCGTAGTCGGGCGAGCGGTACTTGCCGCCATACGCGATGCGGCCGGCGTCCATGGCATCCCGCGCGGCCTCTATCTGCCAGTCGTCGCGCTCGATGCCAGACACGGTAATGCGGTCCAGCGCATCGAGCGCCTGGAACAGGCAAAGTGAGTCGCTCGCGGCCAAATACACGTCGCCCACGGGCTGACGAATCACCGTTATGTCGTCTTGCAAGCCCTCGGGAACCTCGCCACCCTCAGGTACCACGAGGTAGCGGTTGCCGTCCGCCAGGCAGGCCAAATAATAGCCGTCGGCGTACTCGTCTATGGTGAGCCTGCGCGCGTACTGCAGGTCCAGGCGCCTCACAGGCTCCCACCCACAGCCCAGGTCCGTGTTGGAGAAGTCCTCCACGAGCGTGGTGTACGAACTCTGAGCAGGCGCGGCGACGCTGGAGTTCTCCGCAGCCGCACCGATGCCTCCGGTCGTGCCACTGCCCGCCGTTCCGTCGCCGCTCGACCCACAGCCCACAAGCGCAAGACACAAGAGGGCCGCCGCCACGAGGGCGAGCGGCCCGCAAGCATTACGCCGCATCAACGGCGTTGCCCTCCGTGGACGCGTTCTCTACCGGGGCATGGAACACGATGGTGTGGTCGTACCACGTGTCGCGTCGCTGGCCATAGGCAGCAATCGGCAGCTCCTCGTCGAGCGCCGCCACGGGCAGGTCGAACGTGTACTTGCCGTCGTCGTTGAGGCGATACTCATACACCTCATCCACGGGCGCCGTGGCCGCATCCTCGGCAGATCCAAAGTAGAGCTTGGAGAACCCCTCGCCCGGGAGCGTGAGCTCAGCCGTATACTCGCCGTTCTCTACCGTGAGCTCGCACTTCTCGGAGCGGAACATGCTCGAGTCGGTTTCCACCTCAATCTCGTACGTGCCGTCGGCAAGCTCGGCCTCTTCCTCCAAAAAGACGACGCTGGTCTCGTTGGTGTCATTCGCTTCTTGCGGTGTTACATTCTGCTCGGCCGCAGGCTGCTCGGCTGCGGGTTTATCGGCGCCTCCCTGCGCCCCGCCGCAGCCGGCGAGCGAGGCGGCGATTAGCAACGTGCCAAACAGGCGTCCCAGGCGATACCCGCTTTTCATTGTGCTCCCCCTCCGTCAATCGCGTCCTGCACATGTTTAACATACACCTCGTCGATGGCGTCCAGCTGGCCCAAGCCCTCAATCACGCACTGCACCTCAAAGCCAGCCTCGGTCATCACCGATACAAACGACTCGGGGTCCTCGGGATCGGCCATGTCGTTGTTGGCGTGATCGCCCGCCACGACCATAAACGGACGAAGAACCGCCTTGGTGTAGCCCGCATCCTTGGCAGCCTTGGCGGCATCCGCGAACGTGGGCGTGGCCTCAACCGTGGCGATGAAGTAGTTCTTGAAGCCCTCGGCGTCAAACACCTCCTGCATTGTGGCATACAAGCTGTTCGACTCAGCCTCCGTTCCATGGCCCATCAGGCAAATGGCCGTGTCATCGTCCTCAAAGCGCGCCATGGCATCGTGTACGGCATGTGCCACCGCCACCTGGTCCTCCTTGGATGCGAGCAATGGGGCACCGAGCGCACACTTGTCAAACTTGTCCTGGTAGCTTTCCAAGGACTTCTTCACGTCCTGATACTCGAAGCCATCCATGAGGTGCGTGGGCTGCACCACCACCTCGCGCACGCCCTCGGACACGAGCTTGTCCATGGCCTCCTCGAAGTTGTCGATATGGCGGCCGGTGTCCTTCTCTATGTGATCGATGATGATCTGGGACGTAAACGCACGACGCACGTCGTAGCCGGGAAACGCCTCGCGGATGTCCGACTCAATGGCGCCAATGGTCGCATGACGGCTGCTGGCGTAGCTCGTGCCAAAGCTCGTCACCACGATGGCGGGCTTGGGCTGCACCGTCGCCTGCGCCTGCGTCGCGTTTTGCCCGGAATCCTGTGCGGGAGCCGTCGCAGACGCACACCCCACGAGTCCCATGCTCGCGATGGCAGCGCCTAGGAACCCACGACGAGTAACGCGATGTTGCATCATAAGAAAACCTGCCCTTCTGGCCTTGTGGCCGTTGCGAGGGCAGTCAAGGCAGCCTGGCGGCCTGCCTGTTGTACAGCGTCGGCTGGTCCGGAGTTGAACCGGAATCCGTTAGTAGGCGTTGCAGCTCGGTGACTGTACCCTCTGAGTTGTAGATGCGTTCATTCTAGCACGCCCGCACGCGCTCTTGCCTAACCAAAGAGGGACAGTCCCTCATTGGTTAACCATTTGGGGACTGTCCCTCTTTGGTTGAGCGCGGCCGCGCGTATGCTAGCTCACCGCATAAAAAACCATAATAGTCTTGGTAGCCGTGGCAATCTTCTTGTTGCTGTGGTACATGGTGGCCGTGATCTTGTACCTGCCCCCTCGCTTAAAGCTGCCAAACACCGAAGGGCAGCCGCCACCAGCGACAGACGAGCCGCTCACAAAGCTGTTCTTCTTGAACGAACCGTACTTGGTGTTCCATTTGGCCGTCTTGCCCGTATCGAGGTCCTTGACGCTCCACGTGTAGAACGGCTTCTTGGTGTTGTTGTCCCATCCAAAGTCGGCGCCTTTCATGAGCAGGATAAAGGAATTGCCCTGCTTGACTGCCTTGGCGTTTTTGGAAACGATGGCGCCCTTGTCGTTTCGGGTCTGCATGGCGATCTTGAGCGCGGGCTTCTTCTTGGTGACGAGCTTGAACGTCTTAGCTGCGAGCCTAGAGCCGTCTGCGTCTTTGGCCGTTACTTTAAACGTGTACTTACCCGCCTTGGGAGCTTTGCCAACAACGATGGTGTTGCCACTCACCGCAAGGTTCTTGAGCGAACTCGACGACACCACGTACTCGCTTGCCTTAACGTCCTTGTACTCGCTCCAGTCCTTGACTCCCAACTTGATCGTTACCTTCTCGCCCGGCACGGCATAGATGGCATTCGTTACGGTGGGGATGTTGGTCGTAACGACCTCGTAGTTCTCGCTTGCCTGCGCCGGCCGCGCAAACGAGAAGAGCCCTGCGAGGGCAAGGGCCAGCACGGCAACGCCCATCATGAGCACACCCACACTCCGTTTGGCTCGACTTGTATGCGTCATGGTGCTCCTTTCCTACCGTTCCCACAGGGAAATCCTTCGACTTCCTCCCCACTATAAGGAACCCTTAAGCACGCACGCGGATATTCTCGGCCAGCGGATATCAAGGGGGCTATCTCTCTTGTCGCCGGGTGCTCCGTTGGGCACCGATTGCGGGCTGGTGCAAATTCGGACGTTTGCCTGCGATTTGGTGGCGTAAACGTCCGCTTCTGCACCCGCTCGAGCAGCCGGGTGCACATGCGGACGTTTGCGGCCCGCAACGGCGCGCAAACGTCCGATTTTGCATCATGTCGAGCGAGCACTTCTCAAAAGCCCAGCTCAAGGACCCCGAACACAGCCCATCTGCGCATTTGGTGCATGCGGCATGCATGTATGCACACAATCCCGTCTGCTACGCTACTCATTCGCAGATTGGAGACAACATGGGCAGAGGCTTGGGGCGCGACCTTATCGCACGGCTACACGAGGACCACCGCAACGGCAGGTGCACCACGCCAACGTCTGCAAGCGACGCGCATCGGTTGAGAAACGCCGTACGCGCCGGTTACCTCATCTCGCCAGGGCCGCAACTCTATGCGATTCCCATGCTGTGGAGCGAGCTCAAGCCCTCCGAACGAGAGGCCATGCGCATTCGCTCGCTCGCCACGCTGCATCCCCAATGGGTGTTCTCGCATTATTCGGCAGCCATGGTCTATGGACTCAGTGTATCCCATGCGCTTTTGGGCACCATTCATTTGGCCACCAAGAGCAAAGTACGTCCGCGCAAGGATGCCAGCGTCGTGCGGCACCTCATCACATCCCCCGGCACGACGACCGTTGGCAACATACGCGTTACCAGTTTGGAACGCACGGTCTTTGACTGCTTGCGTACGTGTGACTTTAGGTCGGCTCTGGCCATTGCCGACTCGGCGCTACACGTCCACAAGCTGGGCGCCGACGACTACTTCACGGCATTTCGCACGTTCAGCCGTTCCAGCAGAGGTTGGCAGCGCGCATACGACATCATGCTGCTCGCCGATGGACGCAGCGAGAGCGGCGGAGAGTCCATTGCGCGCGCCGTCATGCTCGAACTGGGGTTCATGCCTCCTCAGCTGCAAAAGGAGGCACCCAATCTTGTTGACCAAGGCGTGGGATATAGAGTTGACTTCTATTGGAGCCTTCCCGACGGAGAGATATATGGTGAGCTGGACGGGCGCGAGAAGTACACCAATCCCGCCATGACCGGCGGCCGCGATGCGGTGGCCGTTCTCGCCGACGAGCGACTGAGAGAATCCCGCCTCAGCGCCACGGCGGCAAAGATCATGCGATTCTCGTATGCGGACGTAGTCAATACGAAGCGATTTGCCCACATACTCAAGACCTTCGGGATTCCCAACGGATACGCCGTACCTGCCGTGGCCGACCCCAACGACCCGATTAACCAGCAGCGCCGTGCTTGAGTGAGCCACGGACGCCCGCGAACGTGTACGCCACGGGGCACTCAGCCGGGTGCAAATTCGGACGTTTGCCTGCGGTTTGGCACCGTAAACGTCCGCTTCTGCACCCGCTCGAGCAGCCGGGTGCAAATCCGGACGTCTGCGGCCCATAACAGCGCACAAACGTCCACTTCTGCACCAAGCAACAACGGCAACGACAACGGCAGCGCGCCTTACCCCACCGTCGCGAGCATCTCGCGCGCATGGGTAAGTGAGGCCTCGCTCGTGTCGCCCGAGAGCATGCGCGCAATCTCTTCGACGCGCTCCTCGCCCGCTATCTCGCGCAGCGTCGTTTGCGGTATGCCGTCCTCGCCGTCGCTGTCCGACTTGCTCACCAGATAATGTCGGTCGCCCCGCACGGCAACCTGCGCCAGATGCGTTACCACAATCACCTGATGCGACTGCGCCAAACGCGCGAGCACGCTCGCGAGCGCCACGGCCGTGGCGCCGCCAACGCCGGCATCCACCTCGTCGAACACGAGCGTCTCGGTGGCATCCGCATCTCCCAGCACCACCTTGCAGGCAAGCATCACGCGACTCACCTCGCCGCCCGAGGCAATGCGCCGCAACGGCCGCGCCGTAAGGCCCGCCGCCGGACGATACAGCAGCTCCACGCGGCTGGGGCCCTCCGCCGTCCACTGGGCGCGAGACAGGCGCTCCAACACCACCTCGAGCTCGGCCGACCCCATCTGCAGGAACGACATCTGCTCGGTAACCAGCTTCGCCAAGCGCGGCGCAGCCTCGCCACGAGCGGCGTCAAGCGCATCGGCTGCCTGCGCCAGCTCGGCCTCGGCGGCGTCCACCGCCTTGCGCGCCTTGCGCAGCAGCTCGTCTCCGTGCTGGGCCGTTCGCACCAGCTCGGCGGCCTTCTCGCGCCGTGCGAGCACGTCCTCCATGCTCGGACCGTACGTACGCATAAGCCCACGTAGCTCCGCCATGCGGGCCTGCATGTGATCGAGCTCCTCCGGATCGAAGTCCACGGAATCGCGATACGACCTCAGCTCGGCGGCCATGTCCTCCAGGTCGATGACGGTACCCTCGAGCGTTGAGGCAAGCTTGCCCAACGCCTCGTCATAGCGTGCGGCAGAGCGCAGCTCGTCAAGCGCGTCGCCCACCAGATCGATGGCACCGTCCTCGCCCGAGAGCGCCTCGCGCGCACCCTCCGACGCACGAATGAGCGCCTCGGCGTGCTCGGCGCGCGGCAGCGTTGACTCAAGCTCGTCGAGCTCGCCCTCACGCGGGTCCACCTCGTCTATGCGTCGCATCACGAACGCGGCCTCATCCACGCGCTCTGCCGTGGCCTGGCTCATCTCACGAATGCGCTTGAGCTCGCGCGCGGCATCGCGCGCCTTGCCCAGCGCTGCCGCATACGCCGAACGCGCGCCGGCAACGGCATCGCCTGCCCAAGCATCCAAGAGCGCCACATGGCTCCCCTGCTGGAGCAGTCGTTGGTGCTCGTGCTGACCGCACAGGTCTATGGTGGCGCCCACACCACCCGCCAACTCGCGTACCGAGGCCATATGACCGTCTATGGAAACCCTGCCGCGTCCGTCAGCACCCACGCGCCTGCGCACCACCAGACCATCGGGATCGCCATCGCGCACGAAGACCCGGCCCTCAACCACCAGGGCATCGGCTCCCTCGCGTACGGCACCGGCATCGGCTCGCTCGCCCATGAGCAGCTTTACCGACGAGAGCAACGCACTCTTGCCCGCGCCCGTCTCGCCCGTGAGCACCGTGAGTCCGGCAGCGGGTCGAATGGTCGCCTCGCGAATGAGCGCGACGTCTTCCACGTGCAGCTCGTCGATCATCGCTTTGCCGCCTTTCCATAGAACACGCGCGACACCGAGCCATAGAAGCCCTGCGCACTGTAATCGAGCAGGATTATGTCACCGGGACCGCGACGGCAGCTCACGCTCACGAGCCGCGCACCCGGACCCAACGGCTGGCCGTCCACAAACAGGCACGCCTCGGCGGACTGCTCGGCGTCCACGGTTATCTCCACCACGTCCGAGGGGGCCGTAAGGAACGCGCGTGCCATTATGGTGTGTGGCGCCACGGGCACGCACACCATGCCGCCGAACTCAGGCGTCACGATGGGGCCGCCGGCCGCAAGCGCATAGCCTGTGGAACCGGTGGCGGTAGACACCACGAATCCGTCGCCACGTAGTTGGTCAATATGGTTGCCCGAGACCGACACCTCGAATGCCGTAACGCCGCCCAACGAGCCATGGCTCAGGGCGAGGTCGTTAAGGGCCATCTTCCGTTCCTCGAACATCGACCCATCCGCACGCTCAAAGCGACCCACCACGTCGAGCGTCGCACGCCGCGACACGTGCAGCTCGCCCGCAAGTGCGTTGGCCACCGTGTCAAAGAGGTTCTCGGGGCCGGCGCAGGTAAGAAAGCCAAGATGACCATACGATATGCCCACGATGGGCACACCGCTGTATCCCACCGTGCGCGCGGCGCGCAACAGGGTGCCGTCGCCGCCGAGCGAGATGGCAAGGCCGTACTCCTCGGGGTTGAGCTCGCCCACCTGCGCAATGCGATTGTCGGATACCCACCTCGCCTCTATGCCCTGTGACTCGAGCCAGCGTTGCAGCCTGCTCGAGTCCTCAATGGCATCCTGTCGCGTGTAATTGGGAACTATCAGCACCTTCATCTGTGGCACCTCTTTTGCCTTGGTCACAAACGCTAGTGTAGCAAAATGCATGGCAAACATTGCAAGCGGGATTGGCACCAGGACATGGGACCAGCCGGCATCCTATTCCGCCAGCGTGCCCAGGAGCAAATACTCCACGTTGCCCTTGCGGCCGCGTATGGGAGAGGTACAGGTGCCGCGCACATCGAAACCCGCTTGGAGCAGGCCCTCGCGCACCCGTTCGAGCGCTCGTTCGCGCACCGCGGAATCGCGCACCACGCCGCCTTCGTCCACCTGCTCGCGCGGCGCCTCAAACTGAGGCTTCACCAAAGTGAGGAACGAACCGCCGGAAGCGAGTAATTCCGTCACCGCGGGCAACACCGTGAGGACCGAGGTGAACGACACGTCACATACGGCAAGGTCGGCCACGTGGCTCCCCACGAGCGCTGGCAGATCGCACGCATTGGTGCGCTCATACAGCCGCACGCGCTCGTCCTGGCGCAGTGACCAGTCGAACTGAGCATACCCCACGTCCACGGCGATTACCGAGGCGGCTCCCCTTCGCAAGAGGCAGTCGGTAAACCCGCCGGTAGAGCAGCCCACATCCACGCAGGACAACCCATGCACGTCCACGTCAAACGCATCAAGGCCGTGCTCGAGCTTTAGGCCGCCCCTGCTCACATAGGGCACACGGCCACGTACGTGCAAAGAAATTCCCGGCACCACCTGTTCACCCGGGCGCTCAAGACGTCGATTGGTGGTGGACACCTCGCCCGCCATCACGGCACGCATGGCATCCTCTTGCGTGGCGAACAACCCCTGTGCCACGAGCTCCGCATCGAGTCGCCGACGTTTGGGTCCCTTATTCGCCATCGTCCTGGGAATCCTCCGCATCCTGCAACGCGCGAGACTCCTCCTTCGACGAAACGGGCGCCGTGTCCACGAAGTCCACCGCCTTCGAGCCAAGGGCAATGGCCTCGTCAAAAAGGTCGAGCGAGCTCTCCAGCGGCAGGTCCTTCCTGCGCACCTGGCCAACGATCTCGTCCAAACGCTCGGTTATCTGGTCAAACGTCTGGTATTTGGAGGTATCTATACGGCGTGCCATGCGTTATGCGCCCGCTTGCGAAACAACTTGGGGCTCAGCTAACGGCTCATCATTCGGCTCGGCCTCATCCTGGTACCCCTGCGGCCCAATCACGCCGTGCTCCAAATCCTCGGCGATGCGGCCCAAGAGGCCGTTCACAAAGCGCGGGGACTCGTCTGTGCCATATGCCTTGGCAAGCTCTACCACCTCGTCGATGGTAACGGCCACGGCAACGTCATCCTCCTCGAGCATCTCGAAGAGCGCCATACGCAGAAGATTGCGGTCTACCATGGGCATGCGGTCAATCGTCCAATTGGTCGAGGACCGCGAGATGATGATGTCGTACGTCTCGCGACCGGCATCGGCACCCAACGCCAGCTCACGGGCAAAGTCGTCGAGCGGGGCCTCGTCAGAGAGCGCATAGGCTCCGTTCAGCACCTCGGCAACCGTCCGATCGGTTGCCTCGGCCTGAAACAGTAGCTGCAGCGCCTGGCTACGGGCGAGCGTACGTCCTAAGAATCTACGTGAAGACAATCGAGCTTACTCCTTGGGAAACACGAGGTTGTCGATGCAGATGTCGACGCTGCTCACATCAACGCCCATTTGGCTGTTCACGGCTGCGGCAACGGCAGAGCGCACGTCGGCCGCCAGCTTGGTGAAGGGATAGCCATAGAACACCGACAAACGAATTACCACATGGAGCTTGTCATCTACCACGTCGGACTCGACCGCCGGCTCGTTGGAGACGGGACGGGCGGTAAACACCGAGATAAGGCTCGACGTAATGGCGTTCTCTCCTACCGACGCCACACCCTCAACGCGCTCTGCGGCGAGCGAGACGATGGTGGCGACCACGTTCTTGGACACGCCAATACCAGAGATTACGAGCTCGCTTTCCATGATCATCCTTTCGTGTGGGGTGACCGTACTCAGTGGTCCGCGCTATACGCGCGAGACGAACTTGCCGGTACGCGTGTCTACCTTCACGCGCTCGCCCTGATTGAGGTACATGGGCACCTGAATGGTCGCGCCCGTCTCCACCACGGCAGGCTTCGTGCCGCCCTGCACGGTGTCACCCTTAAAGCCGGGATCGGTCTCGGTAATCTCAACCTCAATGAACATGGGCGGCTCGACGGCATACAGCACGTTGTTGGCATAGTTGAGCAGGCAGATGTCGTTCTCCTTCATCCACTTCGCGTTGCCACCAATAAGGTTGCTGCCCACCTCGATCTGCTCGTAGGTCTCGGTGTCCATGAAGTAGTAGATGTCACCGTCGTTGTAGAGATACTGCATCTCGCGGGTGCGCATGTCCACGCTCTCGAACTTTGCGGACTGCTGGAAGTTCTCCTCGTTTACGCGTCCCGTGCGAATGTTGCGGTACTTGGTGCGTACGTAGGTGTTACCCTTGCCGGGCTTTACGTGCTGCGCCTCCAAGACGATGCAGTCGTTGCCCTTAATGTTTACGCCAATGCCAGCGCGCAGGTCGTTCATACCAAGAGTAGCCATGTGTCCTCGCTTTCTGTAAGGCCGCATGCGGCCACGTTGTTAACGTAGGCATTATATGCCAAAGTGGGCGTTTGGGCATGAGTCGACAAATAAGACAGAACAACAACGCGCAATCGAGGAGACTGTCCCCCTAATTGCGCGGGAACGGTCCCCTCGATTGCCGCATATCGCCTTGCGGTTACTTGTCACGGTGGAACAGGCGCTTGCCCAGTGCCAACGTACCAGCCTTGAGCACGTCGAAGAAGGACTTCGAGCGGAAGAGCTTGTCATCGCCCACATACTCGCGCACGGCGCGCAGGGTCGCCTTGTTGTCTCGTGTGGAGAATCCAAAGTGACCGCCCTGCTTTACAAAGATGGCAAAGCGCATGATTCTTTTGCCCACGACCTCGGCGGCGATGTAGTCTACCTCTTCCCAAGGAATCTGTATATAGTCCTCGGGGTTGCGTTCGTTGTAGAACTCAAACGCCTTGTCTCCCACCAACACGTTGCCATACGTTGCCAACCCAGCGAACGACGTGGCCTTAGAGGTGTGATCCACCTTCGTATTCAGCGATTGTGCCATAGCTCTCGCACTCCTCTATGCCGTGAGCCTCCGTTACAAAAGGCGGAGGACATACCTCGTCGAGGCATGTCCCCCACTCAGCACATATGTGCCAAATCTTACATGAAGCCGAAGAAGCGGCCGGCGATACCAACTGCAAAGAGTGCAAGGATGATAGCGATCGGGGAGACGCCCTTCTTCAGGAGCTTGCAGCACAGCAGCGTGAGCAACACGGCAGCAAGACCAGGGATGAGCTGATCGAGGTTGCCCTGAAGCGTCGTGACCTTCTCGACGTTGAGGCCATTGGGGCCAAGTGCAGCAAACTGCTCCAAAGCAGACTTGATGCCCTCGGTACCAGCGGGCAGGCTCGCCCAATCGATGTAGGCGCCCTCTGCCTGCTCAACGACGGAGACAACCGGGGTAAAGCTGATGGATACCCAGCGCTGAACCAGAGCGCCGATGATGAACATACCAAGGATGGAAGCGCCCTCGGTAATCTTGCCGAGCAGACCGCCGGAGAGGTCCTTGGCGATGGAGGTACCAACGCTGTAGCCGAACTCCTGGGTGTACCACAGGAAGGCCATACGGATGAGGTTCCATGCGATGAAGAAGAGCAGCGGACCGACGATGGAGCCACCCAATGCCATGGAAGCACCAAGCGCGCCGAGACTCGGGCGCACGGTGAACCAGAACACGGGGTCGCCGACGCCGGCGAGCGGGCCCATCATACCAACCTTGACGCCCTGAATGGCCTGGTCCTCAACGGGAGCACCGTTGGCGCGCTCCTCCTCAAGAGCCAGAGTTACGCCAATGATGGGCGCGGACACGTACGGATGCGTGTTGTAGAACTCGAGGTGACGCTTAAGAGCCGCAGACTGCTCCTCCGGGGTGGAGTAAAGCCTCTTGATGGCCGGAATCATGGCGTAGCACCAACCGCCGTTCTGCATACGCTCGTAGTTCCAGGAACCCTGCAGGAACTGGTGGCGCCAAGCAACCGACATGCGGTCTTTCTTGGTAAGCTTAACTTCTGCCATTTTTTGTCACTCTCCTTTCGGCTTAGTAGTCATTCAGAATGTCACCGAGCGGATCGCCCGAACCGCCACCGGAGCCGCCACCCTGCTTTGCAAGGTCCTTGAGGCCCAGGTAGATGAGGGCGAGCGCCACACCAAGAGCGCCGAGGGCGATGAGGGTGAGTTCACCGATGGCAGCGATCACGAAGCCGAGCACGAAGAACGGCCAAACCTCACCGGTTGCCATCATGTTGATGACCATTGCGTAACCGACTGCAGCAACCATGCCGCCGCCAACGGCCATGCCGCCGGCCAGCCATGCGGGCATTGCCTGAAGCATGGTGGTAACAGCGTCAGCAGGAATCATGCAGAGCATGGCCGCCGGAATGGCGATACGAACGCCCTGCAGGCAAATGGCGAGAATCTGCCAAATCTCGACGCCGCGGAAGTTGGCCTTCTCGGCTGCGGCATCCATGAAGTGGACGATGGGGATAGCGATGGTACGGCAAAGCATCGTGAGGAACAGGCCGGCCACGGACAGAGGCACGGCGAGTGCGATGGCGGTGCTGATAGCGGTCTGCGGGTCGGTGGTGGAGCCGTCGCCAAGGCCCTTGACCATGATGATTGCGGAAGCCACGGATGCGAGTGCGGCGTCGGGAGCGACGGCAGCGCCGACGTTTGCCCAGCCGAGTGCGATCATCTGAAGCGAGCCGCCCAGGATGATGCCCTCAGTGGGATGACCGGTTACGATACCGATAAGGGTGCAGGCCACCAGCGGCTGGTGGAACTGGAACTCGTCCAGAATGCCTTCCATACCTGCAAGGAAGGCTACCAGGACGACCAATATGATAGCAATACCTGACATTACGTTTTCCCTCCTTCTACTGGCCTTGGGCCGCGAGCTCGGACTTGGCCTTCTTCATGACCGCGTCAAACGGCTCGGGGTTGTCGGCGGGCACCTTGCGGACGTCGAACTTAACGCCCATGCTCGCGATCTTCTCGATGCAATCCACATCGGCCTGGTCCATAGCGACGGCGTTGGTAACGACGACCTTGCCCTTGGAGTGGGCCATGGAGCCAAGGTTGACCTCTTTGATGTCCACGCCACCCTCGAGGGCACGCAGCAGATCCTGCGGCGTCTCGAACAGCAGCATTGCTTTGGTATCGCCAAAGCGGACGTCCTTGGAGACCTCGATGATCTTGGAGATAGGCACTACGTGCACCTTAACTCCTGGAGGCGCAGCCTGCTCGATCATGGACTTGCGCAGGTCGTCGTGAGCAACGGCGTCGGAGCACACGATGATGCGATCCGGGTTGACCATCTTGGTAACCGTGGTGGCAACCTGGCCGTGCAGAAGACGGGTGTCGATACGCGCGAACGCGATCTTGATGTGGCCGTCACCCAGCACCGTTCCGGGCGGGATGGAGCCAGTGGGCACGTTGGCCACGGGCGCGGCGGCTGCGGGAGCGGCGCTTGCGGGCTGCAGATCCTCAGGCTTGATCTTGACGCCAGACTGAGCCTCCGGATAGACGGCCTTGGCAATGTCTGCGGCCGACTCTACGCCACCAAGACGCTCACCGTAAGCCGCGAGTACCATGGGCAGGTTGAGTCCCGTAACGGCGACCCAGTTCTCGTGTCCCGGCTCCTCGAGGAGCAGGCTCACCTGGTTAAACGGCGTGCCTCCCCACAGGTCTACCAGGAACAGCACCTGCTCTTGATTCTCAAACGACTCGATCGTCTTGAGCAGCTTGGCTCGCAGGTCCTCTGGGCCCATGTCCGGCGTGAGCACGACGGCCTCAACAGCATCCTGCGGACCAAAGATCATCTCGCCGGACTGCTTGATGCCCTCGGCAAACGCACCATGGCTTGCTAGGACAATGCTTACCATACTTTCCCTCCTTACCTTTCCTTCCGTACCTTCAGAAAACTGCCTCCTTCAAACAGTCTTCTGAGGACCTCCATAGGTCCTTCACAAGTAACAGAGTATAGAGCTGTGTGCATAATCTGGCAATGGCTAATTACGGAATTATTACCAGCGTTGACGTTTTTCGGCTAAACGGCAAAACGCAGGATACCATTCCTATTTGAATAAGATTTCTATGTAACCGATTCCACATGGCAATCGAGGGGGCTGTCCACCAGATAGGCAGGCGGACAGCCCCCTCGGTCGCATCGTTTTTTGCAGCGTGCTAGCCCACGCACACCAAGTCGTGCGTGGAGGCGGTAAACGGCTCGTAGCCGTCCTCGCGCATGATGCCAAAGTCCTCAAGACGAATGCCGAACTTGCCTGGCAGATAGATTCCCGGCTCGATGGTAAACACCGACCCCACCGAGATCACGTCTTCGGAACGGAGGCCCTCGATCGGTCGCTCGTGAATCTCGATGCCCACGCCATGGCCAAGCCCGTGCTTGAAGTAGTCGCCGTAGCCGGCATCGGCAATGACCTGCGCTGCGATCTTGTGCAAGTCGCGCCCAAGCATTCCTGGCCTTGCCACCTCAGCGCAACGCTCGTGGGCAAGCCGCACAACGTCATACACCTTGCGCTGCTCTTCGCTGGGAGTTCCCACGCATACCGTACGCGTCATGTCGGCATGGTAGTCCCCATAGCCCGCGCCAAAGTCAATCACGATGAGCTCGCCCTCGCCCACCACGCGCGAGCTGGGACGCGCATGGGGATTGGCGCCATTGGGACCAGAACCCACGATCGAGTCGAACGAGAGCGCATGCGCCCCATGGCTCAGCATGTAGCCCTCCAGCTCGGCACGAATCTCCAGCTCGGTTTGCCCGGCGCGGATAAACCCGCAAATGTGGTCGAAGGCCTCGTCGGTTATCTCCTGCGCGCGACGCAGCAGCGCGACCTCCTCCTCGTCCTTCTGTACTCTGAGCAGCGCGATGTCGCCATGCAAACGCGGCAGCAGGCACGCGGCAGACGCCTTGTTGAGCGCCACCTGCAAATCCTCAAAGAAGCCCAGCGACAGCGTGTCCTCCACGGCAACCGTACGGGCACGCAGCCCACGCAGGCGAGCCGCCGTCCATGCGGGATGCGTCACGTCGTCCATGTCCACCAAGAACGGGGCGTCCTCCCCCATCGCCGTAACGAACGAGCCGTAGTAACGCGAGTCGGTATGCAACCACGCGCCCTCCGCGCTCACCACCGCCGTGTGCGCAACCTCATCGTCAAACACCCGCGAGGCCCCCGTGAGCCAGCGAATGTCTGGGTTGTTGCGCAGCACCACCGCATCGTATCCTCGCTCCGCCATGAGCGCGCGCAGCCGTCCAAGACGGCCGGTCGTTGCCTTGCCGTTCTGCATGTATATCTACCTCCTTGTGTGGGTTACACCCTATGCGCGTCGCACCATGCCGTCGCATGCTCCAAGAGCACGGCATCCTCAATCGTGAGCAGCCGCACACGACCCAACGCCAGCGGTGCCAGCAGCATGAACCGATTGGTGTGCAAAAAACGCTCTTGCTTGAGCGCGTCGCAAAGCGCTCGTGGATTCACGTCGCATGCCAGCATGCCGGCACCAACCGCCTCAAGAATCTCGTCCTGCGCCAGCATGTCGTCAATCGAGAGCTTCCCCTCCGCCACCGAGATGCGCGCGGCAAAGCGCATGCCCTCGGCCAACAGCGTCGACCTGCTCGCGGAAGCCGGTACCAAGTCTGTGAGCGCATGAGCAAACAGCTGGCCATAGTCTATGGACTGTCGAATCGCCGCGGCAGTAGACGAAAGCACCTTGCCGCGCGACTTCGCCGCCGTGATGAGCTCATCAACGAACGCCTCGTCATCGCCGTTCATGAGCGTGTCCACGTTGTCCCACAACTCCGAGAAGGCGCGCTCGGAACTGCACATGGCCGCCCCCACCATGAGCACGCGCGCATGGCACATGGCCTCGTCGTCGCGGTCGGCGCACACCAAGTCGTAGTCCAGTAGCACGCGCCGGGCACCGTTTCGTGCACAAAGCATGCGCGGACTCCCGGCCACGTCCAACGGCACAGGGCACAACGCCCCCTGCAGGAAGGCAACCGCATCGGTGGGAACCGCCACGAACGACGTGCCGCCACACCAGCCGTCGCACACGTAGGACGCCAGCGAGAGCAGGCCCTGCCCGCCCAGCGCACAGCACAGGTCATCTCCGGTAATGTGCTCCGCGGCCATGTGGTTCGCCAGGCGCACGGCCTCATCGAGCGTGCGCGCATCCGCCTCACGAACCTCGTGCCAGCTCACGCTGTATCCCGCGTCGGCGAGCTGACGAGAGAACAACACGCACACGTCCTCGTCCAAGCCTGTGGGAATCACCGCCATGCAGGCGCGCGGCTTGCCTACGCTCGCCTTGAAGAGCGACGAGCCCTCGCTCAGCGCATCGTATCCCAACCGCACGTCACAGGAGCCACCCGCAACGGGCACCCATTGACGAGAAAGCGACACTCTCGACGCGCTCACAGCAGCCCCTCTTCCCAGAGCAGACAACCGGCATCGTCTGCCACCTGCTCAAAGTTCTTGTCCCGGATGTCGATCACGTAGTCGGCCGTACGCTTGAACAGCGGACGCCGACGCGCATACAGCTCGCGCACGTCGCAGGTGCCCAGGTCGGGCCGCTTCTCGGGGTGCTGAATCTGGCGCAGGGAGTCCTGCAGGTCGCCGTCCAAAAACACGATCACACCCATCTCGTGCATGAGGTTGCAGTTCTCATCGCGCTCCACAATGCCGCCGCCACAGCTCACGAGCAACGACTTTTGATGGCGCAGACGCTCAAGCACGGCCGTCTCCACGTCGCGAAACGCAGCCTCGCCGTCCTGCTCAAAGCACTCGCGCACGCTCTTGCACATCATGCGCTCGGCCATGCGATCGGTGTCCACGTACGTTCGGTGATACAGGCGCCCCAAGTTGCGCGCAAGGGTGGATTTTCCCGCCCCCAAGAAGCCCACGAAAAAGATGTGATCACATCCCTCGTGGGTAATGTAGCCATCGGTTTTCATTTGTTAGCCATCTCTCATCGTTGTGTCCAGAGAGATTCTACCATGTTCGTACTTATCGCCAACCAATGAGGGACGGTCCCCGTTTGGTTAATTCGCGAATTAACCAAACGGGGACCGTCCCTCATTG
>JAFWMI010000264.1 GCA_017513965.1 Atopobiaceae bacterium
CCTCGGCGTTCGCAAAGCCAGCGGACCGCCGCGACCGGCCCTCGAACAACGAGGGTGAGGTACGTCCAAACGTCATTGGGAGCATCCACCAAGGGAACGAATGCCACGGGGTATACTGGAAACAGACGCATCGCACCACCATGATAGAGGAGCGACCATGCCGTTGCCAAAGGATGATCCATATACTTCCGAAGACTACTGGAACCTACCCGACGGAGTCCGAGCCGAGCTGATTGACGGCGAGCTGTGGAACTTGGCCTCGCCGAGCCGCGCACATCAACGCATAGTATCCACCCTCACAACGCGACTGACCAATCATATCGACGCGCACCACGGAACGTGCGAAGTGTACCCGGCACCCTTTGCCGTCAACCTCTTTGCCGACGACACCACGTTTGTGGAACCCGACGTGTCGGTTATATGCGACCATGACAAGCTTTCGGACCGCGGGTGCGAGGGCGCACCAGACTTTGTTGCCGAGGTCGTGTCGCCTTCCAACCCCGGCATGGACTACGTGTCCAAGCTCAACCTATACCGAGAGGCAGGAGTACGCGAGTACTGGATCTGCGACCCCCAGCAGCAGCGCGTGCTTGCCTACGTGTTCGACTCCGAGGCCGTTATGCAAACCTATGCGTTCTCCACGCCTGTGCCGTCGACCGTTTTCCCCGGCTTCGAGTTCGACTTCGGTCAGGTTTTGGCGGGCATGTAACCTAGAGACCCACCCGGAAGGGGACGTTTTCGTTCAATCCCCGCGTGGGACGAAAGCCCGCCGCCCTCGACAGTCAAAAAGCCAGCGAATGGGGCCCGGAATTCGCCGGGATTCTCATCGCTGGGGGTTCGTTCGCTGGGATTCGCCTCGCCGAGGGTCCGTTCGCTAGGATTTGCGTCAGTGAGGGTTTTTCGGCCTCAGCGAGGCAGATTCCAGCGAAAAAGCCCTCGGCGAGCGCAATCCCAGCGGACCGACCCTCGGCGCTCGCAATCCCAGCGGACCGACCCTCGGCGCTCGCAATCCCAGCGGACCGACCCTCGGCGAGCGCAAAGCCAGCGACCAGCCCCCGTAACTGTTACCGATGGTATCGGACGAGTACAATCTTGAGCATGGACTACCAAATCAGACATATGCAGCAAGACGAGTGGCCGATGCTGGCAGACTTCCTCTACGAGGCAATCTACGTTCCGGAGGACTACGCAGGCGAGGTGCCGCGCAGCATCATTGAGCAAGACCCCAAATGCCGCGCCGCCTACGAGGGCTTTGGAGGTCGTCCCGACGACAGCGCATTCGTGGCGACCGTAGCAGATCGCTTAATTGGCGCATGTTGGGTGCGTACGACCGATGAGTACGGCCACATCGACGACCAGACGCCCTCGTTTTCAATATCGCTGTACAAGCCCTATCGAGGCAGGGGCATTGGCACCGCGCTGATGAACGCCATGCTCTCTCAGCTCAAAGCGAATGCCTATGCCCGTGCCTCGCTCTCGGTGCAAAAGCGGAACCCCGCGCTCCGCCTGTATGAGCGCATGGGCTTTAGGATTGTGGGAGACGGCGCCGACGAAACTGAATGGCTCATGGTGTGCCGTCTCAACCCCTTGCAAAACACCCCGCTCACGTTCCGCAAACTCGAAGCCTCCGACATCTCGACGTTTGCCGACCTTCGCATTCTCCAACTCCTGGAAGAGGGGGCACAGAAGACCTGCGACCTTATGCCCGCGCTATGCGACTATTACGAGCGTCACCTGGCAAACAACAGCTTCGTATCGTGGCTCGCGATAGCCGATGGGTACATCGTAGGCACAAGCGGAATCTCCATTGTTGAGAAACCTCCCTATTTTGGCTGCCCCACTGGCAGAATTGCCCTTGTGTCCAGCATGTACGTTAAACCCGAGTTTCGCAGACAGGGCATCGCGCGCGACCTTTTGCTTCGCATTGTGGAAGAGGCACGAGACAGGCGTTGCGGAGTGGCGCAGATTACCGCCTCGAACATGGGCGTGCCACTCTATGGAAGCTGCGGGTTCGCACACAACAAGAACTTCATGCAGCTCGCCCTATAGAACGTCAGTCGCTTCGATTCGAGGCGTCCATGCGCATCTGCCGAAGCCGCACGCACGCCGGACACGTGCACATGACTTCCGCATCCAACGCCTTAAGACTCCGAACTCTGCGTTCGAGCTCCTCCTCGCGCGCCTGCGCTTCCTCGGCGGCCTTGGCGCGAAGCGCAAGGTGCTCCGAGAGTGTCATTCGCTTGCCGTCTGCTCGCCGTGCCATGGCAAATCCCCTGTCCTGCCCGCAGGCTAGTACGCAACCAGCGGTTCGCGTTTGAGTTCGAGCAAGAAGGCAAAGGGATCACTCGCCACGTCGTCACTCTCTGTCATCTGAGCAATGCGCCGTATTGCCGCGTACACATCGCAAGACACCTCATCGACGAGGGTCTTTTGGCCTTCGTCCAAGTACTCAATGAGCCTGCCACCAGCGAAGCCCTCCTCGGTAACGCCCAGGCAGCGTGCCGCAAGCGCTGCGTCGTACGAGCCGCAGGCGCAAAGAAGGCCAACGACGTCTGCCGTAACCTCGTCCCATACGGGCAGCACGTCCTCGGGCATAACCCGACGGCATACGACGTGCGCGCACTCATGGTTAAGGCGTACCTCGCGCGACACGCGCACCCATTCCTCCTCGTCATAAGGCGTTTCGCTGGCAGGAACGTTGCTGTATGGCCCCTCAGAGACCACCACCAACTCGGTGCGAAAAGCCCCCGGCGTACGTGCAAGACGAGAGAACTCCGCCGACCAGTCGTCACCGCCATTGGCAAGATACGCATTCCGTGCGGCCACGACCTTGCCCCAGTCTGCCAGACCCCGGTAGGCGACGGCCCCAATGGTGCGCGGTATGGTCACGGGAGCGGACCGATGACCCACCACCTGCAAGAACGTCTCAAAATCCTCGCGACGTTCCAAGAACAGGGCCTCTACGGTGCCAGCAGGCGTCTGTACCTCACGCAATTCGTCGTGCTCGCTTCCGCAAAAGTGATCAAGCGAGGCGTCTACCGGCGCTATGCCCCTTATAGCCGCGAGTCGATGCGTCGCCTCCATACCTTCGGCAGGCCTCACATAGAGCTGAGGAAACCGACGCGCAAGCGACTCGATTGCAGCTTTGCCGTATATGCTATTGCCTTGCGTCATGTTGTCACCATTTCGTATGAGGCCGCGCCTTCTCTCCCCCGACTAACTTCCATATTACGCCATCGCCTTTACAAAGACGGAGCATCACCAGCCGTTACCCCTCGCCCTCAAGCTTGCGCACGACTGCGTCTGCCGTTGGTGGGCAACCCGACACATATCGCGCGGCGCCTTTGCAGCACTTGCCAACACCCAAGCCGTCAAGCGCCTTGCCCTGCCAGCCCTGCCCAATATAGATATCGTGTCCATGGTCACCGTCCGTTGCATACAACGCACGCACGAGCGCCGCAAAGCAGGCAGAGCACGCTTTGTCTTGGTGCACGCAGCGAGTGAGTCGTGCGACAGTGGCATCCGGCGTGCCATACCCACACGCAGCCGACGCCTCGTTGAGCAGCACGAGGTCTGTCTCGTTCCAGCTTGCGCATCCAGCGCCATAGCGCTCTGCCAGCTCAATATAGGGAACGTCTTCTGGCGCAAGCCCCATGAGCGAACGACCATACGAATCCGCCTGCACCGCATCCGTACAGGCATACATCATGTTGGTCTGCACAGGTGTGCCACCCTCCTCGAAGCACAGGTCCCCGCAAATGCTGTCTACCACCACAAGGCCAGGCTTGAGCGCTGCACCAAGGGCGGCAATGGGCTTGGTAAGCCCCAACGCATGGAAGCGGCGCTTTTCGTGATCGGGGATGCAACCCTTGAGGTTCTTGAGGGCGCAGGTCATGCGTGTTTGACAATGACCTTTGAGCACAGGCAGGTCTACCAGCAACCCAGCATCGAGTGCACGCGCGCAAATGCTCATGTTGCCAATTGCCGTATGCACGCTATGCGTTTGATCACGTTTGAGGTCATAGAAGGGGACGTTATACCGACGGCACAGGTCCTCGTATCCTGCTCTACGCATGGCTCGAATGGTGTTGTCTCCAATCCAACTGCTCTCTATGATGCTCACGTTGGCTACGCCATGTTCACGGAAGTACGCAATGCAACCGCTCACCACCCCCGGATGCGTTACGGCACCGTTCTGTGCAACATCGGCAAGAATGAGATTGGGCTTGAGGGCAACGGCGCCTCCCGACGGCACCAGCCTAATTGCATCACACGCCTCAAGCAGCTGCAGCGCCATACGGTGCGCGTCGGTACCGTGAATCTGCCAAATCGTACGCGTTTTGCTCATGCTACCTCCCAGGCTTGAGTGCACACACATCCATCCTACAACGCAAGCAAGCTATCGCTACCCACCAGCCGTATACTAGTTGGCATGGCAGCGGAACACACGAACATACTCACCCACATTACCAGCAGGCAGGCTTTTCGAGAATGGCTGCAGGAGCACCATGAGTCCGAGCAAGAATGCTGGGTCGCCGTAAGCCGGGGCATGCCAGTGGATGACGAAGTGTTCTGGTATTTGGACGCCGTGGAAGAGGCCCTCTGCTTTGGGTGGATAGACAGTACGCAAAAGACCATTGACGGCACACGCATGCAGCGCTTTAGCCCAAGGAAGCCCAAAAGCCCGTGGTCGGAGCTCAACAAGGAGCGCGTTCGCCGGCTCGAGCGACTCGGACTCATGACCAATGCTGGCAGGGCCGTTTTACCACCCATGGGACCTCGCAGCTTTCACTTCGATCCAGATGTCGTGTCTGCGCTCAAGGCAGCGCGCTGCTGGTCACGGTTTAGGTCGTTTCCCCCGCTCTACCAGCGCGTTCGCGTATATAACATCGCCTTTTGCAAGAACAGGAGCCCTGAGGCATACCAAAAGGCCCTCGCCAACCTCATAGCGCACACAAAGCGTGGCGAGCTCTATGGCGAATGGAGCGACTACGGCAGGCTGATTGGCCACGACATGCCATCGTAGAGACATAGAGGCGAAGTGGCCAAAAACTAGTTGGTATTTCTCGTTTTTTCCAGAACATTTGTTCTCAATTGTGCTATACTCGCGTCAGCGTAGCGTATTTCGCCAAGTGTATGTTTGTACGGAGCTTGTTTAGGCAAACCGCCGTACCCGATGCGCCGTGACCTGTTGGCTATAAGGGGCCTTAGAGCTTTCAATCCACAGGCGGGCGTTCTCGAACGAATGCAGCCCTCTTCGTATTCGTCTGAAAGGAGAACGCCCATGGCCAAATTCTCCCCATAGCTACCTTTTGTTAGGTATCAAGCGCCTTCTTTGACAGCACAATGCAACCTGAGGAGATCTGAATGGCAGACAACACGGTATTCGATTCCGTTTTCAAAACCATAGTACACAAGACACCACAACTCATGGTGCCCTTTATCAACGAGGCTTTTAACAGGAGTTACCCCGCTGACGCACCAATAACGCAATTTAGCAACGAACACGAAGGCTTGCGTGGAACCACTATTGACGATTCGGTCTTTCGCCTTATGGACAAGATTTATCACGTCGAGTGTCAGAGCACGCCAGACACCAACATGGTTATCCGCATGATTGAGTATGACTTTAGCATTGCGCTAGAGCAGGCGTTAGCCGCAGGAAAGCCATACGAGATGGAGTTTCCCGCTTCGTGCGTTTTGTTCCTGCGCCACAACACGGCTACGCCCAGCACGCTAGAGATTAAAGTCAATCTACCAAGCGGCGAGTCCTTTATGTACCAGACCAAAGTGGTCAAGGCGCAAACATATAGTAGCGACGAGTTGTTTGGAAAGCACCTGCTGCTTCTGCTTCCCTACTACCTAATGCGCTACGAAGACTCATTTGGGGTCATTGCGAATGACAGTATTCGTACGGCACAGCTCGTAGAAGAGTGCGTAGAGCTAAACGCGCGTCTAGCCAATGCCGTGCTCGATTCGGGCGACCGCCTATTATACGAGCAGCTCGTGGAACTTATAATCAAAGTGTCGGATCACGTGCTATCCAAGTACACGACCTTGCAGGGAAAGGTGAGGAATGCGATGGGCGGAGAGGTTCTGGAACTCATGAACGACCGTGCCGAGCGCCTTGCGCGCGAGGCCAAGGATCAAGGCTACAAGGACGGTATTAAGCTGGGCGTTCAACAGGGCATCGAGCAGGGCGTTCAACAGGGCATCGAACAGGGCATCGAGCAGGGCATCGAGCAGGGCATCGACGGCATTGCTTCGCAGCTCAAGGAACGAGGCGTGGACGATTCTTTGGTCGAAGCCGCAATCAAAGCATTCTACGAGACGAGAAAGGCGCAAGAGTCGCCTGAATGTTAGCAACGCAAAGCGGGGCAGCTCGCACCTGAGCTGCCCCGCTCTACCTCTACAAGACAGTCGTTATCCCCACACAGTCGCCTCAAGAGGCCGCAGAACGCCAGGCTCTGCAGTTCCCTGTGACCCGGCAAGCAGCGTAAGACCCTCCACCAGTGCGGGGTCGTAGGCGGCTGGCTCATTGGAGAAGTTCGCCAGCGTTACCACACAGGCATCCTCATACGTGCGCTTAAAAGCCAACACCTGCTCCGACTCGCCCATGAGCTCGGTCCAGTCGCCCGCAAGCAAGGTCGGCGTCTTCAAACGCAGGGCAGCAAGCTCTCGATACCAAGCAAGCGGCGAGCTCGGATCGCTCTCTTGTGCCTCAACATTGCAGACGGCATGGTCGTCGTGAACGGGAAGCCAAGGCGCTGCAGCCGAGAAGCCCGCATACGCACCGTCGCTCCACTGCATGGGCGTACGTGCATTGTCGCGGCTAAAGCGCACGCATGCCGCAAGCGCGTCGGCGTCATCGAGACCCTCGCCCTTTGCGAAGTCGTACTGCGCGCGCGTTTGGACGTCGTCGAACTCGTCAACGTCCCTCCAGTCTGCATTGCCATAGCCCAGCTCCTCACCCTGATACAGGAACGGCGTCCCCCTCGTGGTGAGCAGCACGGCACCCAGCACCTTGGCCTTGTTTGCAAGCGAGCCGTCGCACTGGAAGAAGTTGACCGTGGAGCGCGGCTGATCGTGGTTCTCGAAGAATGCCGGGTACCAGCCGTTGGTTGCCGTTGCCTCCTGGCTCGCCGCCAACGCGCGCTTGAGGTCGGTAAGGGTCCACGTTGCGGGACGACACCAAATCTCAGCCGCGCCCATGGGCACGTGCATGTGGGAGAACTCGAACAGAAGGTCAAACACGCCATCCTCGCCCACCCAATTGTGCAGCTCGGATGCGTCGACGCCGTTGGCCTCGCCCACCATAAAGATGTCGCGTCCGTCGCGCACGGCTGCCTTGAACTCGTGCAGGTAGTCCAGGATGCCGGGTTGGTTGGCGGTGGCGTTGTGCACGGGGTACAGACCGTCCTCGCCATCGGCGGGGCCATCTGCGAACACGACGGGCTTCTTAATGTAGGTGATGGCGTCGATGCGGAAGCCGCCCACGCCCTTGTCTGCCCAATAGTTTGCAATATCGAAGAGCGCCTTGCGCACGTTGGGATTCTCCCAATTGAGGTCGGGCTGTTGCTTGGCAAAGGTGTGCAGGTAGTACTGTCCGCGCTTCTCGCACCACTCCCAGGCACTCCCGCCAAAAATCGAGCGCCAGTTGGTGGGGGCACTTCCGTCCTCACGCGCATCGCGCCACACATACCAGTCCGCGTACTCATTGTTGCGGCTCTTCTTGGAGGCTTGGAACCAAGCGCATTGATCGGACGTGTGGTTAAACACCAAGTCCATCACCACGCGGATGCCACGCTCTCGTCCACGCGCAATGAGCTCGTCCATGTCTTCCATGGTGCCAAAGGAAGGGTCAATGCTGTAGTAGTCTTGCACGTCGTAGCCGTTGTCCACCATCGGACTCTTGTAGCAAGGGGTTATCCACATGGCGCCCACGCCCAATGACTGCAGGTAGTCGAGCTTTGCGGTTATACCCTTCAGCGTGCCCGTCCCCCGATTCCGCGTATCCAAAAAACTCTTGGGATACACCTCATACGCTATGGTCTTTTGCCACCAAGCGAGGTCCTCGCATCTGATCATGCCGACTTCCTTTCCACGCCATGCATTTTTAAAAATAGATTGGGACACGTTTTCTCCAAGAGCGTAGTATAAAGCATGAAGAGCACGACCCGCGTGCCAAGCACCTACAACAGGGAGGAACATAGTGAAGAAGGCACTCGCAAGCGTTATGATAGCCGGCGCCATGGCAGCATCGCTCACGCTCTTTGGGTGCGGAGGCCAGCCTGCTGCAACCGAGAAGAAGGCCGAGACCACAGAGCAGACCCAAACGAAGACCGATACAGCCCAAACAAACACCACTAAGACCGAAACCAAGTCTGGTAACCAGACCGCAGCAGGCCAGATTAGCCAAGAGGACGCCAAGCGCATCGCGCTTGAGGACGCAGGCGTAAATGAGGCCGACGTGACGGGTTCCGTTAGGGTTATGCAGGACACCGACGACGGCGTACCCTCGTATGATGTGGACTTCCTGGTAGGCACCACTGAGTATGAGTACGACATTGATGCGACGTCAGGCGTCATTCTTAAGGTTAAGAGCACAACTGAAGACCAGAGCTCTGCAGGACAGGTTAGCCAAGAGGACGCCAAGCGCATCGCACTTGAGGACGCAGGCGTAAATGAGGCCGACGTGACGGGCTACGTTAAGGTTGAGCTCGACACCGACAACGGCGTAACCAAGTATGATGTGGGATTCCACGTGGGCATCACTGAGTATGACTACGACATCGATGCCACGACGGGCGCCATCCTTTCCCGCGGCTCCGAGATTGACATCGACGACTAAAGACCAACGCCCATAGAGCGCTAGAACTCAGCGCGGCGCACAAACACGTGCGCCGCGCTTGCGTGTCTTTCGACCGCCGTCTTCGCCATAGCCTTCCTGCCCTCAAGTATACTTGATGACTAATCCCAAGCAGTGAGGTTAGAGATGGCCAAGACTCTCAACGAGCTACCAAACAAAGCGCACAAGCGTCGCATCCGCGATTGGAAAGGGCTCATGGCTCACGAGCGTCTTCGGACCAAGCTCATCGTATTTATCGCCTTGGCAATGA
>JAFWMI010000265.1 GCA_017513965.1 Atopobiaceae bacterium
AACGGGAGACTGGCCCTGCTTCAACGGCCTTTCGTTCACCATCTTCAGCCCGTCGTTTCCTCTGCAAGTGTATACATCGCTCTTTGCCACTATGGTTGGGCTCGGGGTTGATGCTCGTACCAAGGATGACAAGGGCCGTCCTGATGGAGATGCGTGGGAGAAGGACCACGAAGGCAACATCAAGGAACGCTACAACCGGATGTATGACAAGAACATGGCGGAGTTCAAGCGGCGTCGACGCACTCCCGCCATGCCGTTTAGAGACAAGCACGGCGTACCAGCGAGATATCACTCCTTCGGTTGTGTTGATGCCAACGTGATTGCTCGTGTGGTGCTGGGCATTCAGTATTGGGGCTTTGAGGGCCAGGGCAAGGATTTCAAGAGGATCTTCTCTGGTGGCGTGACCGCTGAGATGGGAATTGATGTCAAAGGCTCCTACACGTGGGAGTTCATGGCTGGGCCCGTGCCCCTGTACGTCTCCATCTCGATCGGTCTCGTCTTCCTGCCTTCGTTTACCTTCAAGGCGACCCAGCTGCGCACTACCTCGCAACGGACTCTGGAGCTCAATACCCTCACCTATTCGCTAGATGATGCATTTGCCATTAACCTTAAGCTGACGTTCAATGCCACCTTTGGCGCGGGAATCAAGGGCATTATCTCCGGAGGCATCAGTGCCACGCTCACGATTCCGCATTACTTCGGCTGGGGCGAGAATGGCGGCGACAAGAAGGCAAATCCGCACATCACCATAGGCGGCACGTTCCTTCTCGAGCTGTTCGTGGAGACTTTCCTGTGCAAGCTGTCAGCTCAAGTATGGTCGTACAATGACCCCAACTGGTTCAACAACTGGAACACCGACGGCGAGAGCTCCACGCTGCTGACGGGTGAGGACGCATGGGCTGACGCAAACCCGCGCTTCCGTCTCACGCAGCCTGACGGCTCTTTCCGCCACAGTGTGCTTATGGACAACGCAGGACGCGTGTTGGTGGGTGACCCCGTCGAGAGCCTCATGCCCGTATCCGAAACTCAGCTGCACGAGGCGCGTGAGGCCGACGCTGTGAGGACCGGAACGGAAGATGCCGGGATTGACGAAGCAGCGGAGTCGGCGCGTTTCGTGCCGGTCAGCGGTCAAGAGGGGGTGTTCCGGCGTGACGACGGAACCTGCGTGCATACGGGTATGATTCCTCGCTTGGTCATTGATGAGAATGGCAACGTATCCAGCGAGCTGGTCCCCAGTAAGAACTGCAACACGTTTACGTTTGACGAGGAGTTGCTCACGCAAGCAGAGCCGATGGAGGAATCGGACGAAGGCGTGGCGGAAGAAGATGTGCAGCCGGAGGCCGAGGCGGCCGAAGGCGCGATTGCTGCTCAGTCAAATGACGATGCTGGCATGGATATCCCAGCAGATGAACTGAGCCTCGAGGTCGATGCAAACGCCGTTGTCCAGACGGAATCTGATGCTGAGGAAGACGTCCTTTCTGCCATGGCGGTGCTTGCACCTGACGCCGCGGCTGTTACTGAGGCAGAGGAAGACCTTGACGCTGGCGTCGACACTGTAGAGGTTACTGGAGATGCGAACGAAGGCACCTCCAACATCGAAGCGCAGGACCTTGAGGAAAATGCCCTCGCCGCACAGGCTGACCCCAGCCCCGAAGAGGATGCTGTCGCAAGCTTTACTGGCGACCCGCTTCTGGGATTTGCGCTTGGTGCTGGCGAGGAGTACTCCTACCAATACGTTGACGGCAAGACCACTGGAGCCGTGTGCGGTGAGCCGGGGGTTGCGGGAATTCACGAGCAGAATGGTGTGGTGCCCTCGGTTGACGTGGTCATCTACGATTCCGTCTGTGCCGATCCGCGACAGCGTATCGTGACGCTCGGTGACACGCCCTATCTCTTCCGCGTGGTCACCGTGACCTACCCCACAGCCGAAGGGACCTACTGCCGCAGCCGCGTGGTTGGTTCTCGCTTCGACCTTAACACGCGCACTTGGGGGCTGCCCAAGGTTATCGAGTATTCCAGCGGCGATAAGAACTTGCCGCGTGTAGACATCTTTGACTACGACTTTGACATCGTGGCAAATCCGCAAGGTGGAGCCTGGGTGCAGAATGCAGCTGCGTGCCTGGTGGTGACGGGTGGCCTACGAACGGGGGACGAAGACGGGGATGGTCCGACCATTCACGACATAGTATCCAAGCCAACGGTCGCCGTTGTGCTCATCGACGAGAACTTCAACGTGCTCAATCGTTCGGTGCGCTATGTCGACTCGATGTATGGCATAGGCGTCAAGCACATGATTTGCAACCCGCGCATCGTTGACGGCTTCTCTATGGGCGGGACGACGGGCGTGCTCGCCTACTCATTCATGCACCGCATGGCAGAGTTTGCCCAGGATCTTATGACGTCCAACGCCTCGGTCTCGTTTGGCGTGGGCTATTGCTACGTACGCGACGGAAAGCTCGCCTTTGCCTGCAATACCAGCGATGCGGTGATGCTCTCCTCATCTGTTACGAGCATAGAGATTGTTGCGGGTGACGCCGTGGCGGGTTCCTATGATGCCCTGCTCACGCTGCTGTTCCTGCGGCCAGACGGCTACGACGTGTGCTCAGCCACCATACCAAGCGGAGGCACGTTTGACGACCTCGAGATTCGCCAGAACGTGTGCAGTCAGGGCAGCCTACCCGAGATCAAGCCTTGGCCTCATCATGGATCATTCTTGTACATGA
>JAFWMI010000266.1 GCA_017513965.1 Atopobiaceae bacterium
CATAGCCCACGCCGCCGATACGCCCGTCGGCCTTCGCCTTGTAGTTTTCAGTGCAGATAATCACGACGTAATCGGCCTTGGCAATCGACTGCTCCATGAACTTCGGAAGCCTCTGCCCGAGCTTCAAGTTTCCGTCGAAGAGAACATCCGCTCCGGCGTTGCGAAGATAGTCGGCAAAGCCAGCCACCCACTCCCGATGCTCATCGCTGTCCCAGGAGTAGGATATGAATACCGTTGGCGAAGATACAGTACGAATGTTGGTTTTAGCCATCTACTTGCCTCCGGTCTTCTCCGCATAGAGCTTGAACAGGTGGGCTACGATCTTTTCCTCGTCGCCATGGAAGTCGCCACCGTAGGCCGCCTCGACGGCTGCATCGAGTGCCTTGTGGGCTGCAAGCAGGTCATCGGGCATTTTGTCGGGATCGTAGAGATCTGCTAGAGAAGCGCCGGGGTGCGCCTCACGTGCGTCCAGCACCGTTTGAGCGCAGGCCTCTACGCGTCCGCGCTGCTCATCCGTCGCATCGGGCCATACGAAGTTGTTGTACACAATGGTGTTGGCATAGCTGTAATCGCTCTTGAGCCTACCTGCAACCACACGTATCCAGGCGTTATGGAACTGCGACTGCATGACGCCGAACATATAGAGGCTTTCCGACTCCACGAAGTAGAGCTTATCGCCAGGAATCATGCCGTCCGTCACGAACCCCATTGGCACGTATGCACGCCTTCCGGAGGATACTTTCGGAATTCCGATGTACGGCACGTCATGGAAGTAGTTGCACACCTTGAAGAGGTGCGGTGTCGTGCGATAGCGGTAGGCGTCGCCGGTCTTCACCTGTGCTTCGCGCCACGCGCGGCAGGCGTCCACATGCTGCTTTACAAGCGGGAGTTCGTCAAGCTCATCGTCAGTAATGCCGTGCAGCCACAGACAATAGCGGTCGTCACCGTTGATGAACTCGGCTCCCATGGAGAAGGGCCGTATCCATCTCTCGGCGCCAGGTTCCTCAGCCACCAGCTCGTCGCGTTCTTTTGCGGAGAGCAGGAGGCATCCGTGTTCTGCGGGCTTGTGTCCTTGTGCCATAGGCGGCACGTCGCAGAGCGGCTTGCTTCGCTTGGATATGAACTGGCTCGGCGCATCGAGCAAGTAGCCGTTGATGTTCGCGGCTTTGTGACCATGCCCCTCGGAGTCGTAGATTGTTTTCTCTCCGCCGAGACGCGAGAACCCGACAATGACGCAATGTACGTGCGCCTGGTCGGTGGCCTCGCTGTTCCACACGAAGGTACGCCAGCAGAAGTCGATGCCGATGCCGGACTCGAAGAGCGGCCGCCAGAGCATGTCGACTTGCAGCCCCTGGCAGATGCTGTTCGTCGAAACGAGCGCGGCACGGATGCGGTAGTCGCCCATGTAATCAGCAGCCTTGAAGTACCAGCAGGCCACGTAGTCGAGGAAGCCGCTGCCCTTACCGCAGATGTCCAGCCTGTCCTGCTTCTGCACCTCGTCCAGATATGAGTAGCCAACAAATGGCGGGTTGCCGATGACGTAGCTGCACTCGTTAGCGGGAAGTACGTCGTTCCAGTCCAATCGGAGCGCGTTACCCTCGTGTATGTTGTCGTTCGTCTTGAGCGGCAGCGGGTCGATCCACATGGAGAGGATCTGCCGCGTCTCGTCGAGCATCTGCAGCTCTGCGATCCAGAGCGCGGTCTTCGCGACTTCCACGGCGAAGTCGTTTATCTCGATACCAAAGAACTGGTCCACGGTCACCTGGATGGGGTCGAACGCGCCCATGACCATCTGCCCGCCGTAGAGGTCCTCGAGCACGCGGTTCTCCAGCTTGCGCAGGCTCAGGTACGTCTCGGTGAGGAAGTTGCCGGAGCCGCAAGCGGGGTCGAGGAACTTGAGACTGGCGAGCTAGGTACGGAACGCCTGCAGCTTGAACTTGCGCTCCTTCTCGGTAGCGGCGCCCTCGATGGCGGTGAGCTCGTCCTTGAGCGCGTCGTAGAAGAGCGGCCCGGTGAGCTTGTGGATGTTCTCGATGGACGTGTAGTGCATCCCGCCTGCGCGGCGCGTCTCCGGGTTCAGTGTGCTCTCGAACACCGCGCCGAAGATGGTGGGGCTGATGTCCTTCCAGTCAAACTCGGCTGACGCCTCCTGCAACAGGATGAAGCGCGTGTTCTCGTCGAACTGTGGGATGATAATGTCCGCCTCGAAGAGGCCGCCGTTCACGTAGGGGAAAGCCGCCAGGTCCGGGTCGATGTAGGGGTCTCGCTCCTCCTTGGGCGTCTTGAGTACGCTGAACAGGTCGATGAGCGCCTGCCGCATGTGGTTCACCTGGAAGTTCTTGAGGTACTTGTAGAAGGCGTCGCGCTCGTGCAGCAACTCCGCGTCCTCGGCGAAGAGCAGGAACACAATGCGTGTGATCAGGATGTTGAGGCTCCTCTGCTCGCGCTCGTCGTTCTCGATGTCTCGGTACGCCTTGGAGAACGAGTCGTAGAGCTTTCCCACGACCTCGCCGGCCTTAACGGAGAGCTGCTTCTCGCGCTCCAGGCGGCTGTTCTCCTTGCGCGTAAAGAACGACAGGCGGTGGTACTGATCTGGCAGCTCATCGAGCGTGATGGTCTCGTAGCTGGTCTCGGCGTCCTCGCGGTCGAGGTCGTAGATGCGGATCTCGTCGAAGTTGCACGTGATGATCCACTTGGGCATGACCGAGCGCGGTGTGATGTTGTCGGCGTACCATTTTGCTTGCTCGAATGGCGTAACCCAGCGGACGTTCCCGCGCCGGTCCTTTCCGCGCTGCTCGGGCTCGTCCAGGTCGACGCCGCGCGATTTGTTCTCGATGAGGATGGAGCGGTCCTCGTAGAAGACGTCGATACGCCGGCCCTTCACTTTGCGCTCGAAGTCCAGTTGTTGGGTGGGGTTTGCTATGCCGAGCACGTTCATGCACAGCTCGATCCAGAAGCTGTTCGACTCGCGCTGCTCGTTGCCCTCGGCCGCCTTCCATCTGGCGACGAAGTCCTTGGCGGCCTTCTTCTGCTCGTTCGGTGTCATATCTGCGCCTCTATCCCTGCTTGGAGAGCTTCTCGATGATGCAAAGCTTCACGAAGGACGTGAAGTTCATGCCGCTGAGGGTCGCGGCCTCCTTGGCGGCGTCACGAAGATTGCTTGGTATCCGCATCGTCACGGGAGCGGTGTCGCCCTCGGCCAGGAAAGCCTGGATTTCGGACGGCGTGGCGCCGTTTTTGCAGCAGTTCGCTGTACTTCATGTCACGTCCTTCACTTGAATGCGCGTTGCATTACACAGGAATTCATTCTACCAGAGGGTGTGGACACTAAAATTATCTGCCAGCTAAGGCGTGAGCGCCGAGAATCGAACGACGTCAATCGATAACGAAGCCATAGATAGAAGACCGTAGTAGAAGAGAGGGGCGAACAGAGTGAAAAAGATGGAGGCACCGATAAGTCCGTGGGTTCGAGGCTCGTGACTGTATTCCACCCGTCGCACCTATGAGCGTTCCGTTGCTGAGCGTTACCGAGCCCATGGCGTTACCATTTTGTGCCAGTGCGCGTGCGCGTCCCGTGCGCAAACGGCGGCAGAGACGGCGGCAGCGGCCACAACGCAGCAGGGGTGACCCGCAGGCCGCCCCGTGAGATCGCGTATCCTGTTGTGGCGGTGCCGGCTACTTGACCAGCCGTAAGCCCACCTTGCCGTCGGGCGTCGCAGTGTAGACCCGCGTTGCCATGGCCGCATTCATCTCCTCCAGCGTCTCCCAGGCCCCGAAGGCCCACAGCAGGTCCTCGTACATCGTCTGGTCGGTGGGGATGAGGTCCGGGTCCATGCCGTCGAGCATCTGCCTCAGGGTCATCGGCCCCATGCCCTCGTAGTAGTAGACCGTGTCTAGGTCGGGGAGCTTCCAGGCGGCGGATTCCTTGGTGATGGCGGCGGCGGTCATGGCGTCCTATGCCCAGGCGCCCGTGCCCAGGCCAGAGTTGGGTGGTATAATACAGCCATATCTATTTGCCGTCGGACGCGCGAGGAGACGAATTATGGCGACATCAAGCATCGGCCAGCCCGTGATCCTCGACGAGGAGGGGGCGAAGCGGCTCATGGAGATCATGTCCCGCCCCCACAGGCGCGCGCAGTCCGAGTCGGGCGAGAAGCTCAAGCTCTCGACGCGCAAGCTCGACCCCAAGAGATTCAAGTAGGCACCATGGTGGTAGCGACGAAGATTGTGGCCCTCGCCGAGCTCCTCGACGGGGGCTTTTCCAAACAGGCCATCCGCAGGGCGTTCTCGCGCTTCTCGTGCGAGCGCGACCCAGACGTGTCGCTGTTCCTCAAGGCGCACGCCATCCAGAACGAGGCCACCGGGGCCTCGCGCACCTACCTCGCGCTCTCCAGCGACGCGCTCGACGAGGATCGGCTGGAAGTTTTGGCCTTCGTGACCGTGGCTGTCTCCGTCACCGACTACACGGGCATAGACCTGGGTCGGAGGCTTCAGATCATGGGCCGAGTGCCCGGCGTGGAGTCAGCCAACTTCTTCCCCGGCTACCTCGTGGCTCAGCTCGCGCGCGACGACTGCTACACCCACGACGACTTCGACGCCTCGAGGTTGCTGCCCTTTGCCGGGGACGTTATCGCAGGGGCTATAGCGGTGGTGGGAGGACGCTTCGCCTACATCGACTGCCGCGATGAGCTCGTCGGCTACTACAAACGCCAGGACTACGAGCCTCTCTACTACGATGAGGGCCGCGACCTGCACAAGCTCGTGAAACCGCTATTCTAGCGTGGCATCGGGCCGCGCGGCCGCCTCCGCCGTGGGGGTGTTTTTCTCCCTGCGCGTGCCGGAGGGGCCTGCATACGCGCTTACCGGCGTATGCCTTAAAATGGGAGGAAAAACCACTAACCTACGCGGCGCGAAGCCCATGCCTCGAGCCCGCTTGCTCTTGTGAAGGCGGAACACTGTATGAAGCTCACGATAAATCTGAGCTTGGAGTAGATCTTGGCGCAGATCTGTTCGAGTCGTTCGTCTCCCGCGACGTCCATCCTGATGGTCTCGATGTAGTTGTCGATAAGAAGCTCAACGTCGGGTAGCAGTCAGGTCTTGGCTTTGGCCGCCTCGATGACACCCGGCACGTTGCGGCGACTCATGGCACACCACCGCTCCGGGTCACGGCCGTCAGGCGATAGGTAGATGAACGCATGCCGGTACTTAGGATACTGGCTCACGATTATCCTGCGACAGCAGTTGAACTGGTTGTCGTGCTCTCCGACGCCCATCTTGTTCTCGATGTAGATGACGTTGAGCGCTCATGGTTGTAAATGGCTTGGATACGAACATGCTTAACGTTTGCGGTGCCGGCAGCGGTAACGAGAAAAATTATCGGTAGGGCTAGTAGCGGGTCTGGCTGGACGACGACTAGGTATTCCAATGGTTTGGCATTGTCGATTGACATAAAGGATGTATCAATAGGTAAAGATACGACTTGGAGCTGCGCTTCGCCTGCAGGGTAGAGAACGGTCACCGAGTAAGAAGCTGACTTCCGCGGTATTTCCGGCTAGGTTTCTCATAATTAACTCTGTATGCGTATAGGTGGTTGAAAGCGCTTGAGTTGTTTTTGCTTCACGAGTTACTAATGGCTAGGGGTGCTCACAATGCGGATTAACGGTCTTATCGACCGTGTTGCGGAGCTTGCGGAAGACTTCGTAAGGGTGTTGCCGCCATACGGTGTAATGGGGGGGTATGATTGATGCGAGTGCCAAAGATGTATATCACTATTTGAGGTGGCGCGTGTCCATGAAAAGCCATCTCAGACTCGCAAAGAGACCCCTGAATCAAGGCCGGCTAGTAGTAGGATTTGCCACATGAACTTCAAAGACGCAGTGCGCAGGATGCGCGATCAGTCGGGCATAAGCTACAGCAATGCCTCTAAACAAATGGGTCACGCATCGCAGTACATAACTGCACTTCTAAAGAACAGCGGGAATCCCCGTTTAGATACTTGTGCCGGTGTAACAAATGCATTTGGCTTCCGCCTGATCGTGCGTGGCGATGAGGTCTTCTATTCCATCAGACGAGACGACGCGGAGGTGCTTGCGAAGGACGAGATTCCGGCAAGGGACGCAATACGTCGTATTACCGATGCTTGCCCGCAGTCTAACTACGCGATTTCAAAGGCTATGGGCAAATCTACTACTTATATCTCATCGCTTATTAGTCGCGGAACCATGCCAACTATCGAGACATTCGCCTCAATAGCTGAAGCATGTGGCTACGAAGTTATAGTTAAGGGCCGCAGGAGGCTCTACTACTTGAGTAAGAAGGCCAGGTTCTCTGTTGCTAACAGGAACAAGCCAGTTCCATCTGGGGTCGCAGACCCTCAATCGCAGTGGATTGAGAGTCTGGGCAAGAAGGCAAAGAGCAATAACGGTATGGCAACGGCAACAGGGCCAGGCGACGGGTCCCAGGCCAGGTTACCTGGTTTCGATTCTTGGCAGCAGCGGAGCTCGAACCTTCAAGCGCTTGTAGACCGTATCAAGGAGGCTGAGGATTCAACCGCAAGAAGGCGCATGGGATCGCAGGGAAAAACGACCTCCACTCACGACGATGTCGCACGTGAGTATGCGGAGCTGATGGGTGGTGAAGCTCGCATGTCGAATACCACTCCAATACATGAAACAGGGGAGGGTAACTCACAAATCGACGCAAGCACCAATACATTCTCCAACGGTGAGGTGCGTGCAGGTTTTGGCGACAGAGTGGCACCAAGCAACCCAAAGCCAATTTATGTCCAACCCATGGTGCAAACTGTAGAGGCACGGCAGTCTAGCTTACAGGAGAGACCCATGACGTTTGAAGAGCAGAAGCTAACCGACTACAAGAAGCGCCTGCTCGATCTGAGCATGCGCAACAATATGCTCAACTACCGAGACAAGAAAACGGGCACTATCCACGTGCTTGTCCCTGATATGGTCACGACCTACCGCCGTATCGTTTTGAACGAGCGCCCTATGACATTCAGCGAGTCGAACCCTGAGGATGGCGAGCAAACAGAGGGGACAAACGATACCGTAATCGTGACAGAGAGAACACATGCCGACCTCATACGTAGCCTTCGCCGTCTGGACACTGTGGCGCGCTCGTCCATCGACGAGCAGGGCATCAACATCCTATACCTTGCCTTTGGCATGCTCCGGTGGGTCGACGATACGCAAAAGGAGCATATCGCGCCACTCGTGATGGCCCCAGTGCGTCTTTCGAGGGCGACGGCCAGATCGAGCTTCGTCCTCCAAGCGGGTGACGACGACCCAGTGGTGAACCCCACGCTCGCGTACTTCCTGGAACAGACGTACAAGATGGCCTTACCGAGCTTCGAGAAGGAGGATCAGCTGCAACGGTTCCTCATATCTGTTGCCGACCTCGTGCAAGGCCGGGAGGGGTGGTCTGTCTCTACTGACGTTGTGCTTTCCACCTTCCAATTCCAGAAGCTGAGCATGTACCACGATCTTGAAGCCAGGTCTGCGGAGGTCCTCGCGCATCCCATCGTGCGGGCGATTATGGGAGATGGCTCTGCCCTGGAAGACGTGGGCGAGCTCGAGAACCCGGATTCTTTCAGGCCAACCGATACCTACCAGGTGGTTGACGCCGATGCAAGCCAGCAGGCAGCTATCCTCGCGGCCCACGCGGGTGAGAGCTTCGTCCTTCAGGGGCCTCCAGGAACCGGCAAGAGTCAGACGATCACCAACATCATTGCTGATTGTTTGGGAAGCGGGAAGAAGGTGCTCTTCGTCTCGGAGAAAAAGGCTGCACTTGACGTGGTCCATCAGCGTCTCACCCAGTCCAAACTTGATGACTTCTGTCTCGTACTTCATAGCAACAAGGCGGGTAAGAAGGAAGTCCTCAGGCAGCTCGACCGAACTCTCAGCCTATATGGAACGCGACCACGCATGAGCGCGGCCGCGACAACTCGGCTTGAAACGATAGTAAACCTCCGGGACGAGCTGAATGGGTATGCAGATGCCATTTATGACCCCATCGAGCCCCTCGGCCGAAGCCCCTATGAGATTATCGGTACTGTCGCCCGATACGAGCGTGATGGTGTTCCATGGATTTCTTGTCGGATAGATGACATCCAGCACCTGACCCCGCAGAAGGTCAGCCAGATGGCAGATGCGACACGAGCCTATGCACGCGAGTTGGGACACCTTGGGGAAAAGCCGGAGCGAAACCCATGGTATACGTTTGGGATAACCCAACTCGAGTATGGTGAGTCGGGAGAGGTCCTTCGAACATTCTCGCAGGTGTCAAAGGGTGCTCGCGAACTGATGAGCATTTGGAACAAGATGACCAACAAACTCGGGATAGATGTTCCTCCTACGTTCGATGCGCTCGAGGCGAGCGTTAGCCTTCTTGATAACCTCGCAGAGACGCCCGTAGTACCCCTAGGAGTATCGGGGAGGTCCGCCGACGAATCCAAGGCGCTCATCACCGACTGGGGCCTTGTTCACAAGGACCTGGCCTCCTCAGGCGAGGCGGTTACAGAAGCCCTTGGCGAGCTGGCACAGATTGATCCGTCACTCGACCTTGGTTTGGATTCTGCTCGACTCTCTGAAGTGGGATATGCCCAAGGTCTTGCCGAAGAACTGAAGCGTATGCTTGGAGAAACGGCATGCTACGCTGCATGGCAGAAGGCGTCCGATGCGGACGTGGACATGGTCATAACGAGGCTGAAGGAGCGAGTAGACTCCTATGAGCGGCACAAAGGCACCATACTCGCCGATTATCACCCCGAGCTTCTCGACATAGACTATGTTGCCATGGAGACGCGCTTCAAGACGGAATACCAATCGTTCTTCAAGCGCATGTTCGGGCAGCATGGCGAAGACATACGTACTCTCGCCGGGTTGAGGCGGTCATCTAGCCAGGTTGACGATGAGGAAGCGATGCGCATCCTCGCGTTATTGCATGACCTCTCAACCGAGGAACGCATCCTGGACGAATACAGCGAGGACTATGAGGCTCTGCTTGGCGAGTGCTATAGGGGTATGCGAACGGACTTCAATCTCATCTCCCGTAGGCGCGAGGCGTACAAGAAGGCCCGGGAGTGCAACGACCTCCTTGGAAAACACGAGTCTCTTGTTTGCCGCGCCGATGAGGTGGGAAGGAGTGCTTCCGAAATCTTCGGCTACCTCTACGACCCAAATGACTCGCGCTGGATGGAGGGCGCCGAAAAGGCCGTCAACTCGCTCGAGGCCCTCGTTTCGATGGGCGAGCTGCGGCCGAATGGCATTGGCCTTGGAAGTGCCGTGCCCCTACTTGCCGAGGGCTGGTTCGCTGGGACGGCAAGGGAGATTTCCGACGAACTCAAGGACTCGCTGAAACGGCGAGGAGCAGCCTTCAAGAAAGCAACCAGCCGCACGAGTGGAGTTGACCTCGGTCGCAGGGGGCTCGACCAGCTTGCCGATGCTATTGATGGTGCTACTTCTGCCGGGGCGGCATCTCTCGAGCGAAGCGTCTCTTACATGCGTGCCAGAAGGGACTGCGTTAACCTCGGGCTCGAGGGATTCCTTAACGCCATTGCTAGCGATGAGCGTGCGATGAACCGGGACTTCCTCGACCAATACGACCTCATACTGCGGCACACCGCCTACCGAATCTGGTTGGGGTCTGTTGCCCTTGTTGAACGACCGGCTCTGCGCGACTTCTCGGCACGAGAACATGAACGGCGTGTCTCCATGTTCGCTGACCTCGACGCTGAGCAGCTTGACATTGACCAGGCACGCGTGCTGACCGAGCTCTTCCCAAGGATTCCGTCACCGAATGTACGGTCGCGCGGCAAGGACGAAATCAGCATCCTGCTCCGGGAGCTGAATAAGAAGTCCCGTATCCGGCCAATCAGGAAGCTCTTCGCGGACATTCCGCATGCGGTGTTGGCGCTTAAGCCCTGTCTCATGATGTCTCCGCTCTCGGTCTCCACATACCTGGAGTCCGCAACTTTCCAGTTTGACACGGTCATCTTCGACGAGGCCTCACAGGTGCGCACTGAGGATGCGCTCGGCGTCATTTCGCGTGGCAAGCAGGTTATCATCGCAGGCGACAGCAAACAGCTGCCTCCGACCAACTTCTTCGCGGCGACGGTCGCCGAGGACGATGACGAGGGAGATGAGGACTATTACGAGCAGGCCGGTTCCTTTGACTCGGTGCTCGACGAGGCCGCGTTGCTCAAATCAATATCGCTCAAATGGCACTACCGCAGTCGAGACGAGTCGCTCATCACGTTCTCGAACGAGGAAATATACGACGGAAACCTCTTTACCTTCCCCTCCAACCGCACCATTGGTAAAGACTCTGGTGTTGAGTACGTCTACGTACGCGAAGGCGTCTACGAGGGATCGAGAAGGGGCAATCCAACGGAGGCGGCCAAAGTGGCTGAGCTCGTAATGGCACATTTTGCCACGTACGGAACTGAGCGGTCCCTCGGCGTCATTGCGCTGGGTGAGAGCCAAGCGCGAGTCATTGAAAACGAGCTGCTTGCGCGGCGCCTTGCTAACCCGGAGAGCGAGCGCTTCTTCGACACCGGTGCCGAAGAGGCTTTCTTCGTCAAGAATCTCGAGAACGTTCAGGGAGACGAACGCGACACTATCATCCTGAGCGTGGGGTATGCGAAGGGGGCTAACGGACGTCTCTCGCATAACTTCGGTCCTATCAACATGGAAGGTGGCGAGAGGCGGCTCAACGTCGCTGTGACAAGAGCCCGAGTGAACCTCAAGCTCGTTTCGTCGCTTGACCCCTCGGAGATTGACGCCAATCGCGTAAGCAACGTTGGTCCGCGTATGCTCAAGGACTACCTCTCGTACGCAAAGATCGGTCCGTCTGGTGATGGCACGCTCTTGCGCGAATACGGCTACGTTGATGAGGACGCTTTTGTTGAGGTTGTGCGAGATGAGCTTATGGCCAATGGCTATGATGTGGAGGAACGGGTCGGAAGGTCCGGTTGCAAGATTGATCTTGCGGTTCGTCATCCTGAGCACAGGGACTGCTACTGCATTGGAATCGTCTGTGACGGGGATTCCTACCATGCGGCTACTACTGCCCGCGACCGCGACCGATTGCGCACGCAAGTGCTTTTGGGGATGGGTTGGTCTTTGTATCACGTATGGTCACGTGCCTGGATGCAAGACACCGAACGACAGAAGGAACTTCTTGTTGCTGCGGTAAAGTCCGCCATCGAATCATTTGTACTACCAGTAGAGCGCGCGTCAGTTGAAGTACAAATAGAAGAGCGAGCTTGCGAGTCGGAAGACGTTTCGGCAGGTGTCGAAGCTGAACCCTCTGTAACGGAGGAAGGGCTATCTGAACCAGAAGTTGATAGCACTGAGTACCTAGAGGTTGAGCACCACATCGAGGAGCATCGCTATGGTTTCCAAGGCTATCCCGAGTACAAGCCACCGCGACGTGGTGTGATATCTGATATCGAGCTGCTCAGGCAATTCGTTTATGCGCAGGCACCCTTTTCGGTGGACTATTTCCTGCGGAAGTACCGCGACTATTGCTATGCTCCCGGGCAGAGGATGAACGATGCAATCCGAAGGAGTGGCATCGGTTACTTGCAGACAAAACTGCGCGATATTGTGACGGTGCGTAAGGAGCATGATGCCGAATATGTATTCCGTCGGGATCAGCGTGCGATAATTCCCCGCGTGGTTGGCTCCCGCTCCATAGCTGATGTGAGTACCACAGAGTTGCGTGAAGGCGTCCTCTTGGTGCTGAAGGGCTACATGGGGGAGCTCGATCGAAAGGGACTTATCGAGGAGGCATCAGCTGCATTTGAGTTCCCAAGACGTACAAATACTGTCGAGCGACGGATAGGGGAGGCCATTGACGATTTGAGGCTGTACGGAAAAGTGCAGGTTGTCGATGGGTTTTACGTACCAGACGACCGATAGGTTAGTCATCTGCTCAATTCGAAATGATTATTTGGCGGCGTAGTCATAGCGTACTGTCGCACTTGCTATAAGCTGCGAAAGTGATACATTGTATATGCAATGCAATTACAAAGGAGGAACTCATGGCAAAGACCGCAACGATTAATATGCGCGTCGATCCAGAGGTTAAGTCCAACGCCGAATCAATCTTTGCAAGCCTGGGCATGACGCTCACAGAAGCTATAAACGTTTTCCTGCACAAGTCGGTCATGGAGGGCGGCTTGCCCTTCGACGTTCGCCAGCCCCGCTACAATGCCGAGACGGAAGCCGCCATGCACGAAGCACGAGACATCATGAATGGTAAAATCGAGGCGGATTCCTACGATTCCGCTGCAGCTATGTTCGCCGCGCTCGACGAATAGTCTTGTGCTCAGATCTTGTGCGTTCACACCTGTTTCTTGTGCCATCTGGGAGAGTTCTTGTGTGTGGGAGGTGGTTTCTTGTGCGTTTGGGGTAGTTTTCTCCGAAGCCTTGCTGGTGGCCACGTCCTCATAGTCACGGATGCGGGCGAACTCAGAAGCCGCTTTATAGCACGGCGCGTTCCGGCACGCGCCGACTCCTTCAGCTGCCAGTCGCCGAGACTGTGACCGACTCCCCCTGGCAGGGCCGATCCGCTCCAGCCGCCCGGAGTCTTGCGGCGACGAGAGTGTCATGAGCACTTGCCTTCTCGACTTTCCAGTCTCCTCGGCGAGGGTGCTTGCGGTCATTGTGGGGTCTGATTGAAGGATCTTGAGGATGGTGGATTCGGTGCCGTTGCCATCATGCGACAGGGCAATCTTTTCGGTGACATCGGTGCCACTATTGGTGACATCGGTGCCATATTCGGTGACGTCGACGGCCGTTAAGGCGTCGTTACGATAGATCGTGCGTGCGAGGCGCATGGCTCCACGCAGCTTTCTGAGTCTGTAACGTATCGCCTCATGGCTGGTGTCCAACATGGTGGAAAGGTCTCGGGCGTCTAGGGTCGGGTCTTTCTTGAGCGCTTCAATAATTCTTGTGCTCAGGTCTTGTGCGTTCACACCTGTTTCTTGTGCCATCTGGGAGAGTTCTTGTGTGTGGGAGGTGGTTTCTTGTGCGTTTAGGGTAGTTTTCTCCGAAGCCTTGCTGGTGGCCACGTCCTCATGGTCACGGATTGCAGTATACCCATCCAAGGGTCTCAGTAAGATAGACTCAGATAGCCGTGAAATGGGGGACACACCTCCCGCGTTGGGCACGTCGCAGCGAGAGGCCCCGTGAGGCATGTCCCCCATTTCCCGGTCCACTCGCTATGCCTAGGCGGCAGGGATCTTCAAGAGCGAGAACACCCGCTGTGCCGCGAGCATGTAGTTGCGCTCGGCGTTTGCCAGCGCCTCTTCCACCGTGCAGGCATCGATAACCGCTGGCACGAGCGCGCTTACTCCCACGTTGAGCAGCTCGCAGGCCTCGGCATCCATGCCACCCACAATGGCCACACAGGGCACGCCGGCGCGCACACAACGTTGTGCGATGCCGCTTATAACCTTTCCGTGTGCGGACTGCTCGTCTGCGTGCCCCTCGCCGGTAACGCACAGGTCGCAGTATTGCAGCAGGTCGTCAAAGCCTACGAGGTCGAGCACGCGTTCGATGCCGGGTTGCAGCTTTGCGTTGAGGAACGCCCGAGCCGCCGCGCCAAGTCCACCGGCGGCTCCCATGCCAGGCGCGGTGGGGTCAAAGCCATCGAAGTACTGTGAGAGCACGTGAGCATAGCTCGCCATGCCTTTCTCAAGCTCGTTGACTACGGTTGGGCTCGCGCCCTTTTGCGGACCAAACACATGCGTGGCACCAGAGGGTCCAAGCAGGGGATTGTCCACGTCGCACATCACCACAAACGACGTGCGTGCCACGCGCTCGTCCATGTGTGCAAGGTCAATGCGTGCCACCTGACCCAGGTCGCCACCTACGCCCTCTAGCTCGTTGCCGCATTTGTCCAAAAAACGAGCGCCGAGCGCGCGCATGCACCCCATGCCGCCATCGTTGGTCGCCGAGCCGCCAATGGCAAGCGTAATGGTGCGGGCGCCATCGTCAAGTGCCTGCGCGATGAGCTGTCCCGTGCCATAGGTGCTGGTAATGCGTGGATCGCGCTCGTTGTCACTCAGCAAGGGGAGGCCAGATGCTGCGGCCATCTCAATTATGGCGTCGCCGTTGCCCAGCATGCCGTACGACGCCTCAACTGCCTCTCCGCGCGGTCCTTGCACCGTTGCGGTGCGTATGGTTCCGCCCGTGGCTGCCACAATGGCCTCCACGGTTCCCTCGCCGCCATCGGCCACGACAAGCTCGGTGGTCTGCGCATAGGGAAACGCTTCGCGTGCGGCGCGTGTGAGCAGCTCGGCTGCACGCGCAGAGGAGATGGTGCCCTTGAACGAGTCGGATGCAAACAGAAAGCGTTTCATGGCCACTCCTTAGCGGGCGATGAGGAAGTAGGCAATAACAACGATGCCAAGGATGATGCGATACCAGCCAAAGGGCTTGAAGTCGTGCTTCTTCACAAAGCCCATGAGGAAGCGAATCGAGATGATGGACACCACGAAGGCCAC
>JAFWMI010000267.1 GCA_017513965.1 Atopobiaceae bacterium
CCCACCGCTCGCAGACAAAACGTGGCGGTTCGCCTACCGCTTCTCTCCCTCTCTACAATTGGTATGTTTATGGTAATAACTTGTACAATTACAGAGCATGCTATGCAAAAACACAGGAGAGAAGGGTCAACATGTTGAAGTTTGACGAGCAGAAGCAGATTGACAGCGTCAACGGAGCGCTTGCGCTTCGTCCCCAGATCGAGGCAATCGTCGACGCAATCTGTGCAAAGGGTTATGACCGCATCGTCTATCTGGGCATCGGCGGCACCTGGGCCTCCGCGCTGCAAGCTGAGTCGCATGCAGTTGAGCTCTCAGACCTCCCGGTCTACTCCCTCAACGCGGCCGAGTACAACACCCGTGGTGACCGTCGCATCACCAAGGACTCCGTCATCGTGCTGAGCTCGGTCTCGGGCAACACCGCCGAAATCGTCACCTCAATGGAAAGGCTCAACGCACTGGGATGCACCTCCATCGGCTTCATCGACAACGCGGACGCTCCTTTGGCCAAGGCCGTCACCCACTGCATCACGTACCCCGAGAATGAGCAGCTCAAGTTCTTCATGGTGGTTGACCGCTTCATGCAGAATACTGGCCAGTTCCCGCAGTACGACGAGTACTACGCGCAGCTTGACGCCAACCTAGCCCAGGACCTCGTCGATGTCGGCAAGGCCTCTGACGAGTTTGCTCGCGCCTTCGCCGAGAAGCACCACGATGACCCCATCCACTATTTCGTGGGCGGTGGCGTTCAGGGTGGCTCCACCTACTCGTACGCCATGTGCTACTGGGAAGAGCAGCACTGGCTCCGCACGAAGTCCATCCACCCAGCTGAGTTCTTCCACGGCATGCTGGAGATCGTTGATCGCGACACCAACGTCACCGTCTTTCTGGCCGAGGACGCCGAGCGCCCCCTCTCGGAGCGTGTCAAGGCCTTCCTGCCGCGCATCTGCGCCAACTACACCTTCATCGATTCCAAGGACTACGCGTTGCCTGGCATCTCCGACCAGTACCGCGGCTACCTGTCACATCTGGTGACTCACGCCGTCACCAACCGCATCGACATCCACATCGAGCAGATCAACTGCCATCCGGTGGACATCCGCCGCTACTATCGCCAGCTTGACTACTAAGAGCTAAACAGGGGCCGCTGCGTGCGGCCCCACTCTTTACGCAGCCAAGCCATTCCGTGAGTACCACGTCAATCAAGGAGCCTCCATGTCCAAGATCACCATGAGGGACGTCTCCATCATGGGTCCGTCCTATGTGCACTACTCCTTCGAGTACTTCCTGGACTCGCTGCAACGCTGCGGTATCCACAAGGTCGACCTGTGGGGCGCCGAGCCGTTCTTCTATCGTGCCGACTGGAAGACCCCAGCAGCAGCCGAGGCTGAGCTCAGGCGCATGAAGGCGGAGATGGCCGCGCGCGACCAGACTGTGCCCATCTATACGCCCGAGACGCTGGGCTACCCCTTCAACTTCTCCGACCCCAGTGAGAGCATCCGCCGCCGCACCATCGAGCACTTCAAGTGGTGCATGGAGGACGCTCACATCCTCGAGTGCCCGCGCATCTTCCTCAACTCTGGCTGCGGGCTCCGCAATGTACCGCGCGAGGAGTCGATGAAGCGCCTGGTCGACACCTATCGAGCCATCCTTGACCTCGCGGAGGACGCCGACATCCTCATGCCGCTCGAACAGCTCCAGCCCTACGAGAGCAACCTTGTGCTCACCAAGGAGGACGTCAAGTACGTGCTCGACGAAGTGGGGAGCCCCAACCTGCGTGTCTGCCTCGACGTCATTCCCATGGTTATGTTCGGCGAGACCATGGAGGACTACTTCGAGCTCTTCGGAGCCAAGGTGGAGTGGATCCACTTTGCCGACTCCCACCACGAGGAGCTGGGCACCGGTGAGTTTGGAGCCGAGCTCATGCGCCACTGGCTTGACGTGCTCGAAGCAAACGACTTCCAGAACGGCATCGACCTCGAGGTGAATGACTCCATCTACTGGGAGGAGCCGCACGGCCCGCACGAGCGCTCATGCAACTACCTACGTGAGGCCCTCGGCGTTCCTGAGGAGTAAGGCAGCGAGGCAGCGAATCTAGCTAGATCCGATCATCCTTACCATGCGCAGCGCAGGTTCTATCGCGCGTCCGGGCTCTTCACGAAGCCGATCTCTGCGGCACGCTCGGTGCTCATGAGATGGAAGTTGCACTCGTCGTCCCCGTAGCCGAGGGTCTTGGTTCGGTCAAGCACGGCTCCCTGCATTTCGAAGGTGTAATAGTCCATGGCACAGAGGTAGCGCATGATGTGGCTGACCCCTTCCTGCTGGGCAAGTTTGCAAAGGCCGCACTGCTTATGCGTGATGTAATACTCGTCCTTGCCCGGCACCTTCTCGAAGAACCAGTACCAGTTCATGGGATACTCGTCGATGTGCTCGCGTGACCAGGTGGCCTGAACGGTGCGCGTCTTCACCTCTTTGTTCGTGAAGGCGCTCTTTCCCTCCTTGGCCATGCGCATGAGCGGGCAATATGAGACCTCGCGCACAAGACCTTGGATGACCTCGGGAGTGAGCAGCTCCGGTTCGGTCTTGTAGAGCGCGATGAAGAACGCCCCTGCGTACATGGTCATGACAAACATGTTGTCGCGCATAGTGCCAACGGAGGGCGTTCGCGCCACGATTGACCGGTACTCCGCAAGCACGCGTCGCTGGTAGCTAGCCATATCGAGGTTGGAAAGCCGCCGCTCAAGGTATGAGAACGCCGTTTTTGCAAAGGCGAGTTTGACGAATGCTCCCATGAATCCGTACTTCATGAGGATCCTTCCTTCCCGAGCACCTTCGGGCGCTCTGCAATTCTTCCGTTCACGATTCCCTCCTCGCTCAGCATCGCGCGCGAGCGCAATAGTTAGACAATTCTAACTATGAGAGATACCATAGGTTAACTCTTTAGGGCAGCAACGCTTGGAAGAAACGTCAACAACCGCATCGCCGTATTTCGGTGGTAGCGGCATACATGAGCATGGAGGTAGGCAAGCATGGAGGGCTTTGAAGGAGTTGCCAACACCCTGTTTGTGCCGCTCGTTGCGCGCATCGCCATATCGAAGGAATTCCCAGAGTACTTTTACGACGAAGAGGCTCTTGCGCTTGAGCCCTCTATGCCTGACGGCGCGGCAAAGGGTTCGTCGCAGTACACCAACATGGCATCCGTGGCACGCTACTACAACATGGACCAAATGGTCACGTCATTTGCCAACGAGCACGAGAGATGCAACGTCGTCTATCTCGGTGCGGGTCTCGAGACCGCCTACGACCGTCTGAGCAGCAGACTCTCTGGCGTCAACTGGTACGAGGTCGACCTGCCCGAGGTAATTGAGGCGAGGCGGAAGGTTTTTGGAACCCGAGAGCGGGA
>JAFWMI010000268.1 GCA_017513965.1 Atopobiaceae bacterium
CCGGCGGGCGCCTTTCTTTTGTGTGGAGATTGTGCAGGTCAGAACGCCGGCCGGTGGCCGCCGCCACGGCGCGTGCCAAGCCCACGCGTCCGCCCTTCCCGCACTCGCAGGCACCCCTACCGACTCGTGGGGAAGGAATTGTGGCGTACGACCTCCCGGTCGTCCGGAGGGCCTTTCGCACGGAGCAGCGCAAGGGGCCACACGAAGCCCGACACAAATCCCTGCGGCATTGGTGCAGGCTGTCGTGAGGCCTCCCGTGCGCGTCCCTACCACGAAGGCGAGACCTTGGCATCCAAGGGTTGTGAAGCAGGCGCAGGCATTGCGCGCAACCACAACCCGAGAGGAGACCAGATCATGAAGACCACCAAGAGCTACAAGGACATGACGCGCGAGGAGCGCAAGGCAGCCGCGCAGGCCAAGGCCCAGGCCGCGCTCGACAGGCTCGGGGACGGTATCCGCTCCGTGTGGGAGTCCGAGGAATGGGCGAAGTGGCTCAGGACGCTTGCCAAGTTCCACGACTACTCCCTCAACAACACCATGCTCATCGCCATGCAGATGCCCGAGGCCACGCGCGTGGCGAGCTACCGCAGCTGGCAGCGCGACTTCAACAGGCACGTAAAGCGCGGCGAGCGCGGCATAGAGGTGCTCGTGCCCATGGTCGTGAAGCGCAAAGATGCCGATTCCGAGGGGGTTCCGCAAGACGACGTGGAGGCTGCCGAGCGCAAGAAGCTCGTTGGCTTCCGCGTGGGCCACGTGTTCGACGTGAGCCAGACCGAGGGCGAGCCGCTGCCAGAGATAGCGAGCCAGGTGAGCGCCGACGTGTCCGGCTTCGACTCCCTCATGGACGCCATCAGGGCCGTCTCCGCCTACCCCGTGGAGGTCGTGGACGGGCTGCCGCCGGAGGTCAACGGCATGTTCAGCCGCCGCCTCGGCTACATCGCCGTGCGCAGGGGCATGCCCGAGGGCCAGACCGTCAAGACCGCGCTCCACGAGCTCGCCCACTCCGTGATGCACGACGGCCCCACCGAGGAGCTGCCCGACCGCGCCATGCGCGAGGTGCAGGCGGAGTCCGTCGCCTATGCCGTCTCGGCGGCGCTGGGGCTCGACACGAGCGGATACAGCTTCGGCTATGTGGCCAGCTGGGCCGTGGGCAAGGGCGAGGAGGAGATGCGCGCGTGCATGCGGGCCGTGCGCGACGCGGCCAGCCAGATCATCGACCGCCTGCAGATCGTGGCGGAGCCGTAGGCGACGGCGTGGCATTGACGCCGTGCCGGCACGTCCGTCGGCGCGGCAGCGGCCGGCCGCCTCGCGGCGGCTGTCTGCAAACCCCGGGAAACCGTGCGTAAACAGGAACTTATGCATCGTTCGCGCACCCGCGTGCGTGGGTGCGGCGACGTTTCTACAACTCATGCGAGGGAGCGTGATGACCTATGGGAAGGTCCCCGAGGAGATGCCCCATGTGCGGGTCGAGGTCCGGATGGAAGAGGATCGAGGTGTCGAGGGGCGGCTACAGCGTCGTGAAGGCCCTGGTGGCACACGCGCTGGTCGGCACGGCCGGCCTCGTGGCAGGCGCCGACGGACGCAGGCAGGAGACCTGGGCGTGCAGGGAGTGCAGGTTCAAGCACACGTACGGATCGTGACCGGCACCGTGAGCGGCACAGCTTAGGCGAGCGTCGGGCGACGACGCTCGTGCAGGAGCGCTGGGTGGCCACGAGCATTCATCCGACCTGCTCGAAGCCCGTCATGCTATGTCGGCACCCAGGTACTTGGCAAACGCAATCCTCCCTCTCGGACCGGAGACCTTCGCGTCGAGCTTTTTCATGGCACGTCCACACGCGGCATCGTCCATTTGGACCACGACAGTCAGCTCCATCCGCGCACGCGTCGCCCCCAGGTAGAGGAGCACGCCGTCTAGGGCGTCCGTGCCGTCCCTGGAGACGTCCCATACGGTTTCGTCTGCCTCCGCGACGATCACCGCGTCCGACTCCTTGCCTTTAAAGGTCCGCACCGTCTCGAACCTCGCGTGGGTGCCATCCCAATACCGCATCCCGCCCCTTAGCTTGGCGAACGGCAGGAGACGAGTCCCGTTCTGACCGTCCTTCGCACGGCACGAGAGCACCGTTATCTCATCCTCGGCAATGCCCACCGTCTTGAGACGATTGATTTCTCGACCGATTGCGTCTCTGACCTCGCTCGGTCTTGCGCCATTGCTCAGGAACACGACTCTCGGCGCATGCCCCGAGGCGGTCTCAGAGCTTCTCGGCCGTAAGCCATCGGCCCTCTTCCGGCCGAGGGCATTGAGGCCGAAGGCAGCGATCTCATGCGAGCTGCGGCAACTGACATAGAGGGCTAGCCTGCATTTCACCTCGGCCAGCTGTTTGGGGAGGGTGAGCCCCGGCTCGACCTGGAGCTCGTCATAGAAGAGGTACAGGCTTCCTCCCCGTTGCCTGAGGAATGTGGGCTCTTCGAGGTTTCTGGTGGCTACCACTAACTAGTTGGAGCCGCAAGCGAGGGCGTCGAACGTCAGCCCTCCCAGCCTGAGGAAGATGGCGGTGGTGAAGTACTCGACGTTCCTGAACCCCCTCGCGGCCTTCTTGATCGACTGGATCAGCGAGTTTGCGCCCTCGAGGTAGGCGTTGGTGAGCCTGCTGCCGAAGTAGTTGAGGATGCCCTCCCTGTTCTCCCGGACGGTCCTGGCGACCCTCTTCATCTCGGGCACGTTGGAGTGCATCATCCAGCTGACGAGGCGGTCGAGCTCGGGGCCGGCCTCGGCGGCGTCCGCGCACGCGTA
>JAFWMI010000269.1 GCA_017513965.1 Atopobiaceae bacterium
CGCAAGGGTCGCACGCGCGACGAGGTCGACGAGGTTACCTCATGGCTCACGGGCTACGTACCCGAACAGATCGACGAGCTCCTCTCGTCAGACGCCACCTACGGCTCGTTCATGGAGCATGCGCCTGCCTATAACCCTGCGCCAGAGCTCATAACGGGAAGGGTCTGCGGCGTGAGAGTGGAGACTATCGAGGACCCGCTCATGAGGCGTGTGCGCCAGCTCGACAAGCTCGTCGACGAGCTTGCCAGGGGCTGGCCGATGGAAAGGGTGCTGCGAAAGTGAGCAAGGGCAAAGGAGCGGAAGCTACGTCCAGAGGTCGGTAATGAACATGGGTGCGCTTGCATGCGACTCGCCCGTTTGCGCTGCCAAGGCAGGAACTCATAGCGGTTGCTGATACCATGTTGGGGCATACCTGGAATGTGGGGAGAGGCACGTATGTTGTTTTTGGACGAGGAGCTTACGCTCAGCACCACAGATCGCTACATCTACGACTACGTGTGCAAGAACCTGGATCGCGTGGTGTACATGCGCGTTCGTGAGCTGGCGGAGGCATGCAGCGTCTCCCCGTCCACGGTCATGCGCTTTTGTGAGCGGTTTGGCTGCAAGGGATACAGCGAGTTTCGCTTTCGTCTGCAGGAGTATGCGGCCAAGCGAGGCGTGGAGGCCGCGCAGCCATACGACGTCTCGGCGGACATATCCTTTTTGGAGCAGATGCGCCGCAACGTGTACGAGCGGGAGTTCTCTGCCGCAAAGGCAATCATCGACACGTCCGACATCCTGTTCTTTGTGGGGGTAGGCGCCTCCGGCATTGCGGCGCGCTACGGGCAGTATTACTTCTCCTCGTTTGTGGGCCTTTCGGTCGCCATTACGCATCCCGGCGACGAGCTCGTTCGCTTTCGCGGCAATCGGCGTGCGGGCAGCATCACGGTAATCGCCCTTTCGGTCTCGGGCGAGACGGGGGAGGTGCTGGATTTCGTTGACGAGCTCAGGCACGAGGGAGCCCGCGTCATCTCCATTACTGGCCCCGGAAGCTGCTCTTTGGCGGACCGCAGCGACGTGAGCATAGCGACGCACCGCTCGCGCGGCACGACAGAGAGGGGCGTTAAGGACACGAGCTCGCAAATACCCGTGCTGGCAATCGTGGAGTACCTGGCGCGCATGTGCGCCGTTGGCGCCGGAGAGCAGGGCGCCTGATCGCGGTACGCCGTGTTCCAAACCTGGAACAAAATCCCAATCGAGGGCACGTGTTCCCAACTGTCCCAATGCAGTTCAAATGAATCCGCGCGCCTGTTAGGCTGTCCTTGGCAAGCGAGTCAAGGAGGTTGCGAGTCTGATGAGAATTACAGGTGGAGAAGTCTTTACGGTACGCGACGGCGAGGCGCGGGGCGCGCGCACGCAAGGACGCTTCGAGAAGCGCGACGTGTACATTGGCGCCGACCGAACCTTTGCAAGCGGTCCCGCGCCGGCAGACGACGAGGTGATAGACGCCTCGGGCTGCTACGTGATTCCCGGGCTCGTGGACGTTCACGTGCACGGCTGCATGGGTCACGACTTTAGCGACGCAAACGAGGAGGGCCTGCGCGAGATGGCGGCCTACCAGTTTGCCCATGGCGTCACGTCCTTTTGCCCGACCTCGATGACGTTTCCGGAGGAGCGCTTGGCCGCGATCTACAAGACGGCTGGTTGCGTGCCCGATGACGGGGCACATGCGTATGTGGCGGGCATCCACATGGAAGGCCCGTTTGTCTCGCTGGCAAAGAAGGGCGCGCAGAATCCCAAGTACATTACGGCACCAGACATGGCAATGCTGGATCGCCTGCTGGAAGAGGCTGCGGCTCCGGTGCGAGTGGTGACCGTGGCGCCAGAGATTGACGGCGCGCTGGACCTCATCGAGCGCTTCCACGACCGGGTGCACTTGTCGCTTGGCCACTCGGCGGCGTCCTACGACGTGGCGCGTGAGGCGTTCGAGCGCGGGGCGGACCGCGTGACCCACCTCTACAACGCGATGCTGCCCTTTAGGCACCGCGAGCCCGGCATCGTGGGCGCGGCGGCAGAGCGCGAGGACGCGTTCGTCGAGCTTATCTGCGACGGCCTGCACGTGCATCCCTCGGCGATTCGCGCGACGTTCGCGCTGTTTGGCGCGCACCGCGTGGTGCTGGTCTCGGACTCCATGCGTGCCACCGGCCTTCCGGACGGCACGAGCGAGCTGGGCGGTCAGATCGTGTACGTGAGGGGCCGAAGCGCCACCCTGGAGGATGGGAACCTGGCGGCGTCGGTCTCGTCGCTCATGACTTGCATGCGCTGCGTGGTGGAGTTTGGGATCCCTCTGGAAGACGCGGTGCTCGCGGCGGCGACGAACCCCGCGCGCAGCATCGGGCTGGGCGGCAAGCTGGGCGTGATTCGCGAGGGCGCGCGCGGCAACGCGGTCATCCTCAACCGCGACCTCGAGGTCGTGCGCGTGATCTAGCGCGGCGGCGGCAACTGAGCAGTCATGCAGGCAAAGAGCAGGTACATAGGGCGTAGGGACATCAAGGAGGAAAACATCATGGCACGTCAGCTCGTGATTGGGTACTTTGGCAACGGCAAGAGCACCAACCGCTATCACATTCCGCTCCTCATGCGGCGGCAGGACAAGGTGCGCGTAAAGACGATCTATGCGCCCAGGCTTGGCGACCTGTGGGATCGCTGGGACGGCGTGTGCTATACCGACAACGTGGACGAGCTTTTAGGCGACCCCGAGATCGACGTGGTCATCGTAACCACGCCTCCGCACGTTCATTACCAAATTGCGAGGCAGGTCATCGAGGCGGGCAAGAACGTGGTTCTGGAGAAGCCGTTCGTTCCCAGCGTGCGTGAGGCCGAGGAGCTCTTTGCGCTCGCGCATAAGCACGGCGTCATGATCCAGGGATACCAAAACCGCCGCTTTGACAGCGACTTCCTTACCATGCAAAAGGTCATCGCGTCGGGCAAGCTCGGCGAGCTCTTTGAGGTGGAGATGCACTGGGACTACTACAGGCCCGAGGTGCCCGAGGGAATGGACCATTACGCGGCCGCCGACTCCTTTGTGTACAGCCTTGCCTGCCATCCGGTGGACCAGATGCTGTCGTACTTTGGCATGCCAGACGACAGGCACTTTGACGTGCGCCAGCTTTTGGGTGCGGGTCGCATGAACGACTACTTTGACCTGGACTTCTACTATCATCGGGGAGCCGACGACTTCCAGGTGGCACCGGGCGGCCTCAAGGTGTCGGTGAAGGCGAGCTACTTCCGCGCAAAGGAGCGTCCGAGCCTGGTGGTCTACGGGCGGCGGGGCATGTTCGTGAAGGCCGGCAAGGACAAGCAGGAGGCCGACCTCAAGAAGTTCTACCTGCCCGACCATGCGGACTTTGGCCTGGACACGCCGGCGGACTTTGGAACGCTCACCTACTACTACGACGAGGGCCACTATCACGAGGAGTCCGTGAAGACGGTCGCGGGCGACAACGGCCGCTACTACGATTGTCTCTTTGAGACGATCGTGAACGGTGCGGAGCCGCTCGTCACCGAGGAGCAGACGATGGCCCAGATGCGCCTGCTCGAAGAGGCCACGAACGGGCTTAGGTAGAGAGGAACATCATGCAGCTCACAGCCATCCATCACGTGGCGATCATCGTGTCCGACTACGAGGTGTCGCGCGACTTCTACGTAAACAAGCTCGGCTTTGCGGTGGTGCGCGAGAACTGGCGCCCGCACAAGCAGGACTGGAAGCTCGACCTGCGGATTGACGAGACGACGGAGCTCGAGATATTCGCGCCCAAGGACCCGCACGCGCGGCCCTCGTACCCCGAGGCATGCGGCCTCAGGCACCTCGCCTTTGCCGTGGACGACATCGAGCAGGTGGTGGCCGAGCTCGAGGAGAGGGGCATTGCCTGCGAGCCCATACGCTACGACGAGTTCACGCATCGCAAGATGACGTTCTTCCACGATCCCGACAACCTGCCGCTCGAGTTGCACGAGTAGACGCCGGGGACCGTCAGAAGGGGTTGCCCGCCGTGATGTCCCTACGCGATGTAGCTCTCCAGCACGGTTATGAGCACGTTGCCGCGGCCGCGCAGGCACATGCGCTGCATGCCGCGAAAGTCGTCGTCCTCCACTTCAGTGGTGCCGGACGAAGGGTGCTTGGCCGTGGCGTTTTCCTGTGTGGTGCGCATGGTATGTCTCCGGGACACACGGGAGGCTGCCGAGAAAATCGGCATGGCTCTCCCTGGGTGTCCGGGAGGCTTTCGTGGTCGTTTTTCGGCCCGGCTTGCCTAGTGGGTCTGGGAAGTCACGCGCTTAGCGGGCTTTTTCAATTGCTAGGCCATCACGGCCCCGCACGTCGCGTACCCACGGCCTTGTCATATATGTCTATACGTGTACCCAAAAGTGCTGGGATGTAAAACATCGGTCGGTCATGCCATGCGCCCGCTCGTGTTTTTCATGTGGATGAGACTGGGTCAACCTTTGGCACTCAAGGTTGACCCAAGGTTGACCCAAAGGTTGACCAAAACAAAACAGGCCAGGGCGTATA
>JAFWMI010000270.1 GCA_017513965.1 Atopobiaceae bacterium
AAAAAACCTCAGCGAAGCAAATCCCAGCAGGCGGACCCTCGGTGATGCAAATCCCGGCGACACCACCCTCGGGGATGCATTTCTCAGACAAAAACGTACGGACCCATGCATAAAAAATGCCAAACGCCTTTTTCAGCCAACCATACGCACAATTCGTTCGACTGCCTTGTCCTGCAAAAACCGCATCACGCGCCCTCCTCACACCGAACAATTCGTGATTCGACCCCTCAGAAAAAGCCGACTTTCTCGCAACATCCGTTACCTGCGTTTACTCCCCCGCATCTTTCGCAGTGTGCGCGTTTACTGCAAGTTACGTGCAACCTCGGTTTTTTTGACATCACCCTTTGGCCGGCCAACCGATAAGCTCATTCCATGGACAACACGTACTTACATATAACTGGAAGTCAGGCGATTCAGCTCCTGCGTCACGCGCGTCTCGGCACGAAGCTTTGCACTCAGACCGTGCCCTTTACGCACGTGCAAGAGCTCAACGGATCGGCACTCCCCACTACGCTCGAGTCGCTGCAGGGCCTCACAGAGTTGCTTGGTGTTTCTCGCAAAAATCCCCTAGAGCTCCGCGTCCCCAACGACGCCTCGCGCACCTGGATAAGTGCGGTTCACTGCACCACGCTTAATGCCGACGTTCCCAACCAGAGTTTTTTTGGAGCTTCGGTCGGGAACTGGTGCCCAAGCGCTCTCTTGGCCATCAAACATCCACGTGCTCATAGACGGTCCCGGGCTCGCCGTTGTGGAAGGCGCACGTGCTCTGCTCAAGCTGCTCACATCCGACAAGTTAGTCGAGCTTCAAGCACTCTTGCGTCTCCTTGAGTTTTGTGACGAGCTTTGCGGACACTATGTACGCGATCCGCTCGATCACCGTTCTGGCAAACCGACCTACGACGAACCTCATGAGGATTCTCGTCTCTGCAATCCCGAGCAACTTATCAGTTTTTTAAAAGCACTCCCCAGGATGGACGGAGTCAGGTTGGCCCGGCGAGTTGCTCAGTACACGATCGACGAGTCGGGGTCGCCCATGGAGTCGTACTTCAACCACGCCCTTACCCTACCGCCAAGACTTGCCGGATTATCGCTGCCCAAGCCCCTTGCCAACAAGCAGCTCCGAATCAACGACGACGAGCGTGGTCTTATGCTGCACGACTCGCTTCGCCCCGACCTGCAATGGCCCGAGCAGCGTGTGCTGGCGGAGTATCTGGGCGACGAGCCCCACGCCGGCAAGGCGGCGCGCGTGGAAGACAAGAATCGCCTGTTGGATTACGCTTCAACTCGTTATGTTGCGTTTCCCCTCATGTTTGACGACGTGAGAAACGCGACGGCACTTAATCGTACGGCGCAGATGATTGCGCGCGAGCTCATGCACAAAGGATGTCCGCAAGCACTCTATCGCGTGCGCAGAATTCAGAGTCGGGAAGGGTTTGCCAGCAAGCAGAATACGCTCATTGCCACGCTGCTCCCTCCCGTGAAGCGCTATGACGATGTGGGGTAAGTCGGGCCCGCCAGTGTGGAATGCGTCCGCTGAGAATTGCATCGCAGAGGGTGGGCTACCCTCGGCGCTGCGATTCCCGGCGAATCGGCCCCTGGGATTCGCCGGCTTTTCGCTCGCCGAGGGTGCGTTCGCCGACTTTCCACTCACCGAGGGTGCGTTCGCCGGCTTTGCGCTCGCCGAGTGTGGGCGGCCCTCGCTGGTGCGATTCCCGGCGAATCGGCCCTCAGCGAACGCAAAGCCAGCGGAAAAAACCTCAGCGATGCAAATCCCAGCGGACGGACCCTCGGTGATGCAAATCCCAGCGACACCACCCTCGGCCTTGCAGATCCCAGCGACACCACCCTCGGCAAAGCAAATCTCAGCGAATCAACCCCCGGGACTCGCCGGGTTTGCGCTCACTGAGGGTGCGGGCCCACCCTCAACGCGCACTTCCCAGCGCCCGCCGCGTCACTCCACGACCACCGTCACCTTTACGGTCTTGTTCACGGCCTTGTACAACTTGGTACCGCCATCACGTACCTTGATCTTTATGGTGTAGGTACCCTTCTTGGTGCCCTTCTTCACCTTTACCTTGCCGGTTTTCTTGTTCACCGAGAAGCGCTTGCTGCCCGACACCTTCTTGTAGGTAACCGTTCCCTTGGCCTTCTTGGTGAACTTAACCGGCCGCTTTACCGTCACGGCCTTCTTGCGCACCTTGGCGTACTTCACCGTCCTGTTAACCGCCTTAACCGCAAACGGATTCCTCAGCTTGGCAATCTTGAAGGTCCCAATGAGCTTGCCCTTAAACTCGCCCTTCCCCGTAACGATCACCGAAGCCGTTCCCGGGTACTTGTTGTTCTTGTAGCTTACCGTGTAGTCGGTCCCCCGCCTGAGCGTCTTGCCGTACCACATCACCTTGGGCTTTGGCTTATACGCCTTTCCGGTATATTTCTTGTTCGCGAGCGGCTGCATGTATCCCCACGAGATGTCGTCAAGGCACATGCTCTTTTGGGTAAAGGGGTCCTCCGTGGCGGACTCGAGCGCGAACGGATCGACGGTATACACCTTCGTAACACGGTCGGACGACACAAACCAGCCAAAGCTGCCGTCGGAGAGCAGGATGGGCTGGCAGTCGGATGCCGGGATTCTCTTGCGCACGACCTTGCCCACCAGCTGGCCGGCCTGGTCTATGCGCGCGAAGCCCATGCGGTACGATTCCTTGCTGGAGCTGTACTCGGTCCACATCACCACGAAGTGTCGACCGTCAATCTTTACCAACTGCGGCGTAAAGCACGTATAGCCGTTCGCCGAGAAATTCGTGATCTTCATGGTTGTGGCGGTGCCGCCTTCCTTGTTCACAGACGACACGTAGATGTTACGCGTTGAGCTATCGTTTACGACGGCGTCCTGGTTCCACGCAACGAGCACGTGACTGTCCGAGAGCTCCATGCCACCCACCGACGCACCCGTGTAGTTGTAATACGAGTCGTTCTCAAACTCCGCAAGAATGCCCGTGAGCTCGGGCTCGCTCAACTTGGCGCTCAACGGCGTCTTGGTAAACGCGATGCCACGCGGCCAATAATCCCCATGATCAACGCGATACAGGTACGACCCGTCCGTCCGCACGAACTGGTTGAACGAATGGCTCACGTAACCCTCGCTCAGATTCATAACGCCGGTGTAGGAGTCCACCAAGCGCATGTTCGACTCCTGCACCGCAAAGGTCATGTTCGCCTGGTGTCTCACGCCGTCTTCGCTTGCGTACATCGTGTGACACGTGTGGATGTAGAGCCTGCCGTTCGCCTCGTCCATGCGCAACGAGCCCGCGTCGAACGGATCGTAGGTGTTGATGCCACGAACGCTGCATCTCCCCAGTTCCCGCCACGAGCTGTTATAGCGCACCACGCACAGCACCACCTTGCTGTCCGACTCCTTGACGTTGGTGTTGCCAAACACCAAATAGTGCGACCCGTCGGCACCGCAATAATACCCACCAAATATCGGCAGCACGTACTTGATGCGCTTGGTAGACAACACCTTGCCCGAGGCATTCCAGCGCTCAACGAGCACGTCGTTCTCACGTGCCTGTACGCGGCTAAACCCCGCCCCCGACTCAACGAGGTACGACGTGACCACGCTGCCATACGAACTGTTATCCCGCTCGTTCCAATTGAGGTACTTCTCGCCATTGGTCGCAATCACGTCGGCATATCGCTTGGTGGAAGGACGCGCGGTCACCGTCACCTGCTTGGTAGCCACAAGTCCCGTGTCGGTCTTGCCGGTAAGCGTTACCGTGCCGGCCTTCCATGCTGCGGCAATCCCCTGGTCATCCACCGACAACACCGAGGAGTCCGATGAGGCAATGTGCGTCGCAACCCGCACGGTTCCATCCATCGTTACTTGATAGTCCGCCGATCCGCCAACCGCAACAGAGCTCGGGCCCTGCAGCTGAACCTTTGTGGGGAACGTCACGTCCAGGCGCTCCACCTCATACGATCCGCCCGAGCCCTTCTCGACCATCACGAGCTTGCCATCGGTCGCCATCACCTTGTAGATGGGCTTGCTCGCGCGCACCTCACCGAGCTTCGTCTTTTTGGAGAGGCTGTACAGGGTGAGCTGCGAGCGATCTGTCGCAACCGCCACCATGTCGCTCGATGCAAGATATGCCACACGAGCGCCCACGCTACTCACGTCCACGTTGTCCACATACTCACTGTCGTGCGTCTGCACGGCAAGCTTTATCGCCTTTGCAGGCAGGGCAACCGTCGATACTTCCACCCCATTGTCGATCAACGAGATGGTTGTCTCCATCTGAGTGACGTCGTTGACGCCAATCGCATGTGAATCGAGCACCGAGAGCACATCTCCGCTAAAGGTGCTCAGGTCCGCCAAGTACCGATCGCCCAGCATCTCTACGCACCCATAATGCGTAAAGAACCACGATTGGTATGCGATGGTAATTGGCTTGTCGTTTGTGGTGATGGAAGACCCGTTGAAATTGCCCACCTTTAGGGATGCCATTGCGTGGTCGTAGCCCCAATACACCCAGTTGTAGTACCCCATAAAGTAGAAGTTGCCGTTGGTTTGGTCGAACCCCACAAAGCTGTAGATACTCGGCACGTCACGCTTGGTGGCGATGAGCTTGCCGCTGGCATCAAGGATGCGAAGCGCCTGCGTGTCGCCATCAGAGCCGAACAGATACACCCTTCCGCTCTCGTCCACGCCAATCGCACTGGCATAGGCACTCGTCTCGGGAGTCACAAAACGTTCCGAACCTGACGCCAAGTCAATAACGTGAATGGTCCGCGGCGTCTCCCATGCGTCCGTTTCGGAATTGTAATACGAGGTGCCGTCTTCGTATGCGTAGAGCTGGTCGTCTGTGTAGTAAAACACGTCGCCGCTGATGCTGCCCACGCGGGTCGACGTGCCCGAAGTCACATCGTAGCGATAGGCGTCGAGCGCAGGACCATACTGATCCGCACTTGAAACATCCGTGAGGAAGTATATGCAGCCGTTGCTCTCCGATGCCCAGATGGCATTGTCGTACGGCACGTATCCCAGTGCCGAGACGGACTGCGTCGTAAGGACGAGCTCGTCACCCGTGCCCTCGTCCTCGGTCTCCTGTCGTGCACTCCGCTCGAGCAACTCCTGCGGAAGCTCGGGGTTATATTGCACGCGGTCAGCGTTGGGGTCGAACGGGGGCTCCGCAGAGCGGACACCTTGCGACGGCGTAGACCCCTCCTCGGGAACCGACTCCTCCTCCAAGGGCGCTTCCTCCTGAGCCTCCACCTCCGGCTGCTCACCCGGCTCCGGCAGGGCATCCTCCTGTACCTCAACGACCTCATAGTCCGTTTCCTCGGCAAGCGCCGCTGTGGGAATCATGGCCATCGCCATTGCAAGCGAGAGCACAAACGAGACCACCCTGCGAATCCTCATACCCATGGCACACCTCACAACCGTAAAAAAACTTGAATCAATTGTAGCATGCCATGTGAGGCAGAAGACGCGCACGCAACGGCTCAGCGGCGCAGCAACCCCACCTTCCGCGCCGCCCGCCGCACAAGCCGCACGCCGGGAATCAGAACCGCACGCACAGGATACAACGCGCACCAAACGCGCTCATACAACACGTAGCCCCGGTCCGTCACCTCGTGAAACGTGCCCTTGCGCGTAAAGCCCGCCAGCACGCCAAGCACCGCATCCTCCGGCACGCGCTCCAGCGCATAGGTATTGTCTCCGCGAATGAGGTAGCCCTCGTCGCGCACTCCCACCACGCGATGCAGCACATACGTAGTGCCACGACGATACAGCGCCACGTCGTAGCGGCGCAGCCGGCCGTCCTTCTTCAGGATCACCACGAGGTCCCGGTTCTCGTGCAGCAGCGGTCGCATGCTCGACCCCTTGGTCTTGTACACGATCCTGCCGTCTTGCTCCAGCTGCTCCTCAAACGTGCTCACGCGCCCCGCGCTCCCGTCATCGAAAGTCTCACAACAGCCGCACCGTATCCCACACCGCACACGCTGTCAAGGCGGCCGCTCGCCACAAGTACCGTTATACTAGACTTCGTATGCGTCGCACCCAACGGAGGGAGAAGCGTGGCAGAGCAAAAGAACAGCGGCCTCTTCCGCGAATAGAGCCTCGAGGCAATTGTGCCACCGGAGTAGCTCAACGACTACCTGCGCGTTACCTCACCCGGCGTATGAATTGTCCTGGCGGCAATCATCGCCCTGCTCGTGGGACTCATGCTCGGCAACCCGCATGCTACTCGCCGTCTCCCGCCAGAGAAACACGCCAGATGCACACAGTCTCCTCGCCGTCGTCTTCGTCGAACACGCGCTCGAATCCGTCCACATCCTCTTTGTCGAGCATGAGCCGCCACATGGTCTCTGCCGAGCGTCGCTTGAGCAACTCCTTGCCCTCAGACGTACCGCGGAGGGCATAGCCGTCTGGCGTGCGATCGTAGCCGGTAGACGCCGGCGTGGGCGTAGTGCCGGTAAAGTCCCAGTCTGCGTAGTACTCGTACCAGCCCAAACGCCGCAGCATGGAGTCGGTAATGACCAAATATGCCTCTTCCGGCGCATTGACGGGATGCATGAGCGCCTCCGCCTGTTCCGCCTCCTCGGGCGTGAGGTCGCAGCAATCCTCCAGCACCGTGCATGCCTCTTCCTTGTCGAGCGGCAACGCATCCCACAGCGCCTCAAACGCCACGGGCGCGTCCGCATGCTCCATGAGCATGTCTATGGCCGCGTTACCGGTGGTACACAGCATGCGTAGGGTGCGAATGCTCAGCTCGGGGTCGGTCGCCGTGAGCACGCGACCGACCATAATCGCACGCGCACCGTTTTGGCTTCCGCCGTCCCAAATGCACGGATGCCCGGACTCGCTCTCGTAGAAGTAACCCATGTCCCACCACGACGCGATGGCGGCATCCGGATCCTCGGCGTTCTGGCGAATCCACTGCATGCCATGAGCGGACGCATCGGTCGAAGACGGCCGAGATCCCCTGCTCACCGTCTGCGCACCCAGCAACACGGGCATCACGGCGCTCACGCACAGCACCATGGAACACAACACGCCCACAACCACGTGCGCGCGATCCCAGCTCATGATCCGACGAGCGCCCCAGCCCACGGTTGCCCCCGCCAACACGCCGGCCGGCACCGAGAGGTGCTCGACAAACCGCACGCCCTTCATGCTCGCATACAACGCGCCCACGAACACGGCACCCAGCACGAACAGATATGCCCGGCAAGCGCGACGGCCTGGCAGCGCCCCCCTCCAAGACCCCACCTTGAAGAACCCGCCAACCAAGAGCACCACGAGCGCCGTAACACTCAACAGGGCAACGGACACGCCACCCGCGCCCTCCAACACCGTCATGCGCGAGCCGCTCGTCACAAACCAGTTGGCAACCTCCGATGGCACAAGGTCTGGAATGCGCAGCTCCGAGATGGAGGCAAACAGGTTGGGCAGGGTCCCGGACGTCGTGACCGCCGTCGTGCGTTGAACGGCACCCGCTATCTGCGCAAAGAACCCCGGGCCAAACGCCACCAGCACGCCGACCGCACTCAACGCGCCACACAGAAGCACAGCCCACAGCTCGGGACATCCGCGCGGCATCTGGCCTTGCTTGTGTCCTCGCGCCGCGAATGCCAGCACAGCCAGCCTAGCCAAGGCAGCCGCCAGACCACCCAGAAGCGTTACGCCCACAAAGAGCATGGCATAGCGCGGTGCCCAGCACAGCGTGTATGCCAGCGCCACCAGCGCAAAGCCCACACAAAGCGCAACGCGAGAGCGCGCCTTGCGCGCCCGCAGCGCCTCGGTGAGCACCAACGCGAGCAGCACGTCCATAAGAATGGCCAGACCATCGGTGTCGTAACGGCCAAAGATGCTGCGCTGCACAAAGCCCGGCGCGCATGAGACCAGCACGCCTGCGGCCAGTCCACCCACGGGTCCGCTCATACGCGCGCCCAGGCAGTACGCCACCAGGGATGCCATCGCCGCAATTATGGCCGGCATGCAAAACTCAACGGCCTCCAGACTCGCGCCAAATAGGCGACTGACACCCCACACCGCCTCGGTGAGCCACACGATGCCCGGCGTGTAGTCGGCGCTGCGCCCCTCAGGCCAGTAGCTGTGCGTGTCCCAAGGGCGACCGTCCTCGCCCACCGCGTTGCCCAAGCTGCCCGTGGCGAGGTGGTTCTGCACCAACCGCACGTGATAGTACGAGTCTTGGTCCGTAAGATACGGAACGCCCTGCTCAGAGGTGTAGGTCTCGCGCTCCCCCACCGACGCGCCCCACAAATAGGCAGACGGCAGCCGTACGGCAATCGTCGTGACAATCGCCACGAACGCGCACAGCACGTGGATTGCCAGCGTCCGACGATCCACTGCCTTGCGTTGTGTGGCGCCCCTTTGTGCAGTACTTGTCAAAAGCGCTCCCATCCTCGCGATGCCCTGCAACCCAGAAGCGCCTACAGGTTCTCCCTGTACCACGCTATGGCCGCCTTGATGCCACGCGCAAAGCTCCAGCTCGGGTCGTAGCCCAGAAGCTCGCGCGCCTTGGAGATGTCCGCGTTGGAGTGGCGGATGTCCCCCGCGCGCGGCGGCCCAAAGATGGGCTCAACGTCCACGCCGAGCGCCTCGCACAGGTTGGACCCCATGAACCCGGCACCGCCAGTCACCAGGAAGCGCGTACCTTCGGGAAACGCTACGTCGCTATAGCCCATCGCACGCCTACTCGCCCGCCGCAGGCGCTGCTTCGGACTCGGTCTCGGCCACCTTGTTGCGCGCGACACTCATGTCCACCAGACGCACCACCAAGTCCTTGTTCCCGCAGCCCAGGCACCCGTTGCCCGCCATCAGGCGCTCATACGTGCTCTTGATGTTGGGACCCTGCGAGCGAATGGACATCTCACATTCGTGGCACTTTATCTCATAGACCTCGCTGGAGTCTGCAATCGTGTCCAAATCCGTAATGGGATCACCAATTGCCTTGTATGGATAGTCATCGCGCAGGTACGCCGGCATGGGCTTCTCCTCGGGCTGAGGCGCCGCCATCGGTTCCTCGACCTGCTGCTTTTTCTTCTTCCTGCCAAACATGCCGTATCCTTCCTCAACTAGAATCGACCCGCCCATTCTAGCATGTAACACCTTGTGGTACCCTACTCTGCAAAACCACGCAAACAACGCGAGGGCCAGCATGCGACTCAATCCCAATTATATGATTCGGCCCGTGGGAGACGAACGGGTGCCCGTACCCACCGACAACACGGCCAGCAAGTTCCACGGCATCGCCCGTCTCAACGCAACGGCGCCGTCTATCGACTAAAGGCCACATGCCATGCAACACGCACACATAACAGCTGGGCATAACCTCCTGGACCTCAAGCTGGACGAGGTATGGCAGTATCGGGACTTGGTGTATCTGTTTACCAAGCGCTCCTTTGTGGTCACCTACAAGCAGACCATCCTCGGCCCGCTATGGCTGTTCATCAACCCGCTGCTCACCAGCGTCGTGTACGTGGTGCTGTTTGGCAACATCGCGCGCCTCTCCACAGACGGCATGCCGCAACTGCTGTTCTATCTGCTGGGCTCGTCGGTGTGGTCGTACTTCTCCAACTGCGTGTCCAACAACGCGACCATCTTCATAAGCAACGCCAACCTGTTTGGCAAGGTGTACTTTCCACGGTTGGTGATTCCCATATCGCAGGTGCTCAGCGCGCTCGTACGCCTGGGCATTCAGATGCTCCTCGTGCTCGCGCTGCTTCTGTATTACGTGGCCACGGGCATGCTGCAGCCCCATTGGGAGCTGTGGATTTCCGTTCCGCTCGCGCTGCTGCACCTCGGCGTTATGGGCATGGGCTTTGGCATCATCATCTCGAGCCTCACCACCCGATACCGAGACCTCAGCGTGCTGGTGGGCTTTGGCATCTCGCTGTGGATGTACGCCACGCCCGTGGTGTATCCGCTCAGCATTGTAACCGGCCCGTTGCGCAAGCTCATCCTGCTCAACCCCGTTACCGCACCCATGGAGTATCTGCGCTACACCATCTTGGGCGTTGGCAGCGTGGCCCCGCAGTACCTCGCCCTCTCGTGGGCCGTTACGCTGATGGTGGTTCTTGGCGGCATCGCGCTCTTCAACAAGGTTGAGCGCACGTTTATGGACACGGTGTAGCATGAGCGCCGCCAACAGGATCACTGCGGTCGAACCTGCCAACACCAACGACCTTGCCATACGCCTGCACGGCGTGACCAAACGCTATCGCCTTGGCTCCATCGGTGGGCGTACGCTGCAAGCCGACCTCCAGTCGTGGTGGGCTCGCAAACGCGGCAAGGAGGACCCCAACCTGCACATTGGCACCGATCCCACCCTCCTGGGAAAGCCATTCTACGCACTCAAGGGCATAGATCTGGAGATTCGCCAAGGCGAGCGCGTGGGCATCATCGGCGCCAACGGCGCGGGCAAGTCCACCATGCTCAAGCTGCTCTCCCGCGTTACGGCACCCACCGACGGCGAGATAGACATCTGGGGTCGTGTGTCGTCCATGCTCGAGGTGGGCACGGGCTTCCACTGGGAGATGACCGGCCGCGAGAACGTGTACATGAACGGTGCCATCCTCGGCATGACCCGCGCACAAATCAGCGAGCGCATGGAGCAAATCATCGACTTCTCGGAGGTGCGCGAGTTCATAGACACGCCCGTCAAGCGCTACTCGTCGGGCATGCTGGTTAAGCTCGCCTTCTCCGTAGCCGCACACCTCAACGGAGACATCATAATAATGGACGAGGTTCTGGCCGTGGGCGACATGGCTTTTCAGCACAAGTGTCTCGAACGCATGCGGCATGCCGCGGACGAAGAGGGCCGCACCGTGCTCTACGTGAGCCACAACATGAACACCATCCGTCGCCTGTGCGATCGCTGCGTCATGCTTGAGCAGGGCCGCATCGTGTTCGACGGCGACGTGGAGGAAGGCATCGCGGCGTACATGAACCACGGCATACGACAGACCGACGTGGACATGGACCTCTCGGCACGCGAGCGCAACCAGCGGTTCGCGAACTCGGGGCTCTTCATGACGCGCCTGTTGCTGCTAGACAAGGCCTCGCCCGTGTATGGCGACAACGAGAACCTGCGCATGGCACTTTGGATAAACACGAGCGGTCCTGTGGAGGACGTGAGCTTTAGGCTCACGATGCGCACCGACGCGGACGTGGGACTGGGCACCGCGTGGTCGCGAGACATAGACCTGCCAAGCGAGGGCACGCATCGGCTTGAGCTTGAGTTCCCGCTGGACACGCTTGCCAAGGGAGTGTTCTATGTGAGCGTGGGTTTGTATCATACCGACGAGCTGGGTCGCAAGATCACGCTCGACCACATTTCGCAGGCCTTCCGCATGGAGCTTATCGGCACGCCCGTGTGGGACACCACCGCGTATGGTTACCTTCGCCTGCCCAGCGTGCATGTGTTGGACGAGCCGTCGGCACGCTAGCAGCTGACATCGCTAGCAGCCGCCTGCCTAAGAAACGTGGATCGTTTTACAGTCATGAGGGGACCCGGCACCCCAACCAAGAGGACGGCATTAGAAAACCGCCGACCATGACACTTGGAAAAGGGATCGCAGCCCTGCCCCTTCTCGCCGTTTCTGTTGTCCCACCTGCTGGAGCCGTGGACTGACTGCTGGCAGAGGGTTTATGCTACGATTCGTGCGACGCAAGGATGACGTGCTACAAATCACGCTTCCTCGATGCGACACACGTGGTTCTTCGTCTTCGGGTCGTAGGTAATCCCCACAAGAAGCGTGGGTCCATCCCAATCGCGCAGAACCCTACCGTAGTCCCGATTGCGTATTTGCTCCATGGCGGTACCTGGAGAACGCGACCACTTGAGCTCGACCACAATAGCCGGCGCGAGGTCACCACGCTTGGGAAGAAACACGACATCGGCGAGTCCGCGGCCACTCGGCAACTCCTCGATAGTAGCGTAGCGATCAATGGCAGCGATGTACGCCGACTTGACCACCGCCCGCAATGACTGCTCGTCGTTGTAAAACACAGGTGCGCAACCACCGTCATGCGCGTGCGCAATTCCTTTCGCGACGGCATCCTCATCCATATCCCAAGTTGCACGAAGAAGGGCATCGCTCTCACGCACGATGCGTGCGATAGCTGCGTGACGGCTACGTCCCACAGCTCGTCTAAGCTCCGCGCGCACCTCTTCATTGGGGATGTGGGCCGTACTTGAAGCAGAATCGAACACCAAATAGCCAAGGTGGCACAAAAGCGTGAGCACGTCGTCACGGCTTGCCAACTCGTGCATGTCATTCTCGAAGGTACCCGTGTCCACCCGAACCGAAGCCCCGCCGACCGCCTGCACAATAGCCTGCTGGAGTCCGTCGAAGTCCATGTCAATATAAAGACACAGGGACTCGAACGCCTCGCTGCTCACCCAGTACGAACCGACATTGTGCCGATTGCACGCCTCCGTGACGGAGTAGGGTGCGAAGCAGCGTACGAGCGAGTGTTCCCCCGTATCCTCGTCGTAATATGGCAGCTCGTAACCATCATACCAGCGTCGCAGCTCATCCATGATGATGCCGCTGCCCGACACCAGCTCCTCAACGTCTCTTTGGGTAAATCCGACGTAGGGGGCATACGAGTCCGGCGACAACATCGTGTATTCTCGAAAGTCGCTGAGCGCAGACTGTGTGCCGTATCGCACGATGGGAAGGATTCCTGTCATGTATGCCGCTGCCACTACTTTGTCCGTTAGATTCATATTCTTGAAGAGCAGACGAAGGAAGTAAACCCAGCCCTCCTGCGAAGCCTTGGAACGACGCTCGCGCAACGGTGCGTCCCACTCATCAATCACGAAGACGAATTTCCTGTTCGTGGCTTCGACGACATCCGTAAGGGCAAGGTCGATGGCCTCTGTTCGTATCTGAACGCCCGGCAGTTCTCGAACCAAATCCTCGATTAGACGCTTCGTCACGGCACCCGCCACATCGTCTGCACCACTGAATGCTGTCATGTCGAGACGTACGACGTTGTATGCGTTCAAATGCCTTTCGAAACTCGGCTCGCTTGCAATCTGTAACCCGTCGAAGAGAGCACGTGATTCGCAACCACAGCTGTAATAGGCAACGAGAGACTTGGCCGCAAACGTCTTGCCAAAACGGCGTGGGCGCGTAACCACTACGAGCTTGCGCGACGTGGATATGACCTTGTTCACCAGTTCAATGAGCCCAGTCTTATCGACATAACCTTCCGCAACAATCTCTGCAAACCCCTCGTTGCCGGGGTTTATATACATGCCCATGAAAACCCCCTGCGTTTCCGCCCCCGATGAGTCGGGTTGCAGCCGTTACCAACGACACATAGCATAGCATGCGCGGACAGGACTTGCAGAAGCCATGCGTAATGGGCTTGGACGTCGCGCTCGAATGCAACAGTGGCGAAGTGCGCTTCTGTATCACGCAAGGCATCGCGCTCCACAAGCCGACGAAGATCCACCATGCGCTGCGAGATGAGCTCGGCTGAACGCGTCTTCATGGCAAAGTATGACTACGCGAAGGCTATCTCTTCCTTGCGAGTGTCGCCATTCATGGCGATGAGGTAGCAGGCATAGCGCGTGAGTTTGTAGTCTCGTACTTCGCGCTTTGCGCCGCTACCGATGACGACCATTTTGCCGACCTCGGCAAAATGGTTCTGAGCTGGTCTTTTGCTCGTTTCGCATGACACCATAGTGGCAGGTTTCGTGTTATCATAATTATGATAACAACTAAAGGAGGCGACTATCGTGAAGAGTATCAGGCCGGTCTCGGACCTTCGCAACCACTTTGCGAGCATCTCCCAAGACGTCCACGAGACAAATCGCCCCGTCTTCCTTACGAAGAACGGCGCGGGGGA
>JAFWMI010000271.1 GCA_017513965.1 Atopobiaceae bacterium
CAATTCACATGAGCTTTGATGGTGCAGGCCGGCACGAATGACTGCGTGGTGCGGACGGTGCCGAGAAGACCGTCGTCCGGGCGTTCAGACTACTCCACGAGCGGGGCTTCCAAGCAAGCTCTTCCATATGCCTGCATCGGCACAACATTGATACGCTTGCGTAAAGCGTGAGCCTGCTGGCCTCACTCGGACTCGTGCGTCTGAAGATGAACGTGACCAGCCTCATCGGCCGCTGGAAGAACGAGGCGCAGCACTTCCCCACCCAGGACGAGGCGATCATGGCATATCTTTCGCAGTACGTGGTGGATGGCATGCCCCTCTCCGTGCAGTTCTGCGGTCTTCTTGAGTTTGACAAACGGACAAATCGCATCACGATTCCCTATGCACGATACGGCGGCAAGGAGGGAGCGGAGCGGGCCTGCGCCTGCGGCGAGACGAGCACCGACTATTTGGGTATCGACGATGGGGCCTGTAGTTTCTTCAAAAAATGGCTGGTTCAAGAAGGCGAAGGAGATGATGACGACTTCGAGTCTTGTGTTATGAGCCATAGAAGCTATGCCTCCGCTGACGGAGCGCTCGATAAAAAACGCGCGCCCCGCTCTTCGGGGCGCGCGGCAATTCATGGTGGAGGTGCGGAGAATCGAACTCCGGTCCAAAGCACATCCCTGGCGGCTTTCTCCAAGCTCAGTTGCCAGTTGGGATTCGGGGGCGTCGCACCTGGCAACCTGCGCTTCGCGCCCTAGCTGGTTCAAGCTTAGCGTGTGGCATACCAGCCACGTCCACACGAGCGGCTCCCTAAGATGACACCGCACCGCAGGCAGGAGCGACCTGCGGATTGGCGGCTGCTAGTTAATAATTAAGCAGCGAGGGCATAGCCCTCAAAAGAGTTATCGTTGTCAATTCAATTTGACAGTACCCCTGTTTAACGTGGCGAGGAGACCACGGCTTGCTTACCGCCTCAAACGTACCCTGTCGAAACCAGTCACCCCCGGTATCGCTGGGGTCTGGACCCACCATGCGATTGTCAATGGAGTTAGTTTACCCCAAACAGGCTCGGCCCATACATGTAATCGTCATCAGTAACCGAGGACGGGACGGGGCGTGCGCCGACCCGCCATCCGCCTCCGGCCCAAGAAGTGTACGCGCGATCGTTCAGCTTTCGCAAAACGCCTGTTGGCGTTTTGCGAAAGCCCCTCGCGCGTACACTCTGTGTTTTACACAGTGTACGCGCGAGCACGTCACGTTGAAATTTATCTGGTGTTTTTTGGTGACTGAACGATCGCGCGTACACTTAGCCCGTCCGGGCGAGCGGGACGTGTGCTCCAACCCTCCTCCCGAGGGCGTTTTTTCGTCCATTTCCCACTCTTTTGCCATCGATTGGTCCTTCGCAGCCGCGTGTTGGCACTCGCGAGGTAGGCAGGCCCCAGAAGGCCCGTCTTTAGCGTTCAGCGCCACGACTCTCTAGGATTCCAGAAGCAATTGAGCACCGAGAGAACCAGCCCTGAGCAGGTCCGTGAGGGCGGTGGGCTACGAGTGTGAGCTGAGGAAATCCGACATCGCCGACCCCGTCGCGAACAAGGGACCCGGCCACGTCGGCAAGAAGGCAGCGAAGAAGACCTGGTAACACCAAAAAACGGAGGTCAGCTATCTAATTGAGATTATTTGCCCAAACAGGCTCGGCCCACACACGTTATTCGTCACCAATAACCGAGGGCGACACGCTTGGGTGAGGGCGCTCGCGCGTAGTAGTGATACGCTTGTGCTCATTCCAACGCATGCAATGCGCTACTCACCCGTCCCCACGCAGAAAGCGGGCCGCATGAACAGACGCACTTTCGTTAAGGCCATGCTTGCAGCGCCACTGTACGGTCTCCTTATGCAAGGATGCACCTCGCAGGTAGACCGCATCAAACGTGGTAGGTTCACATCGGCATCCGCAACCGAGATGTCCACCATGGACATGGCCCACAACGACTCGGTATATTGGGCGCCCCTCAACATATTCGATCGGCTATTCGAGACACGCATGGTGGACGGCAAGGCAAAGGTGCTCAACAGCCTCTGCACCGACCACTCCATCAGCGACGACGGCCTTACGTACGACTTCACGATCCGCGACGACGTGCAATTCTCCAACGGAGACCCACTCACCTCGTCGGACGTGTGCTACAGCTTTAGCAGGCTGCTCACCGAGGCCGCGGTAAACACCGACATTCCGCTCCAGATCAAGGGCGGCAAGGCGCTCATGGACAAGAAGGCTGACAAGCTCGAGGGGTTCAAGATCACGGACGACACGCACTTCTCGATTGTCCTTGAGGCTCCCAACGGAGGATTCCTTGCCGAGCTTTCCTCGCCTGCCATGTCCATCGTTAACGAGCGCGTTACGCGCACGGCCAAGAACTTTGGCATGGACCCAGCCGAGACCATAGGGTCTGGTCCCTACTACGTGTCGGAATGGGTGCCAAACGACCACTTTGTCCTCAAGTACAACGAACGGTACTGGGGCGAGGAGCCCACCGTTAAGGAGGCGGTGCAGCGCATCATTCCCGATGCCAGCACGCAGGACCTCATGTTCCAAAATGGCGAGATCGACCTCATAGACCTCTCTTCGGTCGATTCCCTCATCGTGCAGCGCTCGTACAAGCCTGAGCATCCCGACAAGATCGTGCGTAACCAGCAGGTGGGCATGACCTACCTCGCGCTCAACGAAACAAACAAGTTCTTGAAGGACATCCGCGTGCGCAAGGCCATCTGCGCGGCAATAGACATGGATGACATTGTGCACAACCTCATGAGCGGCGACGCCATCAGGCAAAACGGCATTATTCCCACAGGCATTTGGGGCCATAACGAACACCTTGAGCCTTCCCCATACGACCCAGACGGCGCACGCGCGCTCCTGAAGGAGGCAGGCTACCACGACGGTGACGTATCGTTTGAGCTGGCGCTCTCGAGCGCGGGATCCAAGCTTCTATACGAGACGGTGAGCAGCCAGCTTGCCAAGGTTGGCATCAAGGCAAACATAAAGGCCTACGACCGGTCCGCTTGGATGGAGAAGCGCTTGGCAGGCGAACTCGACGCCTTTATCGCGCCGTGGTTCATGGACTACAACGACCCCGCAAACATAATGGCCGTGTTCTTTGGCACCCCAGAGAGAAGCAAGGGACGCAGCATATGCTACCCCAATACCGACGTGATGGAACGCGTCCTTAAGGCCAAGTCGATCCTGGACGACGAAGAGCGCAAGAAGGAGTATCAGGAGCTCGAGCGCAAGATCGTGATTGAGGACCGCGCGTGGATTCCCCTCTATCAGGGGATGCGCCTGTTCTGCCTGGGAGAGCGCGTTGAGCGCTTTACCCCGTTCTGGGCGGGATACGGCGACTTCTGTGTGAAGGACGTCGTACTAAGGAAGGAGGTGCGAGCGTGAGCGGAAACACGGTACGCAACCTGCTTCGTCGCCTGTTGTACGCGCTCATCGCCATCGTAGGCGTGGCGGCGCTGGTCTTCGTGCTGCTCCGCATGGTACCAGGCAACCCCGTGGCAACCCTTTTGGGCGAGCACGCAGACAAGGAGACGGTAGATCGCATCTCGTCCTCGCTCGGCTTGAACCAGCCGCTGCCCATGCAGTTTGCCAACTACCTGCTCGGTGCCCTGCGCGGTGACTTTGGCACAAGCCTTACGCTGAACAAACCCGTCTCGGAGCTCATCGGCCCCGCGTTCGCAAACACGCTCTGGCTCGCCCTCGCGGCGGCACTCGTTTCGTGGGTGGTTGGCATTGCGTGCGGACTCGTTGCGGCAATTCGCAAGGACACCATCGTAGACCGGCTCTTTATGGGCTTCTCTCTTATGGGCGTCTCCTTGCCGGTGTTCATGGTCGCCATGCTCCTGCAGTACGTGTTCGCGCGCTACCTGCACTGGCTTCCCGTCGCCGGCATAACCGACTGGACGGGATACATCCTGCCAGCCATAGCCTTGGGATGGGGCTCGGCCGGCAGCATCGCCCGCCTCGTGCGCTCGTCGGTAATAGAGGTGCTGCAGCAGGACTATATCGACACGGCCCGCGCCAAGGGCCGCACCAACACGCAGGTGCTCGTGTTCCACGCGCTCAGGAACGCCATGCTGCCCGTGATTACGCTCATGGCCATGCAGTTCTCGGGCCTGCTCTCTGGCGCCTTCATTACCGAGACGGTCTTCTCGATCAACGGCATCGGCAGGCTCGCCGTGCAGGCGATCACCGGTCGCGACATTCCGCTGGTACAGGGAACAACGCTGCTCTGCACCTTTGTAATCGTAATGGGAAACCTCGCCGCGGACCTCCTCTACAGCGTCTGCGACCCACGCGTGCGGAAGGGGGCGTAGGGCATGGACCCCTCCGGCAACTACGACGTGGCGACCATGGCAGAGGGCGAGCTGGGTATTCCCGCCCCTTCCTCCACCTTCGAGGAGCCCGCAAGCGTGCTGCGTCGTCTTGCGAGAGACCACAAGATATCCGTGGTTTCCGCAGCCGTGATCGTCCTCTTCGTATTGGGCGCCATCTTTGCCCCGGTGCTCACGCCATACGAGTACGACACCATCAACCTCTCGAATCGCCTGGCGGCACCGTCGCTCGAGCATCTCCTCGGAACCGATGAGGGCGGCCGCGACATTCTCACGCGCATGCTCTATGGCTCGCGCGTGTCGCTTGTTATCGGCATTGTGCCCACGCTGCTCTCCATGGTGATAGGCACGCTTGTTGGCATGTGCGCTGGCTACTTTGGCGGCAAGGCAGACACCCTCATTATGCGTGTGGCCGACATCGTCATGTCGTTTCCCACCATGCTGCTTGCCATGGTGGTGATGTACACGCTGGGCGACGGCACCGTCAACGTGTTCCTCACCATGGTGCTCGTCGGCTGGGCAGGCGTCGCGCGTGTCGTGCGCGCCGAGACGCTCAAGCTCAAGGAAAGCGAGTACGTTGAGGCGGCCCGAATCATAGGGGTAAAGCGGGCGCGCATTATCCTGCGACACATTCTCCCCAACTGCCTGCCCACGATCATCGTCCTGTTTACGTTGGCGATTCCCTCATCCATCCTCACGGAGAGCAGCTTGAGCTTCCTTGGCATGGGGGTGCAGCCGCCCAGCGCCTCATGGGGACTCATGGTAAATGCGGGAAGGGAGTTCCTGTACCACGCGCCGTGGCTATGCTTTGCGCCATGCGCAGCCATCATGGTTATTGTGCTTGCCTTCAACTATTTGGGCGACGGGCTGCGCGACGTTCTCGATCCGCACCTGCAGGGCCAGTAAGGAGGCACGATGGGAAGAGATACGCTTGAGGTGTCGCATCTTCACACCAGCTTCTTTACCGAACGCGGCGAGGTAAAGGCCGTGCAGGACGTGAGCCTCACCGTCGGCAAAGGCCAAGTGGTGGGCATCGTGGGCGAGTCCGGCTGCGGCAAGTCCATGGTGGCGCGGTCCATCATGGGCCTCGTTAGAAAGCCGGGCAGGGTCGTGAGCGGCAGCATCACGCTCGGAGGACGCGAGCTCACGTCGCTTGGCGAGAAGGAGCTCTGCAAGATTCGCGGCAGGGACATCTCGATGGTCTTCCAAGAGCCCATGACCAGCCTCAACCCAACCATGCGCGTTGGAAGGCAGGTCCAGGAGGTTATTGCCATCCATGAGAACCTACCCAAGGACGAGGCGCGTCGTCGCACCCTCAAGATGCTCTCTGACGTGGGCATCCCGGAGGTCGAGGCACGCTATAGCGCCTATCCCCACGAGCTCTCTGGCGGGCTGCGCCAGCGCGTGATGATAGCCATGGCCATGGTCATGAAGCCGCGTCTGCTCATTGCGGACGAACCCACCACCGCCCTCGACGCCACCGTGGAGACGCAGATAATAGCCCTGCTCAGGCAGCTTGCGGATGCGGGAACGTCGGTGTTGATCATCAGCCACAACCTAGGAGTGATCGCACAGCTGGCCGACTACGTATACGTGATGTACGCAGGACGCGTGGTGGAGCGGGGCAGCGTGTTTGAGCTGTTCGACAACCCCGTGCACCCCTACACGCACGGTTTGCTCGGCGCCGTCTCGTCGCTACGGGGCCAGTCCCGCGTGCTGCAAACGATTCCCGGCGTCGTGCCGAACTTGGCCAGTCTTCCCAAAGGCTGCAGCTTCGCGCCCCGCTGCAACAAGTGTATGGCGACGTGCACTGCCACCCAGCCCGAGCTCATACGCGTTTGCGCAGAGCATGAGGCGAGCTGCCACTTGCTGGAAGGAGGCGATGCCCCATGAGCGAGGCTTTGCTCGAGGCACGCAACCTCGTTAAGGAGTTTCCGCTAAGCCGCAAGCGCTGCGTGCACGCCGTTGGCGGCGTGTCGCTTGAGGTCAACGCCGGCGAGACGTTGGCCATTGTGGGCGAGTCCGGCTGCGGCAAGTCCACCCTGGGGCGCATGCTCATTGGGGCGTTGCCGCCAACTTCGGGCGAGGTGTGCCTGAGGGGACGCGCCATTACGGGGCTCAAGGAGAGGGAGTTCGCCCCCTACCGACGACAGCTGCAGTTGATCTTCCAAGACCCCTACGCGTCGCTCGACCCACGCATGAAGGTACGCGACCTCATCGCCGAGCCGCTCGTTACCCATAAGGTGTGCGCGTCGAGGGACGAGGTCACCCAACGCGTTCTTGAGCTCATGCAGGCGGTGGGCATACCACGGGACTACCTCAACCGCTACCCGCATCAGTTCTCGGGAGGCCAGCGCCAGCGCATCGGCATCGCACGCGCCATAGCGCTCGACCCCGCACTCATCGTGTGCGACGAGCCCGTCTCCGCCCTCGACGTCTCGGTGCAAAACCAGATTCTCAACCTCCTCAACGACCTGCAGGAGTCGCGAGGCCTCACGTACGTGTTCATAAGCCACGACCTGTCGGTCGTGCGGCACATCTCCGATCGCATATGCGTAATGTTCCTCGGTAAGGTCATGGAGATTGGGCCCACCAAGGAGGTCTTCCACAAGGCGCGCCATCCCTACACGCAGTTCCTTCTCAGCTCGGTGCTACCACCCGACCCACATTTGAGGGGACGGAGCGTTCGCCTCCTGCAGGGAGAGCCGCCAAGCCCCGTAGACCCACCCTCGGGTTGCTGCTTCCGCACCAGATGTCCGTTCGCCACCGAGCAGTGCGCACGCCTTGAGCCTCCTCTGCGCAGGATCGGCGCCGTTGAGGTCGCCTGCCATCACGTGGCGAGCTAGACGCGAGGCGCCACATCGTCGCATGTGCAATGCCTCGTTATAACCGTGCCTGCGTCTGCCGCGCCCGCCACAAGCCCAAGACAAACGCCCCTGTATAAACGCTCAAATCCTACGCATAGCCCCAAGTCATGAGGTGCCAGGCGTCTTGGGCGTCCTTGCGGCCCAGGTGCCACGTGTAGCCCTCGTAGTCCGTGTCTGGCTCCCACGCGGTGCCCTCCGCTTGTTTGGCGTCTGGCGTATGGAAGTCCGTCACGAGTACGATGGCCTCTCCAAACTCATCCGCGCCCTCGTCACGCAGGCCGTTCACGTACTCGAGCTCATCCTCGCCGCAGGCGTCATCGCCTGCAAAGGCAAATCGCCTCATCACGCAGCCGTTCCACTTGCCAAACTCCCCAAGAATGACGTCGATCGTGGAGTCGATGTCGGACTCGGCGTATTTCTCCGACGCGCCGTAATCGACCTCACAGCCCGCCACGTTCTTTGGCACCTGGTTGAGGTACTCCTCAAAGGTGAGGCCGGCGTCCGTTATCTTTTTGGCAACGGCGGGATTGTCGATGTAGCGTATGTGCCACGGCTCATAGCTGTAGCCCGTAAAGATCTTGCGCTCGGGCAGGTAGCGCAGAATAAAGCCGTAGTCGGCAAGCTTGGCATGCACCTTTTCCCACACCTCGGGATGCTGCATCATGTCATCGTTCTCCGCCACGTTCTTCCCATCGATCACCAAGAACAGGTCCAGTGCAAGGCCGGTATGGTGTTCGGAGTAGCCCGGCGTTGCCACAATGCGCTTGGCATACTCCTCGCCCTTCTCCTTAACAAACTCGTCCATGACCTCTTGCTGATGCTTCACGCTTCTGTAACAGGAGTCGAGCTCCACGTAAACGCCCTCGGCCGCAAGCTCCTTCTTGAGTGACTGGTAGGCCTCGTAGGCCTTGCGCTCGACCTTTACCGGGTCGTCGTAGAGCAGGCTCTTCTCCTCTACGAGGTCCACCTTCGCCTCCCAGTCGGCGGGAAGCTTGTGCTGCTTGTTAACGAGCACCATATAGTCGATGGCGCCATACGTGCTCGCCTCTTGGACGGTGTCGTTCGCCGTTGCCTCGTTCGTCGCGGCATCCTTACTACCCGAACAGGCCGAAAGCAGGACCGCGCCAAATGTCGAGCCGACCAGTCCAAAGAAGCTACGCCTCGTTATTGTCTTGCCCATGACGCCATCCCCCCTTTGGTACGTTTTGAATACTGCTGTCGCATCGATCGTCTTCATAGTACCCGTATTCGCGCTGGAACATGCGACGCAACCAGAGGGCGTGGGGCAAGAGGGCTTTGGCTTGCCATATTGACCGAGCGGTTCAATAAACCTAAAATGGCATATTGACATACTGTCAATATGGAAGGTGGCCTCCTCAAATATGGATACCGACGCACGTCGCAATCAATTCGTTGCCGCTGCGCTCGAGCTCTACGCAGAGAAGGGCATAGCGCAAACGACGATTGGCGACATCAGTAATCGCGTGGGCGTGGCGCGCAGCCTGTTCTATCATTACTTCCCTGGCAAAACGGCAATAACGCAGGCCGTTGTTGACGACCGAGTTGCCGACTTGCTCATGCAGTTTGAGAGCTGGGCCATCTCCTACGACAAATACAGCTCACGTGCATCGCTCGCCACCATCGTATCGTCTGTGCGAGAGTACCTGTGCAATCCGGAGTCGTTCTCCAGCATTATGGTTCGCAATAACAACGACACCCTTCGTCACCTGTTCACCGTTAAAAGCGCCATGCAGCTTGCGCAGCGCTATGCACACATGAAGGCCAGCGGCCTAACGAACCTCAGCGAGTTCCCCATGCGTCATCCGCAGGAATCATTCTATGTACTTGCCGTAGGGCTCATCAGTATTATGTCGCGATATCCAGAGGTGCCCGACGAGGCGCTTGTGGACATTATCGCCGATGCGTTGCACGTAGACTTGTGTTAGGCAAACCGCCCTTTTGGACGAACAGTGAGCGAAGGCGCGCTCCCAACGAAGCGCGCCTTCGCTCTCAAACAGATTAGCCAAACCAGCCCGTCGCTACTCCTCGACAAGCTCGAACATGTCGGGACCCACGCCACAGACCTCACATACGAAGTCTTCGGGCAGCTCGGGCGTATCGACCTCTACCTCCCAGCCACAGACAGTGCATACGAACTTGTAGGTCTGATCAGCCATAACTGGCCCCCTCTCGTAGATTGGCGAAGCCCCCGCTCCGCCCCTAGCAAGCAGCATACCACCTTATGGCATGTATGCGCTATTCCTCTCCGACAAATGACGATGCCTTAGGCGGTGTCTTTCCCTTGAGCACCGTGTGATAGTAGTTGTATGTCATGGGTGTGTCATCCGACAACACATGCGCATCCTTGACTTCGCCCACAAAGATGACATGCGTGCCCACGTCGAGCGTCCCCACCACTTCGCACGCCAGAACACAAGCGGCATTCTCGGGCGTGTATGGATCGCCCAGAATCGTGTCCTGGTGCTCAATGCCGTCAAACTTGTCGTAGTCGAGCGATGTCCTGAAGCCAAACCTTCCCACATACATCATGTTTGCCGACTCAGTGACCACCGTAAGGGCAAAATGGCCCGCCTTCTCTATGACGCTCTCGGTATGGTTTTGCTTGTTGACCACGACCTCAACCTTGAGCGGCTCGCTCGTGAGCTGCAAGCCAGTATTGATGATGCAGGCTCCCACCTCATCGCCCGCCTTGGCGGAGACCACATAGAGTCCCGACTGGAACTTGTATAGCGCCCGTACGTCCATAGTCATATCCTCCCTCATACGTGGGGCTTCCAATGCCCCGTTTTACTGCTTAGTAGCGGCTGCGCTCCTTAAGGGCGCGCTGTATTTCGCGATCCGTGTCGCGTTTGGCCATGTCGGCACGTTTATCATAGAGCTTCTTTCCCCGAGCCAAGCCAATGGTGAGCTTTACGCGATTATGCTCGTCGAAATAGAGCTCCAATGGCACGAGCGCCATGCCCTTGGTGCGCAGTTTGCCATCCAGATAGTCTATCTGTCGCTTGTGGAGCAGCAGCTTGCGCCGACGGTCGGGATCGACATTCCATACGCCTCCGTGGGAATAGGGACGTATGTGCACGCCCATGAGCCATGCCTCACCACCACGGATGAGGCAGAACGAGTCGGCGATGTTGCAGTTGCGCTCGCGGAGGCTGCGCACCTCGGTCCCCGTAAGCACGATACCCGCCTCGAGCGTCTCGTCAATGAAGTAGGCGTGACGCGCCGCACGGTTGCGTGCAATGGTCTTGTGACTCTTTGGGCCTTTGTTTCCGCTAGCCGGCATGGGCTTCGCCCCCTTCGTCGTCTCCCTCGCGAATGAGCCTCATGAGTGCCATGGCGGCAGGCTCGCCCACAAGATCGCGCGCACGCACCGTAAGATTGGTCGCCACATCCCGTTCGCCGGCCTGCGCAGCGTCGCTCGCGCACATGAGCAGGCATATGGCGACCTCTGCGTTTGCGCCGTCGGGCAACCCCTCTGCCGCCAGCGCCTCTGCCGCCTCGTCGTCCGTAAGCGTGTCTGGATCACGCGGCGTTCCCTTGGCTTGGTCGAGCGCAGCCTCGAGGGACGCATCGCGCATGTCGAGCCGACGGGCAGCGCGCAGTGCCGCCGCAGCAGCGCGTGAGTTCCCCGAGCGCTCGAACCATCCCGCAAAGGTAACGTAGGCACGCACTAAATGACGCGCGTCGCTTGCACGCTCAAACACGCTATAGGTAAGGCCGAGGCATTCCCGAACATCCCCGTTGAGTAAAAACAGCTCGGCAAGGTCAAGCCTGTAGCCGCATTCCATGGGGTTCCACCTAACGGCCTGCTTAAGCGCCTCTATGGCATGGTCGTATTCCCCAAGGCGCACGTCCGCCAACGCGAGGTCTGCATACAGGCGATCAAGGGGCTCTCCCACGTCGCGCAGCTCGCGCGGATCGTCTTCCACCCTCCTGTAGCAGAGCCGCTCGAATATGGTGGGAAAGCTAAACCACTGAACGTCCTCGGTGGTAGGGCAGTTACGGTCCACGTACTCCTCCACGTCCTCCGCCAGCCTTAGCAAGACGTCTCGCGCCTCCTCGTCGCGCTCCTGCACCAAGAGCCCCTCCGCAGGCACGAGCTCTTCCAAGAGTGTCGTTTGCTCCACAGCCATCCTCACCTTCAAAACGCCATTGGTTAGATTCTACCGTGTTTTAGCGCACATGTCCCAGGCGCCTCCCTGCATATGGCAGCGTCTCAACCCCCTACTTTCCAGCAAGCGCAAAGTCTATGCGCCCGCGAGCCACGTCAACACCAACCACCTCAATCGCGACTCGCTTGCCCATATGCCATGTCCGACCACTGGACTCGCCCGTGAGCGTCATGCGTTCGTTGTCGAACACAAACCACTCGTCGCCCAAGGCACGCACGGGAAGCAGGCCTTCTGCGCCCGTGTCGTCGAGCATCACGAACAACCCGTATCGTTCGCATCCCACCACGACGCCCGAATAGCGCATGCCCACGCGGCCTCCGTACAACTGTGCCATCTTCACGCGCTGAGACGCGTAGCCAGCAGCATCCGCAACGCGTTCGCGGTCCGAGCACGCGCGGCACAGCTGCGGCAGCATCTCCGCCTCCTCATGCGCTGCTTTCCCGTCCTTGTCATACGCAAGCAGGCGCTTGAGCGCACGATGCACCAAGACATCGGGATAACGTCGAATGGGAGAGGTAAAGTGGCAGTAGGCGCGTGCGCCCAATGCATAGTGCCCCTCGTTGTGCGGAAGATAGATGGCCCGCTTTTGAGCGCGGAGCAGCAGCGTGTTTGCAAGATACGCCCCGTCGGTTTCCTGCGCGCGTGCGAGCACCTCCCCTATCGCATGGGGATCGGCCGCCACCAGGCGATCGGCCACGTCCGCGTCAATAAGCCCCAACGACCGCAATGCCGGCAGACATTGCGCAAGGTCGTCGGGAGATGGCTGCTCGTGTACGCGGTAGGCCGTTTGCACATCATGGCTCGCCAGCAACTTGGCCACGCATTCGTTCGCCAGAAGCATGGCCTCCTCCACGAGACCTGTCGCACGGGTCCGCTTGCGTACAACGGCGTCTATGGGCACGCCCTCCTCATCGAGGATCACCTTGCTCTCTACCGTGGCAAAGTCAATTGCCCCACGCTCGCGACGACGTGCCACACGGAGCTGCGCAATCTCGTCCAAGAGCAACAACATGTCGCCGAGCCCCTCGCCATCGTCCATCGTCGACAGGCGACCCAAGCCGTTGCCCTCAAGAAGCCCTTCGACCTCGTCGTAGGACAGCCGGGCGCTCGAGTGAATCGCACTCGAAAACGCCTCGGAAGAGCGCACCATGCCACGGGCGTCCAGTCGCATGCGCACCGTCATGGCCAACCGGTCCTCGTTTGGGCGCAGCGAGCACACGTCGTTGCATAGCTGTTCGGGGAGCATGGGCAAGACGCGGTCGACTAGGTACACCGAGCAGGCGCGGGCGCGCGCCTCCAGGTCCATGGAACCGTTCCATGGGAGGTAATGCGTTACGTCGGCAATGTGCACGTCCAGCTCGTAGCCATCCTCGCAACGTCGAGCACCCACCGCGTCATCAAAGTCGCGCGCGTCGGCCGGGTCTATGGTCACGCACGCGACGTCGCGCAAGTCGCGCCGGTCAGCGTTGAGGGAGAGCTCTGCCTCCACGTTCGCCCGCACGTCTTCCGCCTCGCGCAAGGCGCTGGCAGAGAACTCGGTCGTGAGGCCATAGGAGGCAATGACCATCTCAACCGCAACATCGAGCTCCTCCGCAGAACCCAAACGCGCCTCTATGGTCACTACGCCCGCGCTCGTACGCGTGGGATACTCCACAATGCGCACGCGCACCACGTCACCGTCACGCACATCCATGCGCAACGGACTCTCGTCCTCGGGAAGCACGAAGAAGTCGCGGGCAATGCGCCCGTCAAGCGGAGAGACCGCGCCGAGCGGGTCGAGTCGCGAGAAGGTTCCCACGAACCCCGAGTGCGCCCGTTGCAGCACGCCTTGAACATAGGCGACGCGTTCGCCCCCACGTCCGTGCATGGGCACGAGACTCACCTGCACCTCATCCCCATCCATGCCTTCCCTCACGCCACGACGGGCAACGGCAAAGGTGCCCTCAGGCGTGTCCACGCGGGCGCTGCCCGGCCGCTCTATGCGCAGCGTTCCCGTTACGAGCGCTCGCGCCTTGTGTGCCTTTGGATGCGTGCCACGCCTTCTGTTGCCATGATGCGGCCGTTTTCTGGACATGCGCGCCCCTCCCATGTGTTTTATACAGGCGACGCTCCCCCTTGCAAACATGGCATCTGCAAGGGGGAGCGTCGCAACAGTTACTACGTGTACGCCCTGCGTTAGACCTTGAGGTAACGACGCATGGCGATGGCCGAGCCAAGCAGGCCTATGCAGACTCCTGCGACTGCAAGAGACACATATACCCCAATTACCACGTTGCCTGACAGCTCAAACGAAAGGAATTGGAGGCTGCCCGCGAGCTGCGGCTGCAGGTAGCCCCAGCCAACCTGCAGGGATATGATGGCCAAAATGGCGCCGAGCAATGCCTCAATGGCACCTTCTGCCACAAACGGCCCACGGATGAAGCTGTTTGAGGCGCCTACCAAACGCATGATGGCAATCTCTCGACGACGAGCCGAGATGGCCAGACGAATGGTGTTGTTGATGAACACGAACGCCACAAAGATGAGCAACACGATGAGTACGGCCGCACCAACGCGAATGTAGTTCGTCACACTAAAGAGGCGGTCCACCGTCTCCTTGCCATACTGCACCGAAGACGCCGGGTTCTCTGGCCGATCGGCAATCTTTGAGAAGTCCTCGTCGTCAATGATCTTGTTCGCCGTCGCCTCCACCTGCTGCGGGTCGTCGAGCTTCACTACGAGCGATGCGGGCACAGGGTTCTGACCGTCAAGTGCCGCAACGGCATCCTCTGCGTTACGGCTCGACATGGTCTCGCGGTACTCCTGCAGCGCCTCGTCCTTGCTCTTGTAGCTCACGCCCTCGACGTTGTCCCATTTTTCGATCTTCGCTTGGAAGGCGTCAACGGCCTCCTTCTCCGCGTCGTCCGAAAGGAACGCCTGAATGGTCACGCGGTCCTCCACGTTGCCCACGAGGTTGCCAACGAGGTTGGAACCAAGGGCAAAGACGCCGATGACGAACAGGGAGAGGAAGATGGTAACGACGGCACCCAGGCACGTCGACCAGTTCCTGTGGATGTGTGCCCCCGCTTCGCGGAGGGAATAGCCAAGGTTAGAGGGCATCATAGAAGCCATAACCTCCTCTCTCTTGGTCGCGCACCACGTGGCCGGCCTCAAGCGCAATTACGCGCCGGCGCATGGAGTCGACCATTTCGCGGTCGTGCGTTGCCATAACAACAGTGGTGCCCGCACGATTGATTCGGTCGAGCAGCTTCATAATGCCCAGCGAGATGGCGGGGTCCAGATTTCCCGTTGGCTCGTCGCACACCAAAAGCGGCGGACGATTCACCATGGCGCGGGCAACCGACACACGCTGCTGCTCGCCACCCGAAAGCTGATCGGGATAGTTGTCCATCTTCTCGGCCAGGCCCACCAAGCGGAGCACCTCGGGCACCTGGGCCTTAACGACCGAGCGAGGCTTTCCTATGCACTCGAGCGCAAACGCCACGTTGCCATACACGGTCTTGTCGGGCAACAGCTTGAAGTCCTGATACACGGTGCCAATCTGGCGACGCAGGTAGGGGACCTTCCAGTTGCGCATCTTGGTGAGGTTTTGTCCCGCAATCATCACGGCGCCCTTGGTCGCGCGCAGCTCGCGTGTGAGCAGGCGCAGGAACGTGGACTTGCCGGACCCCGAGTGGCCTACGACGAAGACGAACTCACCGGGATAGATATCCAGGCTTACGTCGTCGAGCGCCGGCTTGTTGGGCTGTGCGGGATAGATCATGGTTACGTTTCTGAGCGAAATGGTGGGGGTCCCGGTGTGGGGAACAACAGCTCCGCCCTCCCCAAGGGGAGCATAGAGACCTGCTCCTTGCTGGCCTGTCTGCTGGCTGTCTTGTTCGCCTTCTGCCGGTACCAGGTCGGTGCTCGCGGTCACCACGTGCACCGCGTCGACCCTAGACCCCAAGACGTCTGCAACGCCGCTCTCTTGCGGAGCGTCCTCGCGCTGCGGAGCCTCAGGTTCCTGTCGCTCTGTACTACGAAAGTGGTTGGGCACAACAGCTCCTTTGCGTTCTACTGCGGTTTTAGACAGTTAGGTTATGGTATCAGAGCACGCGCGAGTCTCCATCGCGCACGCACGTTCCTAACAGAGATAACACGGTGATGTGGGAAACCTGTGATGATATGCTACTCGTCACGGTTCTCTGCGATGGGGGTCCCACCTACGACCCAGCGATGATAAGCCACCACAAACGGGTCCAAGTCGCCCCCCTTGAGCACGCCGTCCACGTTTCCGGTCTCCACGTTTGTCCTCAGGTCCTTGACCATTTGGTATGGGTACAGCACGTAGTTGCGCACCTGGTTGCCCCAAGAGATGTCGTGCTTCGGTCCACGCAGCTCGTCGAGCTCCGCCTCACGACGCTCACGTTCAAGCTCGTAGAGCTTCGACCTCAGCACGTTCATGGCAAAGGCCTTGTTCTGAAGCTGGCTACGTTCGTTTTGGCAGGTCACCACTATTCCCGTAGGCAAATGCGTAAGACGCACCGCAGAGTCCGTCGTGTTGACGCCTTGGCCGCCATGGCCCGAGGAGTGATACACGTCCACGCGCACGTCCTCTGGGTTAATCTGCACGTCAATGTCCTCGGGAAGCACAGGGAGCACCTCAACGCCGGCGAAGGTCGTCTGACGGCGCTTCTTGGCGTCGGTAGGTGAGATGCGCACCAGACGATGCACGCCTTGCTCTGAGCGAAGCATTCCGTACGCGTTCTTGCCCGAAACCGTAAACGTGGCCCGGTCGATGCCAATCACCTCGGCAGCCGGGGCGTCACCCACTTCGACCTTCCAACCACGACGCGCGCAGTAGGCAAGATACATCCTAAAGAGCATCTCGCACCAGTCCTGCGCCTCGAGGCCGCCTTGACCCGGGGTCACCGTAACGATGGCATCTCCATGGTCAAGGTCGTCGACAAACCAGCTGGAGAGCTCGAGCTCCGTAAGGTCACAGGTAAGCTCCTCGGCAAGCGTTTGCGCCTCGGCGAGGAGGTCCTCGTCGCCCGTCTCTTGGCCCAGCTCCCACGCCGCCTGCGCGTCGTCGAGCTTTGCGGTGGCGGCCTCTAGGCTCGAGACGTCCTCGCGCGCCCGAGCAAGCTGCTCCATGGTCGTACGCGCCTGCTCCGCATCGTCCCAAAAGCCTGGTTCGGAGGACGCCTGCTCAAGACGGGCCACCTCGGCGCGTCACTCGTCCACATGCAGGTAACGAGCGACCTCGCCGAGTCGTTCCGACAGCTGTGACAGGTCCAGAGACTCGCCCTCCGCCATGCTAGCGTCTCCGTCCGTGGCAGTTCTTGAACTTCTTGCCACTGCCGCATGGGCAGGGATCGTTGCGTCCCACGCCCGCATACGGATCGTTGCTCTCGGACTTGCGATATGGAGTGCGCTTTGCCTGGTCGGGCTGTTGCTCCACCTCCGTGAAGCTGCGCATGGGCGCCACGGTCTTGGGCGCGCTCTTGTAGTTCTTCGCTGCGCTCTGGTCGCCGTCCACCTCCGTGGGTCCGGAGTAGTTTGCCCCCTTGAGCTCCTCCGGCTCCTCGTCCTCCTGCTGGGCGGCAGCCGCAGCCGCGCGACGGGCCGGAGCACCCTGTACCTCAATGCGCAGGATGGTGCGCAGGAAGTCCTCGTACATGGTGTTTACGAGCGTGGAGAATGCGGCAAACGCCTCGCTCTTGTACTCTACGAGGGGGTCACGCTGGCCAAAGCCACGCAGGCCGATGCCGGTCTTGAGGTAGTCCATCTCCTGCAGGTACGCCATCCAGCGCGTGTCGATAACGCGCAGCATGATCTGGGTGGACAGCTCGTGCATAATGCCGTCGCCCAGGTTCTCGGTCTTCTCCTGGTAGCATTTGTGCACGAACTCCTCAACGTGCTCGGAGATGTCGGCGGGCTCGTCCTCGAGCGAAATCTGAGGCAGGCCCTCCTTGCGACCGGTGAGGTCCTCGATCCACTTGCGCAGACCCTCCACGTCCCACTCTTCCGGAGCCATATCCTCGGGGCAGAAGCTCGAGACCTTGTACCACACGGTGTCGGCCGTCACTTCGTTTACGTGCTCGGTAAGGTCCTTGCCGTCCAGAATCTTGTTGCGCTCCTCGTAGATTACGCGACGCTGCTTGTTCATGACGTCGTCGTACTCAAGGACGTTCTTACGCATGGCGAAGTTGATTTCCTCAACCTTGCGCTGCGCGCCCTCCACGGCCTTGGTAACCATCTTGGCCTGGATGGGCATGTCGTCTGGCATGTCGTAGCGCTTCATCATCGCGCCGATGCGGTCCATACGGTCGCCACCGAACAGACGCATGAGGTCATCCTCAAGCGAGAGGTAGAACTGCGTCTCGCCTGGGTCGCCCTGACGTCCGGAACGACCACGAAGCTGGTTGTCGATACGACGGCTTTCGTGACGCTCCGTGCCAATCACGCACAGGCCGCCAGCGGCAAGCACGCGCTCGCGCTCCTGCTCGCATATGGCGTTGGCCTTCCTGCGGGCCTCGGCACGCTGCTCGTCCGTCACCTCATCGGCGGGAATCCCCTCGGCGGCCAGGAACTCGTTTGCCATGACCTGGGCATTGCCGCCCAGCAGGATGTCTGTACCACGACCGGCCATGTTCGTGGCGATGGTCACGGCGCCCTCACGACCAGCCTGCGCAACGATCTGCGCCTCGCGCTCGTGGTACTTGGCGTTGAGCACGCTGTGGGGTATGCCGCGACGGCTGAGGATGCCCGAGAGCTTCTCGGAGTTCTCGATCGAGACGGTGCCCACCAGGCACGGCTGGCCCTTTGCGTGGCGCTCGGTAATGTCGTCGGCCACCGCGTTGAACTTCGCCTCGATGGTGCGGTACACGAGGTCGTCGTTGTCCTTGCGGATTACGGGCCTGTTTGGCGGAATTACCTGTACGGGAAGGTTGTAGATCTCGCGGAACTCGGCGTCCTCCGTCATGGCGGTACCCGTCATGCCGCTGAGCTTTTCGTACAGGCGGAAGTAGTTTTGCAGCGTGATGGTCGCGAGCGTTTGGTTCTCCTCGCGCACGAGCACGCCCTCTTTGGCCTCGATGGCCTGGTGCAGGCCCTCGGAGTAGCGCCTGCCCTCCATGATACGGCCGGTAAACTCGTCGACGATCTTGACTTCGCCGTCGATAACGGCGTACTGCTGGTCGCGGTGGAACATGTACTCGGCCTTGAGCGCCTGCTGCAGGTGGTTGACCAGCGCGCCGGACATGTCGCCGTAGATGTCGTCGATGCCCAAGGCACGCTCGATCTTCTCCAGGCCCTTCTCCGTTGCCGCGATGGTGTGCTTGGCCTCGTCCATCTCGTAGTCGTCGTCGGCCTTGAGGCCGCGAACGGCGGCGGCGAAGTCCTGGTAGGTGCTGGCAGACTTCGTGCCTGCGCCAGAGATGATGAGCGGGGTACGGGCCTCGTCGATGAGGATGGAGTCCACCTCGTCCACGATCGCGTAGTGATGGCCACGTTGCACGCGCATGTTCGCGCGGGTGACCATGTTGTCGCGCAGGTAGTCAAAGCCGAACTCCGAGTTCGTGCCATAGGTCACGTCCGCGGCATAGGCCGGACGCTTGAGCCCGAGCCGCATGCCGTTTTGCAGCAAGCCCACGGAGAGGCCCATGAAGCCGTAGATGCGCCCCATCCACTCGCTGTCTCGCTTGGCGAGGTAGTCGTTTACGGTAACGATGTGCACGCCCTCGCCAGAGATGGCATTGAGGTAGCCTGCGAGCGTGGACACGAGCGTCTTGCCCTCGCCCGTCTTCATCTCGGCGATGGTGCCGCGATGCAGGGCGATGCCACCCACGAGCTGCACGTCGAAGTGACGCTGGCCGATCGTGCGCTGCGATGCCTCGCGCACCGAGGCGAACGCCTCCGGCAGCATGTCGTCCAGCGACTCGCCGTTTGCGTAGCGCTCCTTGAACCGGGCCGTTTGCCCCCTCAGCGTCGCATCGTCCATCTGCTGGAATTGTGGTTCCAACTCGTTGACACGGGCCGCGATCTTCCTAAACTCCTTGAGCTGCTTGTCGGAGCCCATGGAAAGAATCCTCGAGAAAAAACCTGCCATACTTATCCCTTCGCTTGGCAGGGCGTCAAGTGCCCTGAAGGTCTAGCGTTCCTACTCTAACAGGGTTCTACGCACAAAACGCACACTGTCAACGTTCATCACCGAATGACCAACCCTTTTTCTGTTTGTTCAAGCACTTTTCGCCTCATCGAAGTCAAATGAGAGCTGTCCAGAGATCTCGACCGCCTTGGCGTCAAGGATCTCCACGCGAGCGCGCCTGCAACCGGAGCGCCTGCGCTCCCCATCATTTCGCTCCTCTGCCCCAGCGCCAGACACGAGCTGCTCGACAAGCTCTCGCAGCCCCAACGATGGTGGCCGCCGCGCCATGGTTATAACCCTGCTCGCATACCCCTCGTAGCATCGAAGGGCCTCGATCTGCCTGCCTACCGCACACAAGGCGAGCACGAGTGCCCTAACCGCATCCTCGCGCAGCTCGTCTGAGACGTGAGCCTTTCGTGCGAACCTGCAGGCCAGGAGCTTCATGTCCAAGGCTCCTGCGGCTGCCGACCCCACCACCATGGCATCGCCATAGAGCTCCTTGAGCTCTCGTGAGCGGCGTCCCACCACGCCCGCACCGTCGTTGGGAGGTATGAACAGGTCTCCCTTATAGAGGTCTTCAATCTCTCGGCACAACTGCACCACGCGCCGGCTGTCTCCTTCGCTGTCCAACACCTTGCGCGCCTTTTCCTCAAACGCATCCACATCGCATGACACAATGGCTCCGTTGAGCATCACGGTTCCGGCTGCCTTGTTTGAGACGATGACCTGGGGCCACTCCGCAACATCAAAGCCGGGACGAACCTCCGCACGGATCTTGCTCGTGGCCGAGTATACGCACTTCTTTGCCGATTCGTAGTCGTACTCGGGCCAAACGCTCTCCATAAGCGTAAAGCGCTTGGCAACATGACCGGGAACGGCGGCAAGCAGCGCGAGCATGGACTTTGCCCTCCTGCTCTCGAGCCTCCTCCCCAAAAGGGGCACGCCGCCGACCCTGATTTCAAAGCTGCCGAGCATCGAGACCTCCACGATGGGGTCCTCGGGATTCGCCAGCGCCCCCATCAGGGGGTCCGAGGCAGCGTCCTCGCGTCTGTAAGGCAGAGGCCCTCTCCCACGCGGCCTTGCCCGATCATGACATATCTCATTGGACGCACGCTGCATCTCTTCCACCCAACACATGGGGATAATGGCCTTAAAACGCTTTGAGAGCCCCCTACAGTCATTGGCAAGCACATGTATGAGCCAGAGGACATCCTTGGGGCAATCTCTTGCCCTGTCGCGTCTTACGGCGGCTGCGCCGGTCGTCCCGCCATCGCATACGGCCTTCTCGAACATGCTCACAACGGCATCGAGCTGCGCGTTCGCTCCGCGCAACGCCCTTATCTCCTTTCGTGAGACGTCCTCGCCGAGCTGTACCCGTATGGCGGCGTCCAACAAGGATGCAATTGACCGGAGCACCCCAAGGCCCATCGTATCGAACGACGCGGCCGCCCTCTGCAGTCGCACATGCCCCAGGGTAAGCGAACCTCCACGCATGTCGGCCACTGCGCACACGAGCAGGAACAGGCTCCTAAGGACATCCTGCCCTCCGGCGCTCGCTTTTCGCATGCGGACCTCTAGTGTCTCGTCGGGAATCTCCCCACCCAAAAGGAGCCCGCCCACAGGAACCATCACCTCATGGAGTTGGGCCAGTAAGTTGAGCCCGCATTGTTGGAAAAATGCTCCGGCCTCCTTGAATGCGGCCTTGTCGGCGCGGCTTGGCCGTATGCCCACCAAAAGCGAACTGAGCACGTAGTCGCTCTCAACCAATGCGGACGACAATGTCTTGTGGCCGTGCCTTACGTCCGATTCGAACAGAAGGCCATGCGCCTCGCTCAGTCGCCCTTGCGCAAGAAGGGTAATTGCCGTCCCATGCAACACCAACGCACGTGCCAAGGCAGAGTCTTCCTCTTCCGTCGCGTACGTACGGTCAAAGCCCTTGCCGCGCATGAGGTCATAGCACCACGACGCCAGCTGGCCCTCTCGGTGCATTCCGCTCGCGTGTCCGTCGGTCACCAAGCGCGATGCATTGCCCTCGTGTCCGCCCTTAAACGTCGCCAGCAGGCTTACTGCGCCATCACGCAAGGGGCTCATGGGGGCGCTGGCATCCGAAACGGCATCCAGCACGACCGAGACCTCCCCGGCATTGATGAACTCTGGCGCCCACTCACACGCAACGAGCCTCCGCTCATCCGCATCCGAGCAAAGCAGGCTCACGGCCGCCGCGCGAGCATATTCCCCACGACCCGCAAGCATGCGCGAGGCGCGCGAAACCAAAGCCGGCCACTCCGCAACACAATCGCTCAGGAGGGGGAAGCACGCGTTAACGTCATCCGCACGCCATGCGGCGGCACACGAGAACGACCCCTTGATCGCGTTGACCCCAAAGAACGGCGCATCGCGCGCAACCGTTCGCCAAAGATCCGCATCGACGTTACCGAGCAGCTCGCGAAGCTCCAAAACGTCACCGCTTCCAAGCATGATCATGCATGCGCGCAACATGCGCTCATCCTCGATGAGCGCCGTCCGGAGACTCGATGCAAGCACGTCGCAGTATGCCTCCTGAAACCCGGGGTCACCAAGCAATCTTTCACGTATGCGCTCCGGATTCCTTGTCGCCGCATCTACGAGTTTGGGTATGCCGTGCGTAATGTAATCAAAGTAACGTTTGTCCGTATTCTTTCCACGGAGTTCCATGCGCATGTCACAAGACCAGTAGCAACGCACTTCCGACATTGACTCCACGAGCGGCTCCCCTTCCGGAGCAATGGCGAGCGCAATACACGTGCCAAACTGCCGCATGCGCCTAAGAACGCGAATGTGCCCCTCTATGTCGGATTCATCTCCAACGCTGAGATTGTCCAGAGCAACAAAGGTCCGCTTTCCCTCGTTGGACACCCGCTTTATCCAACGCAGTATCTCACCCATGCGCACGTCTGCGGAGTCCGGGGCCAACGAGGTGAGGTCCTCGTATTTAACGGTGTATCCAAGGCCCTGCATCTGGTTTTTCATGAACAGCAAGGCGCTCGTTTTACCCATTCCGTCTTCTGCACAAAACACGACTGGCACGCTCTTTAGGCTCTCTAGCGCCAGTGCCAGAACAGATTGGCGGTGGTCTTCTTGCGTGGTCACCGGCGGAGCGGCCACGTCGCTTCCGTTTTGTCCATTGACGCCATGCATGACAAATTCGTCGTTCACTTGCGTTCCGCCCAGAAACGACAGGTACGCATCGCTCATGCTGTTCATAGTGACTCCAATACGCCATCGTTTTGAATTCATCCGTCTCAACGTATCAGGTCGCTTAAGCCAAGCTATGCACCATCATGCATCCCAGCAGGATTTTTCTGCGCAATTCGTGCGCGCTCGTCTTCACACACGCTTTAGCCTCGTTAGCTGGCCTTTTTTGAAGCGCTCGAGAGCGTTTTCGTAGGAAACCGTTTGTCTGGGCTTGGCAGATGCGATGCCATGCTGCTCAATGTGACAAGCCCCCAACATGCAGGTTGTTGGATATACAAATTATTGGATATGGGTCACAGACAAGATAAGCGGGCATCCCGCCATACGGAAAGGGGGCGCCCCCCATGGGGGCGCCCCCGCGCCAAACGGAAAATGCCCGTCGTTGGTCAGCGACGTCCTGCTCTCCCACGGGCTACCCCGCAGTACCATCGGCGCTCGGGGGCTTAACTTCCGGGTTCGGAATGGGACCGGGTGTGCCTCCCCTGCCATGGTCGCGGACCAACGACGGGCATTCTGCTGTCAGGGCCGTGCCCTGAGGGCCGCACAGCGCGACTCGCGACGAAACCCCCCACCTCGGACCGCGTCGCCCGGACATGGGAAGAGAAGAGCTCGGCCGATTAGTGCCGCTCGGCTGAGGCGCTCGCACGCCTTGCACCTGCCGCCTATCAACCTGGTGGTCTACCAGGGGCCTTACCGAAAGGAGAACTCATCTTGGGATGGGCTTCCCGCTTAGATGCTTTCAGCGGTTATCCCGACCGGACACAGC
>JAFWMI010000272.1 GCA_017513965.1 Atopobiaceae bacterium
AACGTACCTCGCGGTCGAGGACAAGCCATACGTCGAGATGGCGCAGGCAGCGCAGGAGGAAGCGGAAGAGGTCGAGGTCGAGGAGTACTACGAGCCGATCTACTACGGCAACTCCTACTGGTACGAGAGCGACGACGAGGATGCGGAAGCTGCCGCGAAGGAATGGATAGCCCAGCGCGAATCAGGCGGCGATTACAACGCAACGAACGGTAGATATATTGGGCGTTATCAGCTCGATTCCTCCTACCTCGACGGCGACTACTCCGAGGAGAACCAAGAAGCGGCTGCGGAGGCATATATAGCAGACCGTTACGGAAGCTGGCAAGCCGCGCAGGAGCATTGGGAAAGCTACGGGTGGTACTGATGGACGGCGAACTGACCTATCAGGCATGGGCGACGAACTACGAGAACGAGCTGCCCAAGCTATTACCATGCCCCTTCTGCGGCGGCGAAGCGGACGTGTTCGAGCATTACACCGACCACTACACATATGCAGGTTGCGCGGGTCGAGTCTACTGGGGTATCCGATGCGCGAATAAAAGCGTCTGCATGATGAGTCCATACACTCAATTATTCGTCTCGAAGTCCGAAGCTATCGAAGCATGGAATAGCCGCGCAGAAACCGTAACCGTAACGACGGGAATAACGACCGTAACCGATACGCCGCAAATCACCTATGTGCCAGAGCGGACATGCAAGCGCATAACTCTCGGACTTGAACGGGAGCGTGAAATCGCAACGGTTTCATGGATATGCTCGGCTTGCGGAAAGCACATGAGCCGTGACGATAACTACTGCCCCAACTGCGGCGCACGTGTTACTCCGAAAAACTCCGAAACTACTCCGAAGGTGGTGAGCGAATGAGCGAGTATATTGTGAGAATGCCACCAAGCATGCCTTACGAAATTCGAGCAGAACTTAACGCTTGGTACGTCGAGAGCGAGCCTATCGTCCGCTGTAAGGATTGCAAGCATTACGAGAAACACGGCTCATTCGCCATGTGCATGTTGCCCGATGGAGATGGCGATTACGCCTGTTGGATTGTCGCGCCTGACGGCTTCTGCGCGTGGGGAGAGCGCGATGTGGAATGGGTTACATGCAAGTGCGGCGAGGACATCGAGCGGCACGACCGGATCCAGACATGCCCGAGCTGCGGGAGGAGGGTGATGGCATGATCGGCTTCATCATCGGACTTCTGGCAGGCGGCTTCGCGGGCATCACGGCCACGGTCATCAACTACGCCGCCAACGACAGGACGGCATCGGCCTGCGCGGAGGCCTACGAGCGCGGAAAAAAAGACGGCTTCGAGCAGACGTGCGCCAGGCTGCGCACCGACTGCCCGGCATACGAGAGATTCATCGAGAGGGGGGAGTGATGGACAACAAGGGAGTGTTCGACACGCTCAACGACGCGCTCTTCGCGCAGATGGATAAGCTGCAATCCATCGACCCGCGTGACAAGGACGCGATGGACCAGTGCATCGCCCAGTCCGACGCGGTGTCGAAATTGGCGGGCAACATCATCAACAACGCCACCACAGCCATCAACATGATGAAGTTCAGGGCGATGGAGAGCGGCATCGACAAGGCATTGGTCAACGCGCCCAAGATGCTCGGTGACGGGCGATGAGGTGGACCGACGAGATGAAGGGGTGGTTCAAAGCCAACGCCCCCGACAGCTTCTGGTACGAGACGGCTGCCGCATTCCAAGAGGAGTTCGGCGTCACCCTCAACCGCTCGCAGGTAAAGAACGCCAGGATGCGCTTCGGTGCCAAGTCCGGGAAGGCGGGCGGCATGTTCCTGAAGGGCCATGTCCCCGCCAACAAGGGCAAGACGTGGGACGAGTTCATGTCCCCTGAAGGACAGGCGAACAGCCGCAGGACCCAGTTCAAGGTCGGCGAAATACACGGCCCGGAGGGCCACGTCAAGCCAGTCGGCTATGAGAGGGTGAGCAAGGACGGCTACATCGAGGTGAAGGTCGCCGACGGCTTGCAGTCCAGGGCGAACTGCAACTACCGACCCAAGCACCATGTCATTTGGGAGAGCGTCAACGGCCCCATACCGCCCCACACCATGATAGTGTTCGCCGACAAGGACAAGCGCAACTTCGACCCCGACAACCTCGTCGCGGTTGACCGCTCCATCTGGTCGACGATCTCCTCCAAGGGGTTCAGGTACGCCGACAGGGAGAGTTTGGAGGCGTGCATCAACGTGGTCAAGCTGAAGCGTGCGGTGTACGAGAAGCGGCTGTCGCCCAGGACGTGCAGGGAGTGCGGAGCGGAGTTCCAGCCGACGTTCGTGAACCAGTCGAGATGCCGGGAGTGCATAGATCGGAGGAAGCGATGCACCAGCTGATGCTATGGGACTTCCGAAGGGATGACGGCTTCCTCTGCGACGGGTGCCGCAATCTGGTGTGGCACGAGAACGGCGACGGCTACTGCTGCTGCATAGCCCCCGGCATGGGGCACATCAACGCCAAGACGAGGAAGCCTTCGGGGAGCGAGTGCAGGTTCAGGGAGGAGAGACATGACAGAGTACGATGAGTGGAAGGCCGAGCAGGCCGCCAAGTGGCTCCGGCACATCAGGGAGCTGAAGCACGACATCGCTCGCTTGGAGGACGACATCGAGGTGCAGCGGTCGTTGGCGCTCCCTTCGGGCATCGACTACTCAATGCCGAGCGTGTCCAAGTCCCCATCGCCAGACGCGATACCGAACGCCGTGGTCAGGCTGGAGGAGAGCATCGCGCAGTACACCACCGAGCTGGTCGGGTATCTTGATGAGAAGCAGCAGGCGAGGGAGTGCATCAGCCGCCTGGGGGACGCGAGGTACAGGGCGGTCTTGTCGCTCTACTACGTCAACGGCCACTCATGGGAGACGGTCGGCGACAAGATTGGATACGCGCCCGACTGGTGCAGGCAGCTCCGCGACGAGTCCCTTCCGATAGTCCATGACGTGATGCCTGCCGAGTGGAAGGTGAGGATACCTAGAGCCGATTGAGCAACAACTACGGAAACCTACGTTCGACCTGTGGTTTAATGTACGGTGGCAGAAATCAAACAGGGCCCGCTTCGGCGGGCCTTTTCTATTGGAGCGGAGATGAAGCGCAAACTCACCCTGGAGGAAGTCGCCCTCTACAAGCTCCGCAGGTACAAGTGCGACTACTCGAAGCTGATGACCGAGCGGATAGGAGCGGCCGAGCGGCATGGGAAACCCAAGGTACGCCAACGGAGCGAGGCGGAGGGCCATACGCGATAGGTGGCGGGCAATAGGGGCACCATGCGGAATATGCCACCACCCCATCGACTACTCGCTGGGGATGGTTACCTACTACACCGAGGACCCAGAGACCGGGGAGAGGATAGCGCATCGCAAGCCGCACCCCATGTCCTTCGTGGTGGACGAGATCGTACCAGTTTCCAAGGGCGGCGACCCGCTGGACTTCGCCAACACCCGGCCCGCCCACTGGGTATGCAACGCCAGACGCGGCGACGGAACGAGAAGCAATAAGAACATAGGCGGTCCATTGCCTCAACCATTCGACGAGTGGTGAGGGGAGAGAGACGGAGGGGAGACCCGGTCCCCGTATCACGCAGGCGCG
>JAFWMI010000273.1 GCA_017513965.1 Atopobiaceae bacterium
AGCCGCTCGAGCGACAGGTGGGCAAGGCGCGTGAGGCGCACGAGGTGCAAGAACAGCTGCGGGTGGCATCGCTCACGCTTGCCGTAGACGACCTGCGCCACCTGCAGGAACGCCACGGCCTACTTGCCTCGCAGGTGCGTGAGGCGGACGCGGCGGTCTCGTTGGCAAAGCTTCGCCTGAAGGAGCGCTCGGACGAGCTCGAACGCTACCAGAGCCTCCTTGAGGAGAAGGGCATCTTTGTGGGCGACTTGGGCGCCCAGCGTGCGCGGTTGCGTGATCAAATCGCACGGCTCGAGGCAGACAGGCGCTTGCTGGGCGAAAAGGGCCGAAACATGGCCGCACGCATAGCAGACTTGGAATCCAGCGCGCGAGAGGCGCAACGCGACCGTGCGCAGGCGCAGAGCGAACTGGAGCGCGTGAGCGGGGAGCTGGGCGATGCCCGAGCCGAATGGGAGGAGCTCAAGCGTCAGGTGGACGAGCTGGTTCCCAAGGCGCGCGAGGCGAAGGCGCGTCGCAAGGATTTGGGACGCAGGCTCGCACAGGCTCAGGCAGACCAACGAGCGGCTCAGCGTACGGCCGACCAAGAGACGCTGGCGCACGCCAAGCTGCGCGACCAGGTGAGTAACGCGCAGGTGGAAGACGAGCTCTTCGCCAATCGCCTGAGCCAGATCGACGAGCAGGTCGAGACGTGCGAGGCTCGCCTTGCCGAGCGGCGTGCGCGCAAGGGCGAGCTCTCGAATGCCATCGAGGATGCGCGCAGGCAGGCCAACGAAGCCCGAGATGAGGTTCGCACGCTTGAGAGTGCGCTCAAGGACGCGCGCCGTGACGAACAGAAGGCGCGTGAGCGCCTTACGAGCCAACGAGCGTCCCTCTCGGCCTTGGAGTCGGTGGACGAGCAGGCGGAGAGCGCCAGCCCCATCGTCGCCTCGCTCATGCGCCAGCAGCATGTTTCGAGTCGCGTGGAGTGTCGCTTAGCGGATGTCATAGAGGCACCCAGCGAGTTGGAGGAACTGGTCGAGCGCCTGCTGGGCGAGGACCTCGCGGCACTCGTGGTTCCCACGAGCGCCGATGCGGCATCCATCGCACAGGAGGCACTTGACACCAAGAAGTCGCGTGGCAAGGCGACCCTGTTGCGCAAGGACGTGCCTATGCCCACGATGCCTGGCGATGCGCCGGGCGAGCCATTGGTCGATAGGCTTGAGGTGCGCACTGGGTCCGAGTCGCTTGTGCAGGCGCTGCTGGGCGACGTGCGAATCGTTGCAAGCATAGGCGATGCCATCGCGGCACACGATGCGTGCCCTGCGTGCACCTACGTCACCTCATCCGGTGTGGTGGCACTGCCGGACGGACGCGTGGTAGTGGGAACCGGGACCGGTGCGGAGCGAGGATCCCTCGAGCGAAAGCGCCGCATGCGTGCGTTGCGCGACGGCATGGCCGAACTTGAGCGTGGGCTCGAGGAGGCCACAGAACGGGTGGCCGCGCGCGATGCGGACATTACGGCAGCCCGCGACAGGAACGCACGCGCCAAGGGCGAATCCGCGCGGCTTTCGGGAGAGCTTTCGTCGGTAACCTCCGAGATAGGCCGTCTTGAGGGCCAGCGCAGCTCGGCAACATCGGAGCGGAGCCGCATCGAGCGGCAGCGTAGCGAGGCCGCAACCAAAGCGGGCAACGCGCGCCAGGCAATAGACCAACATCGCGAGGCGGCACAGAGGGCAAGTGCGCAGGCTGAGGAGCTAAGCGTTCTTGTGGAGACGCTCTCGGACGAGCGGAGCGAGGCCTCTCGTGCCGAGAGCGACGCCGATCGCAAGGTCTCGGATGCTCGGCTCAAGCTGGCGACGGTTCAAGAGCGCAAGAATCACCTCATCGTGCGCGAGGACGAGCTCAAGGCGCGTCTGCGCAAGCTCGACCAAACGGCGCGCAATGCCAACGATGACGTGGACACGCTACGCGTACGTCTTAAGCGGGTGCATCCTCTCGAGTCGCAGTACGAAGCCGTGTGCGAGCGCGCGCGTGCCTGGCAGGCACGGCTTGAGGACCGTGCGTCGTTGGCGGAGGCGGATTCGGAATCGCTCAAGAGCACCATTGGCGAGGCGAGGGATGCGGTGAATGCCGCACGCGAGCGACTCGAGCGTTTCCAAACGTCTGCAAACGAGGCGCGCATTGAGCAGGGCAAGGTGGAAGTCCAGGTGCAGGCGGCCGTCGCAGCCATCGAGGAGACGGGCGTTGATCTTGCCGAGGCACTCGCCATTCCGGAGCCTGAGGACAGGGAAGTCCTTGAGGCGGAGGTCGAGCAGTTGGGTAGGCGTCTAAGCGCCATCGGCCCCGTCAACGAGGTCGCCATGGACGAGTACACGCGCCTCAAGACGCGCGCCGACTACATTGCCGAGCAAGTGGCCGACCTCGAGCGCGCCCGCAAGTCCCTGGCAAAGATAACGGCAGCCATCGAGCGCAAGATGCGTCGACAGTTCCTCGTCGTCTTTGACCAGGTGAACGCGAACTTCTCGGAAGTGTTTGGACTCTTGTTCCCCGGTGGCCAAGCTCACTTGGAGCTTACCGACCCAGACCACCTGTCCGAGACGGGTGTGGAGATCGTCGCGCAGCCACGTGGCAAGAAGATCCAAAAGATGATGCTTATGAGCGGTGGCGAGAAGAGCCTTACGGCGCTCGCCCTGCTGTTTGCCGTGTATCGCACGCGTACCGTGCCCTTCTACGTGTTCGATGAGGTTGAGGCGGCGCTCGACGACGCCAATCTGGGCAAGCTGCTCTATGCCATAGAGCAGCTACGGCAAACGACGCAGCTTATTGTTATTTCGCACCAACGAAGAACCATGGAACAGGCGGACGTGCTCTATGGCGTGTCCATGCAGGCCGACGGCGTGAGTCACGTGGTGTCTCAGCGCCTCGACCAATCGGGAAGGATGGTGAAGGCATAGTGGCGCTTTTTGACAGGCTCAAGGAAGGTCTCTCGCGATCGCGCGAGACGATGAACGAGATCTTCTACATGGGCGGCCAGGTAGACGATGCGTTTTGGGAGGACTTGGAGGACACCCTCGTAATGGGGGACATGGGAGCCGAGGTTGCCTTCCAGGTGTCCGACGACTTGCGTGAGCAGGCGGCGCGTGAGCATCTCACGCGGCCAAACCAGATTCGCGATGCCCTTGCCAAGCGCATTGCGAGCGAGTTCACCCCCAAGACGTGGGACCCCTTCGTGTACTTGCCCTCCTGCGTGCTGTTCGTGGGCATCAATGGGGCGGGGAAGACCACCACGGTGGGAAAGATCGCCAATGTCGCCCATAACCAGGGCGTCAAGTGCCTCATAGGCGGAGCGGACACCTTCCGTGCCGCGGCCATTGAGCAGCTCGACGTGTGGGCCGAGCGTGCCGGCATAGAGATGGTCACGCGCGAGCGTGGTGCGGACCCCGCGAGCGTATGCTTTGAGGTGCTCGAGCGGGCAGAGCAAACCAATTCCCAGCTCGTACTCATAGACACCGCAGGCCGCCTGCATACCTCGGCAGACCTCATGAGCGAGCTCGGCAAGGTGGTTCGCGTGACGCGCAAGCGCTCGAAGATGCCCGTGTACGTGGTCTTGGTCATCGATGCCACCACGGGACAGAACGGCCTCAACCAGGCCAAGGAGTTCAATGACGCACTCGACTTGGACGGCGTCATTATCACCAAGCTGGACGGCACCGCCAAGGGCGGCATTGCCGTCGCCGTGTCGCACGAGCTCAAGCTGCCCATTCTGCGCGTTGGTGTGGGCGAGGGCATTGACGACCTGCAAAAGTTCGACGCTAATGACTTTGCCCGCGCGCTGGTGGGCGAGGGAGAAGGGAAATAGCCATGGCCGTTTTCAACAGCCTCTCCGACAGGCTCCAAGATACCTTTGATTCGCTTCGCGGCAAGGGAAGGCTCACCGAGGACGACATCAACGTCGCCATGCGCGAGATTCGCCTGGCACTGCTTGAGGCCGACGTAAACTTCCGCGTGGTGCGTGCCTTCGTGTCGCGTTGCCGTGAGCAATGCCTGGATGCCGAAGTGCTCTCGTCGCTCAACCCCACGCAAAACATCGTCCGCATCGTCTTGGACGAGCTCACCAAGCTGCTGGGTTCCGAGGACACCGAGCTGTAGCTGCCCGAGACCAGAAAGCCCAACGTCATCATGCTCGTTGGCCTGCAGGGCTCCGGCAAGACGACGGCGGCGTCGAAGCTCGCGTACCTACTCAAGGGCCAAAAGCGCAAACCCCTGCTCGCCGCCTGCGACGTGCACCGTCCTGCCGCTGCCGACCAGCTGCAAACGCTGGGCGACGAGATTGGCGTGCCCGTCTACCGTGGCGATGGCGTGGACGCGGTGCGGATTGCCAAGCACGCGGTGGATGTGGTCGCTGCCGAGCAGGGCTCCGACGTGGTTATTGTGGACACGGCTGGCCGCCTGCAAATCGATGAGGAGATGATGCAGGAAGCCGTCGACATCCGCGATGCGGTACGACCTGACCAGATACTCATGGTCGTGGACGCCATGACGGGCCAGGACATCGTCAACGTGGTGAACGAGTTCAACGCACGCATGGACTTCGACGGCGTTATCATGTCCAAACTCGACGGCGACGCACGTGGCGGCGGCGCGCTCTCGGTACGCGAGGTCACGGGCAAGCCCATCATGTTCGTGAGCCAGGGAGAAAAGCCCGACTCGCTTGAGGTGTTCCATCCCGACCGCATGGCGCGCCGCATCCTGGGCATGGGCGACGTTATTGGCATCATCGAGGAGGCCGAGAAGCTTTCCAACGAGCAGAGCATCGCCGATGCCGAGCGCATGCTCATGGAGGGCTTCACCATGGACGACATGCTCTCCCAGCTGCAGCAGGTGCGTAAGATGGGCGGCATTCGCAAGCTTGCCGGCATGATACCCGGCGTGGATCGTGCGCTGAGTCAGCGCGGTGCCGACGTGAGCGACGACCAGATCGTGCCGGTTGAGGCGATGATCCGCTCCATGACCAAGGAGGAGCGCGCCAAACCGCGCATCATCAACGGCCAGCGCCGCAAGCGCATTGCACAGGGCTCTGGCCACACGGTCCAGGAGGTCAACCAGCTTATCAAGCAATGGGAGCAAATGGACAAGATGATGGGTTCCCTGCGCTCCATGGCCATGGGTGGCAACTCTCGCAAGATGGGCCGTGCCATGGGCAACATGATGCGCGACATGGGCATGGACCCCATGGAAGCCGAGAAGCTCGCGCGTATGGGTGGTCAGGCCGGCGGTTTGCCCGAGAACCGCCAGCAGCGACGCAGCCGACCCAAGAAGAAGGGCAAGCAGCAGAAGAAGCGTCGTCGCTAACCTGGTGCTGTGAAACGGTGGTAAGAATGGGGCGCCCCCAAATACGGGGACGCCCCATTTTCCGGTCTTTTGGTCCTTGCGAGAGCCTTACCAGTGAACGACGACCACGTCACCAATGTTGGCAATCTCATAGAGTCGCTGAGCTGCGTCGTAGGGCAGATTCACGCAACCATGGCTGCCGTCATAGGTGTAGATGTTGCCGCCAAAGGCGTATCGCCATGTGGCGTCGTGCAGGCCGTAGCCACCGTCAAACGGCATCCAGAAGGTCACGTCGCTCTCATAGTCGGGAAACCCGTCGTTGTTCTCGTCCAAGCCAACGAGCTTCATGGGCGAGGCCTTGTCCTGGATGGTAAAGGCACCCAATACCGTTCCATGGTTGGTGGAGGTGTTGCCCGAGACGCAGTCGGATTCCCAGATTACCTCGGAATTGTCGTCGTACATGCGCGCGTGCTGCTCGCTGAGGTCAACGTCTATGTAGCGGTTGGGCCATTCCTTGCCATCCGGATTCCATTTGCTTGCGCTCATCTTCATGGGGGCGTCGATAGCGTCCGTATTGTTGTTCTCCAACCGATCGGCAATCTGGTTCGCGAGCTCCTCGCCGTTGAGGATCCAGCCGTAGGTGCCGCCCTCAATCTCAATTTCCTTGCCGTCGGGTCGCTTGTACGTGCGCTTGTTGCCCACGGTGTCGAACTCGTCCGAAAGGGGACCCTCGGCCCATTCCTTAACGAGGTCGCGGTTGATGCTTATGTTGAGGTCCTTGTTGATGCCAATCCAGTCCTTGAGCTTGGACGCGTCGATCTCGGTCGCGTCCTTGTCGGCGATGCGGATGGGTATTTTCGTGCCCAAGAGCTTGTTCGCACGCTCGATCGTCGCGTTGAGCTTCTCGTCTTCCGAGGTCACCTTGGGTTGTACGAGTCCCTCGCCGCTTACGTCAACCTCGGTCATCATGCCCGAGACTCCCTCGGAGACGAGTTCGCTCACAACCCTGAGGCTTACCCTTGTTCCCGCCTTCTCGGGCACGACGACGAACTTCTCTTCGTTCTCGTCGTACTTCATGGTTGCGTTGGTGGGACGCTTGGTGTTCTCGTTAAAGCGGTTGACCTCGTCCTCTATGATCTTGTTGAGCTTGTCGCCGTCAAACGAGATGCCCTTGCCAACGGTGTACGCATGCGGATGGCCAACTTCTATGGGCCAGTTCCATGGGTTAACCTGATTGCCTGCCTCGGTGCCATATGCCGCACCGTCGTACACGAAGTCTATGTCCTTGCCGGCAACAGAGAAGTCGAGTCCCTCGCCGGTAACGTGTGCCTTGTACGTGGCGCCAAGGTTGGTTACGTATGCCGAGAGCTCCGAGAAGGTCATGTTGGAGACGTCCTCACCATTCACCGTGGTGTTGGGGAAGAAGTGTGATGAGTAGTAGAACACCCCTATGCCGTAGACGACGGCAAGGGCGGCGATAACGGCACACAGAACCAGCGGCCAGCGGCGTTTGTGCGTTCCGTCTGCGCCGCTCATGGGTTCGTGCTCCACCATGGCGGGCATGGCCGGCTGTAGCACGGACGTCTCTGTGTCCTTTGGTCGTATGGTCTCGAGTGCGAGCTCTGCAGCGCGCGCCGCCTCCTCATCGGGGTCTGGGAGCGTCGAGGGCTCGTCTTCGATTGCGGGAACCGAAATGATCGAAAGCCTCGTCTGCTCATTCTCGATTGATTGCGTAGGCAGCGCTTCGGTAATGTTGCTTTCTGCGTCGTTCGCGGATTCAGGCTGCGTTTGAACCGGACGCATATGCTTGCCAACTGCGATGAACTCGTCTTCGTCGGTATGCTTGCTTTCCATGCATGCTTCCTTTTCTATAGGCGAGCGGTATTATTTGTGAAGTAGACGGTATGATACCCCCATCGCGGCGCGAACAATCGCTCAAGGAGTCAGTTTCATGACAACTATACGCCTCTCAAAGACAACTGATAGTAGGTTGGACCTATTCACTCAGCTCACAAACCATCAGCTGAGGTCGTCGCTTGAACTCGAGCGGGGAATGCTCGTGGCCGAGTCCGAGATAGCCATCCGCACCGCCCTTGCCTGCGGGGTCCAACCGATCGCGTTCTTGCTTGACGAGCGTAAGCTCCAGGCCATGGGTGACGTGCTTGGGCAGGTGCCCGACGAGGTGCCCGTGTTCGTGCTGCCGCCCGAGGAGGCTGAGCGTCTTACGGGATACAGGGTGACGCGGGGCGCTCTCTGTGCGATGCAACGACCCAGCCTGCCGTCAATGGACGAACTCGTTCGCGCGGCGCGACGAATGGTGGTGGTCGAGGGCGTCACCGACACGTCCAACGTGGGTGCGATCTTTCGCAACGCCGCGGCACTCGGCGCGGACGCCGTCGTGGTGGCTCCCAACTGCGCTGACCCACTCGCCAGGCGGGCCGTGCGCGTATCCATGGGAAATGTCTTTCGCGTGCCATGGTGTCGTGCCGAGGGCCGTTGGCCGCATGGGCTTGTGGACGCGTTGCGTGCAAACGGCTTCTGTTGCCTCTCGCTTGCGCTTACGTCAGACGCGCTGAATCTGGACGACGCGCGCTTGCGCGGGCTTGACCGGACGGCACTCTTCTTTGGCACAGAGGGAACGGGACTCTCGCGAGCCGTGCTTAATGCATGCGACCACGCGGTGGTCATACCCATGTCGCATGGGGTTGACTCACTCAAC
>JAFWMI010000024.1 GCA_017513965.1 Atopobiaceae bacterium
GATGTGTTGCGCAAAACCTAACGTTGAAGTGGAGCGCAAAATGGCTTATACTGCAACTTCGACGGGGCGTGGCGCAGCTTGGTAGCGCATCTGCTTTGGGAGCAGAGGGTCGCTGGTTCGAATCCAGTCGCCCCGACCAGAATAACCGCAGGTCAGACGTAGTGTCTGGCCTGTTTTTTTGTTAAATGTTTCCTCGCCATGATGGAAGAGTATGGGTAGCCTAGGTCTTACGCCGTTCGATGCCCATGCGCTCGTAGTACGCTGCCTTGTCTTCGTACATGCGCTTGTCAGAGATCCTCGTGAGGTCGGCGATGTTCTCGTCGGGGAACTCGTGAACCGAGGCGTAGCCATACGAAACCGAGAGCCGCTCCACCTTGCTCCCCGACCATGCCGCGACCGCGCGCTCGAAGCCTTGCATCACGTCCTCGAGTTGCGCCCATGGCACATGCAGGATTGCGGCAAACTCGTCACCGCCTATGCGGTACATCTTGCCGTACGGCTCGAAGCTGGCATACAGGCAATCCGCCGCTCCTCGGATCAGCTCGTCCCCCGCCGCATGCCCCAAGGTGTCGTTGGCCGTCTTGAGCCCATTGACGTCGACGGTCACGCACACGAGGTCCTTGTCACCGCGCTGGCCAAGCAGACTCGCCTTGTCCTCCTCGAAGGCGCGACGGTTATACAGCCTGGTGGCATGATCGACAAGCGACGCGCTCATCAATTCGGTGGTCTGCCTGGTATGCCAACGCATGGCCGCCACGAGCAGTATCATCACCACGCCGCAGAGCGCCACGTTGAGCATGACCACGTTCGCGAACTCACCCAACTCGTTGGGTCCCTCGCTCTGCACGACAAGATACCAGTTGAGGTTGTCCAGGTATTTGGTAACAACGAACCGGCCGTCCTCTGAGGACTGATACACGTACTCGTCGCTTGGGCCACCTGCAATAAGGTCCTTCAGGTTCGAGCGCTCGATGTTCTCCTTGTTCGTGTCGACCTCTACCAGGCCGCGCTCGTCCACCAGGTTGATCTTTACGCCAAACGCCCGCTCAAAGGTGGCAAACAACTCCTGAATGCCATCCATGCGCACGCCGACGCCACATATGCCAAGAATCGTTCCCGCCTCGTCCCTCAGCTTGGCGTTCACGAACACCGTAAGCTCTCCAGCCTCGATTTCGTCGTTGTCCACGTCGAGCGCATAGAGGTCGTCGCTTCGCATGAACGCCGGGTACCACGAGTCGCGCCCGCCATGCGACATGTCCAAATTGCGACTATGGCCATCGCGCGTGTAGTACCTGCCAGTCGTCTCGCTAATCACAAAGGCGGACTTATACCCCAGTCCCCGTTCGATTCCCGCCAAATACGCCCGCATGTCCCGCGCGAACTGCTCCTCGTCGCTGTTTTGCTCGCCTGCCATAACGTGGGCGAGGAAATAGTCGTTCGACATGGTGCGCGCCGCCATAATGGGGCCGCTGAGCTCACTGTAAATATGGTCATAGATCTGGGTGGCGAGCACCTTATTCATCTCTCGAACGTTACGCTGGCTCATCATGTGCAACGAGACAAGAGATACGATCGTGGAGAGCAGGAAGCTCACGAATACGAGAGCAAAGGCATTTCTGGTGAAATGACTGTTTTTTCCGCTAACCCGCATTCCGCATTCCTCTCCCTCTCTTTAAGGCTACTAGCAATATACGCCATTGAGCAAGAACGTGATTTGCGTACTCGGCAAACCGTCACCATTTTGAAAACAGTCAACCCGCAAACGCAGAATAAGACAACTTGGAATATTCCATGCAACAGTCTTCCGCAGGACCATTCGGCCCCTCTCGCCGCTTGGGAACAGGAGAGCTACCCCTCCCCCTCTAGAATAAAGCGGGTACGGAATCAGCTGAGCATGAAGAGGAAGTCATGTCACCACAATCGCTTGGACGCACGCTCGTTATTGCCAACCCTACTGCCCACAGCGGTAAGGGTGAGGGCGCCGCCGTCTTTGCCACACGCTTCTTCTCTTCGTTTCATTCGGCAACGTCTTCCTGCGAGGTAAGGCTCACCGAGAACGCTGGCGACGCCCAGCGCATGGCTTCGGATGCCTTTGGTTATCAGACCGTTTTGGCGCTTGGCGGCGATGGCGTTATACACGAGGTAATAAACGGTCTCATGCTCATTCCCGAGGACGAGCGTCCGAGGCTGGGCATTATCCCCATGGGTTCTGGCAATGACTTTGCGCGCACGCTCGGCATGACCAAGAATGACGCCGAGCGCTCCATCGCAGAACTGTTGAGCGGCGAGGAGAGAACCATTGACCTGGGCAACGTCAATGGCGTCTACTTCATGCAAACGCTGTCGTTTGGCTTAGATGCCGCCATTGCCATAGACACCACCAACCGACGGGCCAACAACACCACGCAAGCCGGTGCGACTCTGTACGCCACGTCAGGCATCAAGATATTGGTTACGGGATTTAGGGGATGGCCATACTACGCTGTGGTGGACGGCGAACCAATTGAGGGTATCGACCTTGCATTTGCCGTGCAAAACGGACCGACCTATGGTGGCGGTTTTCGCATTTGCCCTTCGGCCGTGCCCAACGATGGGTACCTCGATCTGTGCCTTACCGTGAGCAAGCCATCGCTCCCACGTTCGCTGGCACTGTTTGGCCTCATACGCTTTGGCAAGCACACCAAGTCCCGGGCGCTGCTGCTCAAGCGAATCCACCATGTGGAAGTCTCGTTCGACGGAGAAGAGCAGCCGCCTTGCCAAGTGGACGGTGAGCAGCTCAGCGCAGACAAGTACGACATATCCGTCGTTCCCAACGCACTGCGCGTTATCGTCCCCTCCAATTGCACCTGGTAACCTCGCCTTACGGCAACATCACCACTATCCTCAACAAAGAATCACCCCAAGAAAAAAGAGCCCCGCAAATGCGGGGCTCCGACCTTTGCCTCTGATGGCGTGGTTTAGCGGGCAGCAGCCTGCAGGGCAGCGCGAACCTCAGCGGAGGTCTTGTACTTCATGATTTTCTTGACCAGAGCGTCGGCTTCCTCGATGGTCCAGCGAGAGATGGTGCGGCGCACGCGCAGGATGGACGGCGCGGACACGGAGAACTCGGTGAGGCCGAAGGAGAGCAGCACGGGGATGAGCAGAGGATCGGCAGCAGCCTCGCCGCACATACCGACCATGATGCCAGCCTTGACGCCCTCGCCAATGATGCGCTGCAGGGAGCGCAGCACGGACGGCTGATACGGGTTGTACAGGTACGCAACCTTGTCCTGGCCGCGGTCGGCGCACATCGTGTAGCCGATGAGGTCGTTGGTGCCGATGGAGAAGAAGTCGCACTCGGCCGCGAGGATGTCGGCGATCAGGGACGCGGAGGGCGTCTCGACCATGGTGCCGATCTCAATGTCGCCGTTGAAGACAACACCCTCAGCGGTGAGCTCCTTCTTGCACTTCTCGACGAGCGCCTTGACCTGACGGATCTCCTCGATGGCGGTTACCAGCGGCACCATGATCTTGATGTCGCCATGAGCGTTGGCGCGCAGGAGGGCACGAAGCTGAACCTTGTACTCCTCGGGATGATCGAGGCAGTAACGGATAGCACGATAGCCAAGGAAGGGGTTCTCTTCCTTGGGAAGATCCATGTAAGGAATCTCCTTGTCGCCACCCACGTCGAGCGTGCGGATGATGACCGGCTTGCCCTTCATGATCAGGCCGACCTTCTGGTATACCGCGAACTGCTCCTCCTCGGAGGGAAGCTGCTGGCTGTCCATGAACAGGAACTCAGAGCGGAAGAGGCCTACGCCCTCGGCGTCATGCTCAACGGCCGCGTTTGCATCGGAAGGATTGCCGATGTTGGCGACGAGCAGGACTTCCTTGCCGTCGGCGGTGACGGTGGGCTTGCCACGGAAGGCCTCAAGAGCTGCCTTGTCCTCGGCGAACTTGCGAGCAGCCTCACGATAGGTCTCAAGCTCTTCGTCAGTAGGATCAACGATAACGTTGCCCTTGGCGCCGTCTACGACTACCAGGTCGCCGGACTTGATGTTCTTGGTAGCACCCTCGACGGAGAGAACCGCGGGAATCTCCATAGCGCGGCAGATAATGGCTGCGTGGGAGGTACGGCCACCGGTCTCGGTGACGATAGCGACAACGTGCTCCTTGTCGATGTCGGCCGTCATGGAAGGCGTGAGCTCGCCCACGACCACGATCGAGTTCTCGGGCAGCGTGGAGAGGTCCACGAGCTCCTTGCCCAGCAGCGCGGCGAGCAGGCCGGTGCGCACGTCGGCGATGTCGGCAGCGCGCTCGCGGAACAGCTCGTCCTCCATCTGGGAGAACATGTCGTAATACATGGTGTAGGCGTTGTCCACTGCCTGCTCGGCGCACATGCCCTCGGCGACGGCCATGGTCACGGAGTCGATGATGCCGTCGTCCTCGGCGAACTCAATGTGCGCGTTGAGGATGCCAGCCTCCTTGTCCAGGCCCTTGGCCTGCATGTTGGCAATCTGCTTGTTGGTCATCTCGATGAAGGACTCGCGAGCAGCCGCATAACGAGCGGCTTCAGCCTCGGTATCCTCAATCTTCTTGGGGGAATAGGTAAGATCCGGCTCGATGGCTACACTCGCCACACCAATTCCGATGCCATCAGAGGCGTTCACTCCACTGTACATTGCAATCTCCTCCTATCGTATTCGTCTACATAGACGCTTACAGGCCATGAAAAATACCCGGTGCCATGGAGGGCACC
>JAFWMI010000274.1 GCA_017513965.1 Atopobiaceae bacterium
CAGTACGCGTCAATACGAGCCCGCGACTCTTCACCAAGCTCCACAACATCCTTGTCATTCCGGCCTGGAGTCTTTACTAAGATGACCTTCAAGAAGCGTAAATCTTGGTGGCTCGCAAAATGAAATGGGCGCCTCATTATGTTGCGAGGCGCCCATCTTGTCTTTTCAGGCTTGTAAGGCAGAGGGTCTGTTTCCCTTTGATGAGAGCATCACAGAATGAAAAGGGCGGTCGCCCCAGGTGCTAGAGCGGCCGCCCTTGCGACAATCGAAGTCCGTGTGCGCGGGCCTCCAGCCCAGCTCGCGCCTGAGCTTGGAGGAGTCGATGGCACACCTCCTGTCGTGCCCGGGGCGGTCGCGCACCCAGTCGAAGGCGTCATCCGCCTCCCCCATCGCGCGCAGGATGTCGCGCATCACGGTGATGTTGTCCCGCTCCCCGTCGGCGCCGACGAGGTAGGTCTCGCCTGGCACGCCGCGTGTGAGAATCGCCCACACCGCGCTCGAGTGGTCCTCCGCGTGGATCCAGTCCCGCACGTTCCGCCCGTCACCATAGAGCTTCGGCCGGATGCCGCACAGCACGTTCGTCACCTGCCTGAGGATGAACTTCTCCACGTGCTGGTAGGGTCCGTAGTTGTTGGAGCAGTTGGAGATGGTGACCGGCACCCCGTAGGTGCGGAACCAGGCGCGCACGAGCATGTCGCTCGAGGCCTTGGTCGAGCTGTAGGGTGTCCCGGGGCGGTAGGGAGAGCCCTCTCCAAACCTCTCGCTGCTCCCCAGCGGTAGGTCGCCGAACACCTCGTCCGTGCTCACGTGGTGCATGCGCTTGCCATACTTCCTACACGCCTCCAGGAGGGCCGCCGTCCCCTCCACGTTGGTCCGCGACGGCCGCATCGTTGTGCGTCTCCGCCGCGAAGTGCGCGACAGCGTCACACCCAGGCACCAACTCCTCCAGCAACGCAGAATCGCAGATGTCCCCAACCACAAGCTCGGCGCCCGTCCCCTCGATGTTGGCGGGGTTGCCCGCGTATGTAAGCTTGTCCAGCACCTTCACCCTGACCTCGAGATGCCGATCAGCCACCCAGCGTACGAAGGCGGAACCCATGAAGCCGCAGCCGCCCGTGACGAGCAGACGATTTGGAGCAAACGCGCACGTTATCTTCCAGATTCTTGTTCTCGGCTTCTAACCCATCAGCACCGAAACGTCCACCGTGGGCAGAACAAAGCGCGACATTGGAGAAGCCGCTGCAATCTGCATCACGTGGTTACGGACGAAAGCATATCCTTCGGCTATGGATTGATATCGGAGAGCTTTTCTTGTTTCGCCCTCGTCAATGTCACCTGGAGAAGAAACCACAGCAGTCACAACCACACGGAGCTGCATGTTAGGTTTGCCCTGATCCGTTTCAGACACAAGCTTTGCCACTACGGTAACGCGGGTAGTCCCCACGGTGTTATCTTCACGAACCTCATAAGTGGTATCGGAGGTTTCAACCGTAAGAGTGATCTGAGCATCTCCCTCAGGGGCAGAGTCAGCAACCTCAAAATGTGAATATGTTAGCAACACGGCTTCTAACTGCTGACCCGCAAGCAAACTACCCTCTGACATCTACATCTCCTCAAGCCACTCTACAGAACCAAACTCAGAAATCGACTCGACGCCAGAAGCAGACGAGGCAATATCACCGCCCTGGACAAGTCTTAAGCCACGCCTTTCTCGCTTTGCGTGAACCGCGCTGTACGTTGCCGTTTTGCTGAACGTCCGCGATTCATCCGACCCTCTTTCTGTCACGCTGTGCGGCTCATGGTTAGAGACTGCAGCCACCGCCCCGCTTGGACGCGAGATGAGCGAGCAGATCAGGCGATTGAGGGACACGCCCTCCTCTGATGCCCGTATTGCCAATTCTCGATGCTGCTCGGGCGGTAACCGCAGGCGCACGTTGCCTGAGTAGCTCCTGACCGATAGAGGCTCGGGCACAGCTTCGCCCTCCGACTCCAGATCGGCGATAACGCCGCTCACCAAGGCGACAAGACCCGATAACGCGTCAGGCATGCTCTCGTCGAGCCACGACAGAGAAGGGAACTCCGCCACGGTCGCGAGATACTCCTCGTCCTCTTCTGACCATCTAACCCTATATGTATAGAGCTTCGCATCCCATGCCATTAGCGCTACTCCTCATCTTCCAGCACGTCAATCGCCCTTAGCACCTGCCTGACCTGATAGGGCTTGGCCATACCGTTTTTTCCTCTTTGTATGTTCACTCGTGGGTCGCCCTGCCAAGGTGTGCGAAAAACCGCATGAGAGCCATCGCTTTGCCTAGCCTGACCAAAATAGTGGGAGCAGACACTATACAGGTCGTCGTACCGGACGTTCTTTGGGTTGTTGCGCATCGCCGCAACGATCTTCGACACCTTATCCATTGCCCTCCCTCACGATATGATTGATGGTACCATTATTGGTACCATCAGGGAAGATATAATTCTCAGGTGACGTCAATGATTCCTTCGTCCAAGACGAACATCCCAAAAGGAGGCCGCGGTGTATAACAATCTAACTTCGCGGATAGAGCGATATGTACGGGACCAATCTGCGCATTATGCCATAGCGCTTGAGGGAGATTGGGGCTCTGGAAAAACGAGGTATTGCGAG
>JAFWMI010000275.1 GCA_017513965.1 Atopobiaceae bacterium
CTGGCTTCGCGACCGCTGCGGGCCCGGCCGGCTGGCTTCGCGACCGGTGCGGGTCGAATCACCCGCAGCGGTCGACATCCCGACAACCCCCACCCGCAGCGGTCTCAATCCCGTCAGACCCCACCAGAAGCGACGACAACGTGACGCCGCGAATTACTGGGTGCTCATTCCATCGGGATAGTACTGCTGATACTGGCGCAAGGCCTCGTTCACCCGCTCCACATAGTGCCGGGTCTCGGGATACGTGATTTCGTCCACCACGTTGTTGGTGTCCGAGTTCGCAAGCCATCCCTGCACCGTGCTCAAACCGGCGTTGTATGCGGCAATGACCTCGTTTGTGGTGGAGAGGTTCTCTTGGAGGTAGCTCAGGAGCGCCGAACCATACTCAATGTTGGTCGCAGGGTCAGTGAGGTTGCTCGGGCTGTACTTTTTGGTGTCCACCGCCCCCGTCTCCGAGACGGACTTTGCCGTATCGGGCATAACCTGCATGAGGCCAACCGCGCCTGCCCGACTCTGGGCGTTCTCGTTCCAGCCAGACTCGCACTTTATAACGGCCGCAACCAAATGGGGGTCCACGTTATGGCGCGCCGCAGCATCGTCAATGCGCTCCGCATAGTTCACGGGAAAAAACAAACCGCGGACGATGTCTAGCGGCAAAAAGCCGACGGTCAGCGAGAGCACCAGCATCGCCGTCATGAGCAGTATGGGCAACGTCCTATACCAGCGCCAAAAGCGCGCGTTTGATGTGTTTACCACGTTTACGACCATCCCCGTTCCGCCCGATCGTTCCACCAGGCATCCACCTGAGCATGCAAGGCACGCTCGTCCCCATCGTTGTTGATAACCGTCGTCGCATGCGCCAGCAGGTATTCATCCGAAGGCTGCTGCGCCACGCGTCGAGCAAAGTCCTGTTCCGTCATGCCCCGTTGCACGGCACGCGCGCATCGCACCTCGAGGGGGCACACCACACACACCACCTCATTCGCAAGCTTGGCAAGGTCTTCCACCCTGTTGAGCAGGGGTACCTCCACCACAGCGACTTCAAACCCCTCGGCCCCCTCGAGCTGCCGCTGCAGCTCAACCCGTATTGCGGGATGCACGATGGACTCCAGCTTGGCCGTAGTCTGGGCGCTCGCAAACGCCCGCTCCGCCAAGACGGCACGCCGTAGTTCCCCGGTCTTGACATCGAGGACATCCTGTCCAAACGCGGAGGCAATGTGGGCGCACACTTCCGAACCGGCTTGGGTAACGTCTCGGGACACGGCATCCAAGTCCACGAGCAGCGCCCCCCGGCTTTGGAGGATCCTGCCAACCGTGGACTTTCCCGAGGCTATGCCTCCCGCAAGAAAAGCAACGTACACGCTCTTGCCCTCGTCCCTACGTCCGCGCCTCAAACTTCTCGTGGCACGCCGGACACGTTACGCGCAGCTTGCCCTTCTTGCGCGGAACGCGGACGCGCTGCCCGCACTCCGGACACTTGAGGTGCTTGTACACACGCGCCTCGGCAAACGCAGCCCTTGGGTTATGCAGCCAAGGACGCACGGGCCCCATGAGCTCGGCGACCCACGCATTCTCGTTCTCTCGCGCCTCAAGGTCCTTCGACATCATGCGCCACCACGCGTACGCCATGAGCGCGATCGCCACCAGATTAAGGAAGAGCGTATGCAAGAAGATATTGATAACAAGAAGTATGAACGCCAGCAACGTTGCCGCAGTGGACAGCTCGTCAGACCCGTTGCGACCACGCATCCAATCCGCGAGTTTTTGTCCAAAATCACCTTTGGCCATAACAGCCTCCAAACGCCGTATCTGTAAGGGGTAAGTATACCGCTCCGCAAGGACCCATAAACCAAATGCAGACCAAACGCACTAACCCAGCAACTCCTCCAAATCTTCCCGCGTAAGATTCGCAAGCGATATGCCCGTTGAGTCGCCTGCAACCACCGCGTCTGCCAAACGTGACTTCGCTCGCTGCAGCTCAAGAATCCTGTCCTCAACCGTCTTTGCCGCAATGAGCTTGTACACGGTTACGTCTTGCGTCTGCCCAATGCGATGGGCGCGGTCGGTCGCCTGGTTCTGTGCCGCGGCATTCCACCACGGGTCCGCATGGACCACCACCGACGCGCCGGTGAGGTTGAGTCCGGTTCCCCCCGCCTTGAGCGAGATGAGGAACACAGGGGTGTCGTCTTGGTTGAACAGGTCCACCAGCTCAACGCGCTTGCGCTTGGGCGTCGACCCCGTAATCACATAGTGTGCGATTCCCTGTTCGCGCAGCTGGGCAGAGACAATTTGCAAATAGCTCGTAAACTGCGAGAACACCAGCATCTTTTGACCGGCGTCAATAGCGCGTGCCACGAGCGTGAGGAGTGCCTCGGTCTTGCATGAGCCCGCATCGTAACCCTCAAACACAAGGCTGGGATCGCAGCAGATCTGTCGCAGCCGCGTGAGCGCCACGAGCACCTGGAGCTTTCCGCCGTTGGGCGCGTCCATCGCGTCCGTCATTTGGTCGCGAAGCTCCTGCACCTGCGCCTCGTACAAGAGCCGCTGCTCCACACCCATGCGAACTCGTACCACCTGCTCGATCTTCTCGGGGAGGTCCTGCAGCACCTCTCGCTTTGTCCGGCGCAGGATAAACGGCTTAATGGCACGGCCGAGCGACTGGGACAGCTCGTCGTCGCCATCTAGGATGGGTCGCTCGTACCGCTCCCTAAAGCGGTCGTAGGTGCCCAATAGACCGGGCATGAGAAAGTCGAAGATGCTCCACAGCTCGGAAAGGCGATTCTCCACCGGCGTGCCCGTAAGCGCAAAGCGAACGTGCGCGTCGAGCTCCTTGCACGTATGCGCAACGATCGTCTCGTGGTTCTTGATGTACTGGGCCTCGTCGAGCGCCACGCACCAAAACCGAAGCGACGCATAGGCGGCGGCGTCCCTACGCAAAAGGTCGTACGACGTCACGAACACGTCCACGCCGCGCGCGGCGAGCAGGCTTTGGCGCTCACACGCATCGCCAGCCACAACGCGCACCTTGAGCCAGGGGGCGAACCGTTCGAACTCCGCCTGCCAGTTGTATACCAACGATGCGGGACATACCACGAGCGAAGGCTCGTCCGAGCGGGAGCCAGGGTCCTTGGAGCACAGGAAGGAGATGAGTTGCAGCGACTTGCCCAAGCCCATCTCGTCGGCAAGCACGCCACCAAGGCCAAGGTCACACAGGGCAGAAAGCCAGCCAAACCCCACGCGCTGGTATGGCCGAAGCGTCTTGGCAAGCCTCGACGGAACGACATAGGCAGACGGGTCCACCGAACGAATGCGACTGAGGTATTGCTCCACCGACGCATGCACGGTATGCACGTGCTCGTCCAGCAGCAACGCCCGATACGCCGCAACGTTCGCATGGCCGTTCGCAAGCTCGTTTGGCGTGAGGTCGAGCTCTTGGGCAACGGCCGCGGCCTCCTCCATATCCAGCTGCGAGAGGTCCACAAACGATCCGTCGCGCAGGCGATGATAGCGCTTTTTGAGCGCATAGCTCTTGAGCAGGCCCGCAAGATCGGCTGCAGACGCCCCGTCCACGTCGAACGTGACTTCCAACAGGTTGGACCGAACCGACAGGCCCACCCGTACGCGCGGGCGTGCCTTCGCATGCAAGCGCTCAAACGCCTCGGTGGCAAACACGGTGCCCAAACGCTGCAGCTCAGGCACTCCCTCATAGAGGAACCGCGCCATGGCCTCCGCGTTGGTGCGCGCTATGGAAAGATTCCCGTCCGCGTCCATGGAAAGGTACTTGCGCACCACCTCACGGCCACGTGCCTCCTTGGCACCGTCGCGAACGATGGGCATGGGCTCGCCCTCGTCCTGGTCCAGAGCCCTGCCGGTTACCAGCATTACGCGCCGCTCTCCATACACGGCCGTGGCGACGCAGATAATGCCCCTCTGGCCGCAATCCAAATGGAACTCAAGCTCGCAGGCAACCGGTTTTAACGTGGCGATGCTCTGCGGCACGGTCGTTTGGGCAACCTCATCGAGCCGAGGCAGCACCGTGGCACAAAAGCGCCCAAGATCCCGTTCGCCCACCACGAGTCGCTCCTCGGAACTCGAGAGCAGGTCAACCAGCAACGACGCATGTCGCGAGAAAGCGCGCGAGCAAAGGTTGAGCGACTCGCCGTCCCACGCGATGGCTCGCCCACCATACGCCGTCACACGCATGCCGCGGGGCCGCCTGACTTCGTAGGCACCCCCGTCAAGTGGGACGAGCTCAAGCTCAAACTGGGGATCTTTCAGCTCGACCCTCAGCATGCGCGCAGGCTCGCCGTCCACGGACGCGCCGTGGTCCTCAAAGGCAATCGTTCGTCCCTCGTACAAACCGAGCAACTCTATGAGCTCTGGCGGAGAAAGACGCATCTCTCGCATCGGGGACGTTGCGCCGCCAAAGACGGCACGTCCCATGGCCCGCTCATACACATAGGCCCGCCTGTTTTGCACCGCGTGGACCAAAAACGCCACAACGGCGCGATCCCCCTCGCAAAACGCATCGAGGTCATGGACAAACGAGAGGCGCTTCCCATACGACTGATACACGCCCCCAACCACATCGTCAACAAAGTCGGTGATGGACTTGAGCACATACGACCCCTGTGCGCCCTGCAGCCGAAAGCGTACCAAGAAGCCCGTATCGCGTACCAGCGTGGGCTCGAGCGAGACCGTTGCGTCATGCGGCTCCGTGGAGGTGCCCGAGGGCAGGGGCAGGTCCTCCTCGGCACGTCTCATCGCCTTGGCCACACCACGCGACGTGGCAAGGTGACTTGAGCAGTCGTACCCCTCATAGGATTCGGGCGACTCGTTGAAGTCGAGCGCAAGTGCCATCACATGCTTGCAGGCAGACGACATCCTCAGCGACGAGTCGCAGTCGCACCCATAGTCCACCAGCGCGTCGGCGTCCTCGTCCAGCACGATCGAGACCCTATGCGGCGCGTCCCAGCTTCCTGTTGCGTCAGCCTTGGCGTTGAGGATTGTTTGACCGTCCTCATACCTACACTTACGTGCGTGAAGATGCGTCTTTTGTCCCACGATCCTCTTGGCACGGCTCAGCACGGCAGGCGTGCAATGACGCTTGAGAGAAGCCTCCGAAATCATGCCACCACCCCACGGACAAATCGATGTGAGCCTTTGAGCTTACTCTCTTTGCACCCACATGCGCAACAGCAAAACAGGTGATTCATGCGCACGACAGTCACGACGCTACGTTTGGCGTACTACCCGCGCCCGTTTTGCATGGCACGGTTTATACTCATAAGTTGATGCTTTTGAGCGTGTCGCAGCCAAGATGCTGCCTTCGCTCCGCCTACATGTTGAAAGGTGTTCTCCATGGATGCAACCTCAGGCACAAAGCAATACCTCAGCCCCCTCAACGTATGGGCGCTCTCGTTAGGCTGCATCATCGGCTGGGGCGCGTTCGTCATGCCGGGAACGACCCTTCTGCCCCTCGCCGGTCCTGTAGGCACCATAACGGCGCTCTGCCTTGGTGCCGCCGCCATGCTCATCATCGCCGTAAACCTATGCCATATGGCGAATCGCTACCCCGACTCTGGTGGCGCCTTCTCGTATACCAAGCACGTCTTTGGCTACGACCACGCCTTCCTGTGCGCATGGTCGCTCGTGCTGGCCTACATCGCCATTTTGTGGGCAAACGCCACCGCATTCGTGCTCATTGGCAGGTTTTTGCTGGGACCGGTCTTCCAGTTTGGGTTCCATTACGTCGTGGCGGGATACGACGTCTATTTTGGCGAGATTCTGGTCACGCTTGCCGTGCTCGGCGTCTTTGGGTTCATAAGCTGCCTAAGACGCCGCGTCGTCTCGACACTCAATACGGGATTCGCCCTTACGCTCTTCTTTGGCGTCGTGCTCTGTCTGCTCATCGTCTTAATGAAGGGAGTGGACATCACCCGCGCCTTCAACCCACCCTTCGCCAAATCCGTCTCCCCCACCTCTGGCATCTTTGGCATCTTCGCGCTCGCGCCATGGGCATTCGTGGGATTCGAGTCGGTTTCGCATGGCGTGAGCGAGATGCGCTTCCCGGTTAAGCGACTCTTGTCCATCGTCATGGCCGCCATCTTCTCCGGTGCGCTCATATACATCTTCACCTCGGCGATCTCGGTTTTGGGCACACCCGATACGTATAACAATTGGCTCGAGTACGTGCTCAATCTTGGCAATCACAGCGGCATCGACGGCCTGCCCGTCTTCCATGCCATGTGGGCTGCGGCAGGACAGCCTGGGCTTGCCCTTCTTGCCTTCGCAGTGCTCAGTGCGCTTGCCACCAGCTTGATTGGCCTCTATCGCGCAGCGAGCAGGCTCCTGTGCAACATCGCGGAAGATGGGATACTCCCCGAATGGCTGGCGCAAAAGAACGAGGAGGGCACCCCCGTCAAGGCGGTGCTCTTCATTCTTGCCATATCGGTCGTGGTTCCCTTTGTTGGCCGCGCCGCCATCGGCTGGATCGTGGACGTTACCAGCATTTGCGCCTCAATCGCCTACTGCTACATCTCCCTTTGCGCCTACCGGGTAGGTCGCGACGAGGGCAAGCGCGCAATCGCCATAACCGGCATCGTGGGCGCCGTGCTCTCCGCGGTCTTCTTCATCTTCCCGCTCATACCGTATCTATGGTCCGTGAGCGCACTCGCAACCGAGTCGTACCTCATCTTTGCCACATGGAGCGTGCTTGGTCTGGTGGTCTTTAGGATCGTCTTCAAGCAGGACACCACGGGACGTTTTGGACGCTCCACCATCGTGTGGATGGCCATGCTCTTTCTCATTCTGTTCTCGTCCACCATGTGGGTCCGTCAGTCTGCGCACGACAACCTAGCCAACGTGGTAATAGAGATTGACGATTACTTCGAAGGCGCAGCTGCCAACAGGGGCATTTACTTCAACCGACAAGATCTTGCCGATCACAGCCTCTTCCTCAACGGACAGTCACAGGAGATTCAACAAAGGCTCATGAGAGACAGCCTCGTACAGCTCGGCCTCATCGTCTTTAGCCTGGCCATCATGTTCCGCATCTACTCGCTCATGCTCAGCCGCGAGAAGGAGCATGACCTCCAGCGAATCGAGGCCGAGCAAATGAGCAAGGCAAAGAGCGAGTTTCTCTCCAGCATGTCACACGACATACGCACGCCCATGAACGCCATTGTTGGCTATACCCACATTGCGCTGAGGGAGGGGACCTCCCTTGAGGAGACGCGCGAATACCTCAACAAGATCGATGCCTCGAGCAGGCATCTACTTGCGCTCATCAACGACGTGCTCGACATGAGCCGCATAGAGAGCGGCAAGATGGAGCTCGATCCCATCGAGATGGACCTCTGTGGGGCCATCGACGAAGTACACGACATATTCGCCACCCAAATGCACGAGAAGGACATCGCCTTTACCGTGGACACCTCGCAGGTGACGAACCCCTATGTGCTTTGCGACAAGAACCGTTTGGACCGGGTGCTGCTCAACCTGCTGAGCAATGCCTACAAGTTCACCCCAGAAGGCGGCACCGTCGGCGTTACGGTCACTCAAACGGGACACGCCGGCGAAGGCTTGGGCAGATACGAGATTCGCGTCAAGGACAACGGCATCGGCATGACCAAGGAGTTTGCCGAGCACGTGTTCGAGGCGTTTGAGCGCGAGCACAGCTCAACGGTCAACGGCATACAGGGCACTGGCCTGGGCATGTCCATTACCAAGAACATCGTCGATCTCATGGGCGGCACCATAGACGTAGAGACGGCACCCAACGAGGGCACCGAGTTCATCATTCGTGTTGACTTCCCCATCGTGGCTCAGCCGGTGGTAATCGCCGACGTCTCCAACGCGGACGAGGAGCAAGCCCCGGACTTTACCGGCAAGCGCATCCTCGTGGCGGAAGACAACGAGATAAACATGGAAATCGCCACCTTCGTGCTGGAGGACCTGGGCTTTGAGGTCGACACCGCCATCAACGGCAAGATTGCCGTCGACAAGGTCGCCAACTCCACGCCGGGCTACTACGACGCCTTGCTCACCGACATTTGGATGCCCGAGATGAACGGCTACGAGGCGGTGCACGCCATACGCAACCTGCCAGACGCCGAGCTTGCGAGCATTCCCATTGTGGCATGCTCTGCCCACGCCTTTGCCGAAGACGTGGAAGAGACCAAGGCGGCCGGAATGAACGCCCACCTCACCAAGCCGCTCGACGTACCTCGCGTCATTGAGGTATTCACCGAGCTCTTTGGCGAAGCGGGCTAAGCTCGCTGAGCAGGATTGCGCAAAACACCAGCATAAAGCCCATCGCAAGCGCCACGGTAAGCGGCTCGCCATAGATAACCACGCTGAACAACACGCCAAACACGCTCTCGAGCGACAGGAGCAGCGACGCCTGTGCCGGCGGCACATGAGCTTGGCCAACGTTTTGGAACATGGTGCACACGCACGACGCGAGCAGGACCAAGTACCCCATCTGCAGCCAGAAGTCCATCCCACCAAACACCGAGATGGGAGGAAACGGCTCGGCGCATGCGCCATATGCCAAACACACCAGCCCCATCACAAAGAACTCGACGACCGTCATGCACAGGATGTCGTGACCGGGGGCGACCCTCACCATAACCTCGATCTGTACGGCAAACCAGAACGCGCCACCCAGCGTCATCCAGTCGCCCCAGCTCAACGCCATGGGTTCGCTGCCGCCAAGCGAGAGCACGCCGATGCCTGCCAAGGCGAGCAGCGCGGCCACCACATTTGCCACCGTTGGCCGCACACGTGCGAAGGCCCAGTGGATAAAAGGCACCATCACGCAATACGTGGCCGTAAGAAAGGCGTTGTGCCCCGGTGTGGTATCCACCAAGCCGATGTTCTGGATGAGGTAGCCAAGACCGCCCGTCACTCCCAGCAGCACGCCTGCCACCACATGTGGCTTGTCCAGCATTCGAGCCACGCGCCGCCAGAACACCAAGAGCATCACACAACCCGCGATCACAAAGCGAATGCCCAGAAGCCACGAGGGAGGCACGACGTCCAGCGCGCCTTTGAGCACCACAAACGATCCGCCCCAAAGCGCCGCGGCAAGAACGAGCATGAGTTTGTAGGGAGGCGTATGCGATCGGCCGTTCGCCTCCCCACGCACGTGCGTGTCTAACGCTCCCAATACACCACGGCACCCTTCAGGCGCGCAACCTCGTCGTCGCCCTTGTAGTGCCTCACGATCTCCAAGGCAAAGTCAATGGCCGTGCCCATGCCTTGGCTTGTAATGAAGTTGCCGTCCACGACCACCGGCTCGTCTGCGAACACGGAGGTGCCATGCTCGGCCAGCACATGCTGGAACCCCGGATTGCTGGTGGCGCGTCGACCCTCGAGCAAGCCCTCCTCGGCAAAGATGGAGGGAGCGGCACAGATCGCGGAGAGCGGACGGCCAGCTGCGGCAAACGCATGCACGGCATCCATGAGCGGCTTGCAGGCGTGCAGGTTGGGCGTGCCGGGAATGCCTCCGGGAAGCACCAGCATGTCGTACGCATCGAGGTCTGCGTCCGCAACGTGCTTGTTGGCGACCACGGTGACCCCATGGGACGAGGTGACCTCACGGCCCTCCGCAACAGAGACCGTCTCACATGCAATCCCCGCACGATACAAGATGTCCACCACGGTGAGTGCCTCTATCTCCTCGCATCCCGGAGCGAGAAACACCGCTACAGTCGCCTCTGCCATACGTACCTCCTTGCTCGTTACTACAGACCCTCGCATTTTATCCCGCATGCCACGACGCACGCAAGCGGAGTGAAGGGCCATGCAGAACGCCTTTGCCGACATAGACTCACTGATTGCGACGGGCAAACCAGCCTGGTAGTCTCTATCTCCACACATGTTTGCAATTTCTGTCCCATTCATTCGGTACCTTGCATCCATACCGCGCGCGAGAAGGAGCGAAGGATGGAAGGCAAGTACACCTGCAACGTAGTCATCGACCTCGAGTTCACACCCATACCAAAGAACAGGCGCACAGGAGGCCTCAAGCACGAGATCATTGAGGTGGGCGCCGTTAAGCTGGCGTCCGACGGCACGGTATGCGGCACCTTTAGCCACATGGTCAAGCCGCAGCTGGCCCATGGCGTATCGGGCACGGTGCGTCGCATTACCGGCATCAACAATGCGGACCTCTCGTGCGCGCGGCCACTAAACGAGGTGCTTGAGGCGCTGGCCGCCTGGATCGGCCCGGGCAATGCTCGCATGGTCACCTGGAGCGGGAGCGACCTCAAGCAAATACAGCTGGAATGCGCCGCAAAGGGCATCGCGCACCGCCTCCCTGGAAGATGGCTGGACATCCAGCGGCTGTACCCGCGTCTCTTGGGCATGAACAAGAGGCGCAAGATCGCCCTTGGCGAGGCGGCGGACTGGTGCGGCATAGAGCACGACAGCGCGTCCGCGCACCGTGCGCTCTATGACGCGAGGATGACGGCGGGCGTCTTCCGCACAATGGCCTTTGGCGAGTTCCATGAACACCGAGCAAGGGTCGAAGCGGAGCTGAAGCGCAAAAAGGAAGCATGCGCCACGAGCATTGGCGCACAATGCGACGGGCTGGCGGCGCTCCTTGCAGAGCTCAGGGGACAGGAGGGTTCAAAGGCCGCCTAGCCGCTCACGCAAGGGGCACGTCTCACCAGGATCCTCGTGACGACGGATCCCGCATAGAAGACGTGTCCCCCATTTCCCAGCGCATGCCCGTTTTGTCTTGTCTTCTGCCTTAAATCCGTGGCACATTTAGTTAGCCACGGCTTACATTTCACAGGTAAACGGCCAATTTTTGCCTTCTACGGATTGGGTACCGCACAGTTGTTGTTTTCTCAAATCGGCGATTCTATCATCATAGAAGCTGTGCAAATGGTGGCCGCGCATGGGAGCTCGGTCACAGGATTTGTGGAGAGGAGCTTTCATGGAGTATTCGTCAGATGTGGAGAAGATGTGCCCAGTCACCAAGGGTGCATACCACGGACCTGCACCCATCCCCGAGGAGGGTGCTTGGGTACAGGCAAAGCAGCTTGAGGATATCTCGGGCTACACCCATGGCATCGGCTGGTGCGCCCCGCAGCAGGGCGGCTGCAAGCTGAGCCTTAACGTAAAGAAGGGCATTATTGAGGAGGCCCTCGTCGAGACCATCGGTTGCTCGGGCATGACCCACTCCGCCGCTATGGCCGCCGAGATTCTTCCCAAGAAGACCATCCTTGAGGCACTGAACACCGACCTCGTATGCGACGCCATCAACGTTGCTATGCGCGAGCTGTTCCTGCAGATCGTCTACGGCCGCACCCAGACCGCGTTCTCCGAGGACGGCCTGCCCATCGGCGCTGGCCTCGACGACCTCGGCAAGGGCCTGC
>JAFWMI010000276.1 GCA_017513965.1 Atopobiaceae bacterium
GGCGTCAACTGGTACGAGGTCGATCTGCCCGAGGTAATCGATGCAAGGCGGAAGGTCTTTGGAACCCGAGAGCGGGAGATAACGATTCCTGGTGACATCTTCGGCATGGGCTGGGCAAGGGAGGTCGACGCCTCCCTCCCCACGTTGCTGGTCGTCTCGGGAGTCTTCCAGTATTTTCACGAGGAGCAGGTCACGAGCTTCATCCGATCCTGCGGTAGGGCATTCTCGACAGCGGAGATGATCTTCGACGCCACGAGTACGAGTGGGCTCAGGTTCACGAATTGGTTCATCAAGCGTACGGGCAATGTGAACGCCCTCATGTATTTTGGGGTTGACGATGGCGAGGCGTTTGCAAGGAAGTGCGGGGTGGAGCTCCTCGAGGAGCGCACGTTCTTCCCGGATGCCCTGCGCATGCTCGGAAAAAGGCTGAATATCGTGACCAGGGTTTCCATGTGGGTTGCAGAGAGCAAAAGGCAGGCAATTATCCTGCACTTGCGTCTCTCAGGCTGACTCCGGCTGGTGATCCGAGGCCACGTAGGCGTGAGGAGCTGGCCCTCTCGTTCCTACAAGCTGGCTATGAAGGCCTCCACCTCAGCAAGCGGACGGTACGCGGGGATGGTGCCGTCGATGGTCACGGAGAGCGCGGCATACCCGGCGGCCCACTTCATGGCTTCCTCGAGCGTGTTTCCGCGTACGAGTCCATACACCGTCGCTGCCATGAAGCCGTCGCCGGCGCCGGCAGTGTTAACGACCTTTTCCACGCGCACGGGATCCACCGTGAAGAACGCTCCGTCAGTCGTAAGCACACAAGCTCCGTCGGAACCGAGCGTCATGACCACGTTACCCACGCCATAGGTTTCCTTGACCTTGCGCACGAGCGACTCGGCATCCAACGGGTCGTCTTTGGCAAGGCCCTCGATGGAGCGGCCCTCCACCTCATTGATGAAGAGGTAGTCCACGTAGTCAAGCCAGCCCATGGGCTCCTCAGGCAAGGGTGATGGGTTGAGGGCAACAGTCATCCCCAGCTGCTTTGCGTACTTCGCCCCTGCCAACGAGACACGCTGTGGCACCTCAAACCCGGTCACAAAGTACGAGGATCCGGCCATATCATCAAGTGCCGCCGTAACCTCCCCCACCGTGAGCTTTACGCTCGACGAGTCGCCGTCGATGATGGCGTTCTGGCCGTCGGGCCCAATCAGAATGAGGCCAGTGCCCGTCGATACCTCGTCGGTGCGGTACAGGTAGGTTGTGTCGGCGCCGGCGTCGGTCATCCACTTGTCGCCCAGGTCGCCCCACGGGTCGTTTCCCACCTTGCCTATGTAGGCCACCTTGAGGCCCAGGCGCCCCAACGCCACGGTGACGTTGGAGCCCTTCCCGCCGTCCTCTGCCACGTGCCAGTTCTTGACGGGCAGGGTCTCGCCCCACACGGGCATGTGGTCGGTATAGGCATACTGTCCCACGCCGTGCGAGTTAAGCACGATAACGTCAAATTGCTTCGCCATTGCTACCAGCCTCTGATCACGTGCGAAAGCGGATGATCGATGGTGTACTCGTTGGTCATGAGCGTGACGTCGGGGATGTACTTCGGCAGGATCGTCACCGGGTATTCGACAATTGGCTCACTCAGAAGCAGGATGCGGCAGACCGTCTTCTTCCAGTCGCCCGTGGCCACCATGTAGACGGCGCGCTTGGCCGAGCAGATGATGTGGAAGCCGATGGTGATGTACATGGGCGGGACACGGTCGAGGCAGCCACCGAAGGATCGCTCGGAGAGGGCGACCATGGTGTCGTCGTTGAGCACGCCAATGCGGGTCTTAGACGCCGCGTACTCCTCCACCGTGATGTGCTGGCAAAAGCTGCGTGGCGCCTCGTTGAAGGCCACGAGGCCCGTCGCACCGATGCCCGCCCACACGGTATCGATGCCACCCAGCTCGTCGCACTTGATGTCGGCCGCATCAAGGTCATTGATGCGCGGCCAGATGCGGTGGTCCTCGGGCGGACGCAGCTCAGGGTCAATGCGATCGTAGAAGCAGGCAAGCATGGTGCCTTCGAGGCTCTCGTAAGTGTCTGCCACCGGATAGGGCCGACCCTGCCAGTCGAGGAACTCATCCATGTGAAAGACCCAGAGGTTGGTGCAGTCGATGCACTCCTCATTCACGCGGCGGCAAAAGACGTCGTACTCGTCCGTCGGGCCAGCCGGCAGAACCCACTTGGTGGGCAGTCCCGCCTCGTTGTGCGCGATGACCTCGTCAGCCATCATGTTTCCGATAGCCACGAACATGTCGTGCTTCTCGGGATATACCTCCAGCTTTGTCTTGAGTTCCCGACTGCCCAGCTCCCGCCATGGTATGGAGCACCACTCCATGATCTCGGCCGTCGTAAGACGATTCTGCAGCATGGGTTCCACGTTCCCTTCCGTCTCGATGCGGAGGGCCGCCCGGCTCCTGAACCGGGCGGCCCTGTCAGTTCACCTCAGGCAGACTGCGGTGCGTCTAGCACACGTTACTCACCAAGAATGAGCTCGTTACGCTTGCGTTCGGACTCCTCGATGATGTCTGCATTGGTCTTCTTGAAGTAGAGGTAGAACGGAAGAGCCGACGCGATGACGAGGATGCCTGCGGAGATGGGATTCCAGCTGAACAGCGGAACCTCGCCAGACACGATGCCGCCGAGCTCGCCCCAAGCCAGGATGGCGGAGGGGACGATTGCCAGGAGGGCCATGATGGCGCCGCCGGGAGCCTTGAACGTCGGCTTGTAGTTGGCCTTCTTCTGCAGGGGGAACCAAGCGACGAAGAGGAGCGCGTTACGGACGAGGCAGATGAAGGTGAAGATGCCGAGCAGGTCCTGGATGGTGGTGAGCCACACAAGGATCAGGGCGAAGCCGGACTGCCAAAGCATGGAGACGACGGGCGAGTCGTACCTGGGGTCGATCTTTCCCCAGCTACGCCACCAGTAGCCCTCCTGAGCAGCCTTCATCTGGCCGCGGGCCTGGAACATGATAAGGGAGGAAAGCGAGCCGGTAACCACGACGACGGCGAGGAGCGCGGCGACGGTGCCGGAGGTCTTGCCCATGATGGCCTCAAACGCGGTGGCGATGGGGGCGTCGGCGGTGGCAAGGATGTTGATGTCGGTCATGCCGACGGCAGCGGTGACGAGCATGACATAAAGCAGGGTGCAGACGCCGACGGTGCCGATAAGAGCAATGGGCATGTTCTTCTTGGGATCCTTGATCTCGCCGCCCATGGTGACGCAGGTCTGCATACCGTCGTAGCTCCAGGTGGTAGCGGCAACGCCAGCAATAAGTGCGGCCACGATGTTGCCCGTTGCACCTGCAGAACCCTCAATCTGGACGCCGAAGTTGGCGGACTTCATGAAGAACAAGCCAACGAAAGCCAGGAGCAGGAACGGGATGATCTTGAAGGCGGTGATGAAATCCTGCCATTTGGCGCCTTGGCGCTTGCGGCACATGTGCAGCCACGTGAA
>JAFWMI010000277.1 GCA_017513965.1 Atopobiaceae bacterium
AGCGCACCATGTAGTTTTCGAGCGACTTGGGCACGAAGGTGACCGTTCCCCGGCTCTGGAGATATGCCAAGAGGTGGAACACCAAGTCGTCGAGGACGGGTGGCGGCTCCGTAAGGTCGTGCATCCGCTTGAGGACGTCTGCGCGAAAGACCTTGTTCCAAGGTGCGCCGTTGAGCTCTACAATTCTGCCCGGTTCGTCGGTTATGGAAAAGGGCTCGCGAGGCGTACAGAGTTCGCGCGAGAGCACCTTGCCCGTGTCGAGGTCGATTCTGCTAAAGCCGCATACGGCAAAATCTGCGTCCGTAGCTTTTGCCGCATGGTAAAGCTCTTCGGCAAAGTCGGGCTCCGCATAGTCGTCGCTGTCCAAGAAGCCGATGTACTCACCGCGTGCAATGCGAATCCCGTCCCATCTGCCACGCCATACGCCTTCGTTTTGTTTGTCGATTACCACGATTTTTCCTGGGTAGCGCGTTTCCCAGTCGCGAAGGATGTCTATGCAGCGGTCGGGGGATCCGTCGTTGATGCAAATGACCTCGATGTTTTGTAGCGTTTGTCCCACCAGGGACGCAAGGCACTTTGGTAGATACCGCTCGACCTTGTAGCAGGGCACGATGATGCTCAGCGCCACGTTACTGTTGGCCATGATAGTCCTCATCCTCTTTGAGCGCCTGGAGCGCCTGCTCCTGCACCAGTTCGTCGAGCCGAGAAGAAAGAGCCGATATCTTGAGCGTAAGAGAAAAATTACGCGCGAGTAGGACGGCTATTGTGACGAAGAATACGAAGTTGCTCGTGGACTGGAAGCCGAGCAGGTGTGCCAAAAAGGCGGGGATGTTGGGAAAGATGGCAATCGCGATGAGCGTGAGCGAGAACACGATCCAAAAGATGGAGTCGTCGATTCGTATGCGGTCCTTTCGCATGCGTCTACACACCAAAACAAATGTGCCAATGGCACCTACCACACAAAGGATTCGAAGCGTAACCGACATGGTGCTCCTAACGAAACCACTGGAGGAATAGGATGGAGGCGCAAATACGGCTCATATAGCGCATCACATGGGAAAAATCGAAGTAGCTCTGGCCGCTCTGGCGTTCGCGCATGTGTGCGGGCACCTCTACGACCTTGCCGCCTTTGCGGGCAATGAGGGCGACGGTGTCCGGCTCGGGCGTGAAGTCGTAGCTGTGGGCGAACAGATCGATCATATGGCGATTGTACATGCGCATGCCCGATGTGGGGTCGGTGAGTCGCACGCCCGAGGTGAGGCGAATCAGTGTTGCGATGAGCTTTGACCCAACGCCGCGACCGCCGTCTATGGTCTCGCCGGCCAAGACGCGCGACGCGATAACAATGTCGGCATTCTGGGAGTCCATGACCTCAGCCATGGATGGGATGTAGTTGGGAAGGTGTTGGCCGTCCGCGTCGAACTGCACCACCGCATCGTACCCATAGCGGTATGCGTACTTCATTCCCGCCTGGAAGCCACAGGCCAAGCCCGAGTTGACGGACAAGTTGAGGACGCGATAGCCGTTCTGCTCGCAAATCTCCCTGGTCTTGTCCGTCGATCCATCGTTGACCACAAGAAAGTCTATGGTTGGGCATGCGGCAACGAGGGAGGAGACCGTTTGCCTAATGCAGGCCTCCTCGTTATATGCTGGTATTACCGCCAGTACCCTCATGGTGTCCCTTGTTTTGTCCCAAGCATAATCCCCCTAACTATTACATCACATTTTGCGTGATGTATGGAGGGCTTTAGGTATTATGGTTTGGGACGTACACAACTTGGTGGCGCAAGGAGCTCTTATGTCGCAGGTTATTTCGGGTAACTTTACGTTTACCACAACTTCAATCGAAGGCGTGGTAATTGTGGATGCCAAGCGATTTGGTGATCGCAGGGGCTACTTTATGGAGACCTACAAGCGACCTGATTTTGTGGCAGGTGGCATAGATTGCGAGTTTGTGCAGGACAACCAGTCTTCGAGCACACGCGGTGTGCTGCGTGGCCTGCACTTCCAAATCCATCACCCCCAAGCCAAGCTGGTGCGCGTGACCAAGGGCTCGGTGTTCGACGTGTGCGTGGACTTGCGTGAAGGCAGCCCTACCTGGGGGCAGTGGGAGGGCGTGGTGCTCTCCGCGCAAAACGCGCGGCAGCTCTTCATTCCGCGTGGCTTTGCCCATGGATTCCTGGTGCTCTCCGACGAGGCGGAGTTCTGCTACAAATGTGACGACGTGTACCATCCAAACGACGAGGGCGGCCTTATGTGGAACGATCCCCAAATCGGCATCGTGTGGCCGCCGCTTGAGGGGGACGAGTCCTTCGATCCTGCCAAGATCGTGCTTTCCGACAAGGACCTTAACCATCCCTCGCTTCCCGTCCGCTAAACCGGAACGGGGCGGTCTCCCTGTTCCGCTGCTCCCAAGCGCTTGTTGTGAGGAGATGCTTGCCATGGGTATGAAGAGCCAGCCTGTTGTCGTAACTGCGGTATGCCGTGGCGAGGGTGTGGGATACCTCTCGTTTGCGACCAAGGATGCCCTGAGTGGCGTGGAGGTTCAAGCGCGGCTCAAGGATGGCCGTTCGGTTCCCAGTGCTTGCTTTTGCCTTGGTGCTACGGAATGGGTGGCGGTGTTGCCGCTGCTCGCGGAAGACGTGGTCCTGAGCGTGAGACATGCGGGCAGCCCGCTCGCGACGATTACCTATCCCGCCTTCCGCTCCAAACTCTACTCTCGGCTGCTCACGCGCGCGCGTCCAGACGTTGCCGCCAACCTGAGGGGAATCGAGCGGCGCAGGGGAGCCGGGCGAGTGCAGGTGAGCATCGACGAGGCGTGGCCCTTGGGTCAAGAGCAGGTCGTGTGGCGCATTCACGCTTCGTTTCCCATGGATGATGGCAGCGTGTCCCCATCGCTTGTGTGCTACGACGAGAGAGCCAACGCGCTCGATGCTCGGGTGGTGGTGATGGAGGACCACGTGGTTCCCCAGCGTCGAGATGCATCGCTCGGCGAGCGACTCGTGACCTTTTCGTGCGTGCTGCCACAAGGCGTGAGGTCGTTCTTTGCGGTTGCCTCGAGTGGAGAAGGAGAGGCCCATACGGGGTTTGCGGGCATGAATGCTCCGCGCGCCGCTGGAATGCTCATGGACTCCCATGCTCGTATTGCGGGTGCGGCGGGAGATGCCTCGTACGGCCGTTGGTTCGAGGAGCATAGAGCGACCACTGCGGAGATTGCTGCTCAACAACGGGCATGCGCCAGCCTCTCGGAAGCGTGTAAACCGCTCATAAGCATTGTTATGCCCGTCTTCCGCACGCCAAAGGGTTTTCTGCGAGAGGCCATTGACTCGGTGCTTGGGCAATCGTACGAACGTTGGGAGTTGCTGGTAGTAAACGTGAGCGGTGTCTGCGACGAGGTGGACGCCGTGCTCGGCGCCATTGCCGACGACCGTGTGCGGGTGCTGGAGCGAGAGAACCTCTCCATCTCGCAAAATACCAATGCGGGCATTGAGGAGGCACGCGGCGACTACGTGGCGTTCCTCGATCACGACGACGTGCTCGAGCCGGACGCGCTTTGGCACTATGTGCAGGAGATACTTTGCCACCCGGAGGTTGACCTGCTGTATTGCGACGAGGACCGCCTCGTGAACGGCAGCGTACAAACGCCGGCGTTCAAGACGTTTCCCAATTATGGGAAGCTGTACACGCATAACTACGTAACGCATCTGCTCATGGTGAGCCGGTATGCGCTTGAGGCGACGGAGCGATCGGATGCGCGTGTTGCCGGCGCTCAGGACTACGACCTCACCCTCAAGGCATTTGAGGTGGCGCGCAGGGTAACGCACATTCCGCGCGTGTTGTACCACTGGCGCGAGCACGAGGGGTCGACGGCTGGCGGAGACGACCAAAAGCCCTATGCGCACGAGGCGGGAAGACAAGCGCTGTTGGCGCACTTGGATCGACGGGGAATTGCCGCACGTGTTGACGATGGGCCACTTCCCTATACGTATCGCGTGCGCTATGAGTTGCCCGAACAACCCCAAAAGGTGAGCATCGTAATCCCAACAAGGGATCAGGCGTTGCTGCTTCGCGCCTGCGTAACGTCGATTTTGGAGCGCACGACCTACCAAAACTTCGAGATAGTGCTCGTGGAGAACAACAGTGAGCGTGAGGAGACGTTTGAGCTCTATGACGAGCTCTGCGGTTTGGACGATCGTGTTCGCGTGGTAACGTGGAAGCCCGATGTGCCCGGAGACTTCAATTATTCCGCCATTGTCAACCATGGTGCGGCAAACGCCACGGGCGAGCTGCTCGTATTGCTCAACAACGACACGGAGGTGCTTGAGCCTGCATGGTTGGAGGAGCTGGCGGGGTGCCTCATGCGGCCAGAGGTGGGAGTCGTGGGTGCCAAGCTCCTGTTTGGCGACGATTTGGTGCAGCACGTGGGCATGGTGGCGAATCCCAACGGGGACTTTTGTCATGTGTGCCAGAACTTGGCGCGCGATGCCATGGGTCCCGCTTACGCAGGCATGATGCCGGGTGACTACGCCATGGTAACCGGTGCCTGTCAAATGGTATCCCGCGCACTCTTTGATGAGCTGGGGGGCTATGACGAGACGTTGGCGGTTGGCTTTAACGATGGGGACTTTTGCCTGCGCGCTCGTGAGCTTGGCTATACAGCAACGGTTGCTCCGTACGCACTGTTGCGTCACCGCGAGTTCTCCACGCGAGGACGTGAGACAACCGATGCTCGTCTGCGTGCCCGCTACCTAACCGAGAAGGGGCGCATGCTCGTGCGTCACGCGGCGTTCTTTGCCGCAGGAGACCCGGCGCTCAACCCCAACCTCAATGGATTCGGCACGTTCTTTGAGCTTTAGTGTTTGCTTGCGTGCGATGGCGGTGGGTCACTGCCGATGACGCAACCGTCCCACGGTGTTGCGTGGCAGGGCGGTAATCATGCGCCCGATGCGGAACGAGGCGGAATTCAACACGTTGTGGAAGTCCTCGTCCTGCTGCTTGAGGAGACGATCCTGCTCGTTAATGCAGCTCTGCTGATTGGCGAGGTGGAGGTCCTTCCATGAGCATTGGGTGCGAAGATAGTCGACCGCAGCCCGCTCGCGTACGAGGTATCGGAAGGCCAGCTCGTCGAGCGAGAGGGTCATGATTTCCTTGCAGCGATCCCAGCGGTCGGGGTTTACCGCCTGCTCGCGCGTAATGCTCATAAGGTCGAGCTTCTGTGCCCCTCCCTCGCGTATGGTTTGCGCGATGAGGTGCCAGTCCTCAAAGGCCCTCGTCCGTTGCATGTTCATGGACACGCCTTCTTGCGCCCAGCTTACGTACGCGTCGTGGTAGAGGTCCCAGGTACCGCGCTCTTCGAGCACGGTGCGCAGTGCCAAAAAGCCCTCATAAAAGTCGAGTGGCGCCACATCGCTGGTAAAGAGCGCGCTTTGTGGGTTGTTTACGCGGTACAGATGGAGCTCTCTATCGAGGAGGGCGATGCGCGAAGCCTCGCTCAGCGCGCGGCAGGTAAAGAGCAAATCGGCCGAGCGACGCACATGCTGGAAAGCGAGGCCATGCTCGCGAACAAACGAACCGCGATACAGCTTGTTGTGCACCCAGTTTTGGAACGAGTTGAAGATGCGCTGCGGATGCTCGGCAGGACAAAACACGTCAAGGCCGTTGAGCCACTCGACCTCAAAGCAGTACTTGAACTCACGAATCTCGCCGGTTTGGTCATCGAGCTCCTGCGTTTTGAAGATCACGAGGTCCGCGTCGGTCTCTTCGCCTCGCGCGATTGCCTCTTCGAGCAGAGTGGGACGCATGCGGTCGTCGGCGTCGAGGAAATACAGCCAGTCTCCCGTGGCGGCAGCCCTGCCTGCGTCGCGCGTTGGTCCCTCTCCGCCGTTCTGGCGCGTGATTACGCGCATGCGAGGCTCTTCGGAGGCGATCTTCTGAAGCAGCTTGAGCGTTCCGTCGGTCGATTCGTCGTCTACGCAAATGATCTCGAAGTCGTCCATGGTTTGTTGCCGAACGCTTTGGAGCGTCTCTTCCAAAAAGCGTTCGGCGTTGTAGCAGGGGATGACTACGGATGCCCGTGGCATGGTGGTTCCCTTCTCGTGGTTCAAGGTTTCATGCCTAGTGTAGCGCAAGTGATGGCGGGACATGCTGTTGCTCGTTTGCAGTCTCTTGTACATGGCGTGAGCTGGCTTGGTTTGGTCTATACTCAGTACGCAACGCACCAGTATCGCAACCCTCAGATCATGGAGGTTGGACCCATGACCACAGACTACAGACTGTGCAATATCGTACTCAATGATGGCGCCCGTTCCGATGAATATCCCGAGCTATACGTAAGAAAGAGCGAGCCTGTTTTCAACGAAGAGAATGGGTCGCTTGTGCTCTGTGGGGCGGCGTGCGTGCGCCACGACTTTGCGACGTACTTTAATGCGTTCTCGAATGCCAAGTGGCGCAAGTACACCCGCATAGACAATGTGCATTTGCGAATATGCGCCCAAGGAACGTTTGAGGTGCGCCTTGTTGCCTATGAGCAGACGCTGGCGCGTCCCAAGCGCGTGCTGCTTGCCAGCGAGTCGTACGATTTTGAGGACTTTGACTGGGTCGATTTGGCGTACCTGGAGGGGAACGATGCGCTGTTCCTCACCTTCGAGATCATCTCGTACGGCAAGTTGAGCATGAGGGAGGCGTACTACTACACGCGCATAGACAAGGCGCTCATACGTCCGGTTGAGCTTGCGGTGGCGACGACGACCTTCAAGAAGGAAGACTACGTCATTCCCAACATCGAGCTGTTCCGCAACGGCGTGCTGGGAAGTGACGAGCCCATTGCCGATCACTTTACGCTGCATGTTGTGGACAACGGTCGTACGCTGGACGTGTCGGCAATCGAAGGGCCACACATCCACGTGCATCCCAATCCCAATACGGGCGGGGCAGGCGGCTTTACCCGCGGTATGATTGAGGCTATGGAGCAGGAACCCAAGGCGACGCATGTCTTGCTCATGGATGATGACGTGCAGATTTCTCCCGAGAGCCTCAAGCGTACGTACAACCTGCTCACCTTGGTTAAGGATGAGTATCGTGATGCGTTTGTGAGTGGCGCGATGCTCTCGTTTGAGCAGCAGGACGAGTTCCATGAGGATACGGGATGGGTGCGTCCCGATGGTACCTACACCGCATACAAGGAGCGTGGCGAGGACGAGGACCGCTACGTAATCACCACGCTCGAGGGCATTACCCACGTGGAAACCGATAGCCCCCATCACGAGAACCGCTATGCAGGCTGGTGGTACTGCTGCATCCCCATGAGTTGCATCGAGCGCAGCGGACTGCCGTTGCCGCTGTTCATTCGTGGCGACGACGCCGAGTATGGCAATCGTGCGGCGCGGGGGTTCATTACCATGAACGGCATCTGCCTATGGCACATGACCTTCTTCGACAAATTCAGCGCCTCGCTCGACAGATACCAGTTCCAGCGCAACTCCTTTATTGCTCAGGCAACCACCGGCATGTATCCGCACGTAGACTTCTTGATCAATTTTCACTATGTTGTCCTGCTTGACCTCAAGACCTTTAACTACGACGGGGCCGAGATGTCGTTGCAGGCGATGGAGGACTTCCTCAAGGGTCCGGAGTTCCTCAAGCATGTAAAGGGGGAGGACCTCATTCGCGAGCACGGCAAGTACAACGAGCAGTTGAGGCCCATTGATGAGCTCGAGCGCGAAGAACCCGCAATTGCGACAGCGAGCTTTAATCCCAACGACCCTTACGACACCGGCGAGCGTAATTTGGCCACCAAGATGCTGGACTTCGTTACGTACAACGGACAACGAGGGCCAAGCCAGTTGGCACGTGGGGGCTTGGGTGTGATGCCGTACAACGGGTGGTTCTATCCTCCCAATGACATTCGGGGCAAGGACATGCTCCTGGCCGTATCTCGCGACGGCAACACCGGGGTGCTGCGCAGGAAGGACCGAGCACGTTTTGACAGTCTGTATCGTAGGTACAAGGAACTCCGCAAGGAATTTGACAAGCGCCACGACGAGATATATGCCGAATGGGCGGCGGCGCGTGAAGAGCTTACTTCGGTGGAGTTTTGGAAGTGGTACCTAGAGGACCAGGCGCGCTAGTGCTCGTGAATAACGACAGGGGGACAGTCCCCTCAGCGACGGGGGGACTGTCCCCCTGTCATTATGCTTGGCGGGGGTGATGAGATGGGCACGCATCCGCGTATCCGCTTTGGTACCACGTGCAGAGGCCCGGGCAAGATCTTCGTCCGCCTGCATGTGGCCGGTGCTGAAGGGTGTGTTCTAGCGGCGCGCTCGATGCTTCGTGGCGAGGAGGTGCCTGCTCGCGTGGTGTGGCCGCAAGACGGCGTTCCCGTACTGGTGTTGTGCGTGTTTCCAGCCACGCAGGTTGTTGAGGTGGTCGCGCAAAACGCGCGGGGAGAAGTGCTTGCTCGCGCCACGCACAAGGTGGGCCACCGTGCGGCTCAGATCAAGTCGCGGGCAAACACGCTTGCGCGCAATCCGGAGGTTGACCTCATCCGCAACTGCGACGATGCACTGCGCGCGGGCGACCTTGAGTTGGGGCCACATCGTGTGGTACCAGGTGCAGACGGCATTGCCCCTCGCTTGCAGGTGCGCTTGTCATATCCCGTTGTTGACGACGTGTGGGAAGACGATGCGTGTGCGATTTTGCTGCGAGCCTTCACGCCCGATGGTCGCGAGGTGCCTGCAGAGCATGTCTATGCGCTTGGGGCATGCGTGGCATCGCATGAGCGCGTGCCGGATGCATATGCGCGGTACGAGGACTTTTCGGTCGCGCTTCCCCAAGGCGCTACCGAACTCGTGTTGTGGGCGCGTGTGCAAGCAGAGAACGGCTTTGAGGGCATATGGCGTCTAGGTGGGTTGCCTGCCGAGCAGTGCCCGGCGCACGAAGAGACGTACGATCAAGGCATTGCCAGCGATGCAGGTACGGCTCACGCGCAGGTGGTCGTGCTCCCGGATGTGCGGCATGACGCCCACGTGTGGCGAACGATCAACGACGCAGTGAGCAGAGCGCAGGCCGCATGCGTGGTGCTCGTCTCCGCTGAGGTCAACGTGCGCGATGCGGCTTGCGTGGCGGCGTTGGCGGCGCAAGCCATGCGCGAGGACGTGGGCGTGGCATCGGGCGTGTGCCTGTTCGCGGACGGCACGAAGGCCCGCGGCGCCTTGGAGGTCGCAGGTCTCAATTGGAGAATCGCCGGCTATCGTGCGGTCTTCAACAACGAGGCGCCTCGTGAAGTCACTGCTGCGTGTGGGGCGTTTTTGGCCATCCGTTCGGATGTGTGGCACGCCGTTGGCGGCGTGAGCGAAGGCGCAAACGAGCGGTCTTGGGCGGTGGACCTGTGCTTGAAGGTGCGCAAACAGGGCCTTCGCGTGGTTGAGGTTCCACAGGCAACGGCGTTTGTGCCTGTGGCATCGCGGGACTTGGGCGTGGCGTCATGGGACCAGACCATGCTCGATGTGGCGGCAGACGCGTGGCTCAAGCAACGCTGGCCAGAGGTGCTGGCGCTACCCGATGCGTTTGCCCTGTCGCAAGAACCGCACGCATGCGACGAGCATGTGGTGTGTCCTTCGCTGAGCATTCGTCTGACCCAGGCCATACGCGATGGAGACGAGGACATTGTGCGGGGTGAGGTGGAGGCCGCTTCGCGCGATGGCGAGCTTGCCCGAGCTTCGCTTGAACTGACCTTTGCCAACGAGGATGCGCGCTCGAGCGATTCCGCGTGGATGAGCATGGGTGATAGGACGGAGGAGACGTTAGATTCTGGCACCCTGCGGCGCGTGGTGAGCTTTTCGGCGAGAATACCTGCGACGTCTGCGCACATGGTGATACACGCTGACTTTTTGGGCGTTACGGGATGTGCTGGCTCATTGGAAGTGGATGAGCGTGCCCTGACGGAGCTTCGCCGCAGATGGCGCGACATGACGCTTATCCCGAGCGAGGATCCGCGTTACGACGAGTGGCTCAAGGCGCGGCATCGCTTGCGTCCGCTCGATCTTGCCGTGCAACGCGAGCTCGTGTCGGGACAGCATGCATGGCCCAAGCTGTGGATTACGGTTGCGGGGACAGACGAGCGCGCACGAGAGGCGCAGCGCACTGCCGACTCGCTTGCGGCGCAAACCTACGGCACGTATGAGTTGGCGCCAAACGAGGACAGCGTGCCCGAGGGCGGGTATGTGGTGCGCCTCGATGCGGGCGACGAGCTTGAGCCGGACGCACTGTTTTGGTTTGCACGCGAAATTGCGCTGCATGAGGACGTTGATTGCGTCTATGCCGATGAGGACTGCTGGCAAGACGGTCCATACGTGCGGCCCTTCTTCAAGCCGGATTGGGATCCTGTGCGCTACCAATACCAAGACTATGTGGGCAAGGCGGCTGTGTGGCGAAAAGGGACGGACCGCCTGCGCACGGTTGCGCATGTGCCGCGCGTGCTTTTGCATGTGCATGAGTCGAAGCCGCATGTGCCACGAGCGGTGGCGAAGGCGAGCTGGGACCAAGCGTCTTCTACGCCGCTGGTGTCCATCGTTATTCCCAACAAGGACATGCCCCACGTGCTCAACCGCTGCGTGCGCTCCGTGCTGGACAAGACCGCATGGCCGTCGCTTGAAGTCGTAATCGTGGAAAACAACAGCGAGCTCGACGAGACCTTTGCGCTCTACGACTGCCTGCAGCAGGATGAGCGCGTGCGCGTGGTTACCTGCACGCTGGAGAACGGTTTTAACTTCTCGCGTCTTATCAACTGCGGGTTTGACGCTTCCCATGGTGACTACGCGCTCATGCTCAACAACGATACCGAGGTGCTGGACGAGGGCTGGCTTTCTGGGCTCATGGATTTTGGTGTGCGCAACGAGGTGGGTTGCGTTGGCGCCAAGCTCTTGTATCCGGATAACACCATTCAGCATGCGGGCGTACTCGTGGGCAGCCACCTGGGCCCATGGCACGCAAATCTGGACGCCCCTGCCTCCGACCCCGGATATGAGGGCATAAATGTGGTGCCGCATACCGTGCGGGCCGTGACGGGGGCGTGCCTGCTCACCAAGCGTGCCGTTTGGGAGCTGGTTGGCGGCATGGACGAGGGGCTGCCGGTGGACTACAACGACGTGGACTATTGCCTCAAAGTGGAACAGGCGGGGCTAAGCGTTGTGATGCAACCCGAGGTGACGCTTCGCCACTACGAGTCCGTCTCGCGTGGGCGCACGCGCAACGATGCGGCTGCCATAGGGTTTGCCCATGCCGAGGGCATACTCCGCGCGCGCTGGGGGCAGCTTATCTTTGGCGAAGACCCCTCGTTCAATCCGAATTTCCGTCATAATACCGGACGTTACGTTCTCGATGCTTAGGGAGTTCCTGTGTTTCTTAACGACATATACCATGCGCTCAATCCCGTGGCCTTTTCCATAGGGCCCTTTGCGGTTCGTTGGTACGGGCTCGGCTATCTTGCAGGCTTTATTTTGGGCGGCATACTCATGATTCGCTATGCGCGGCGCTGGCGCCTGGACCTTACCGGAGACGACGTGCTCAACGTGATGACCGGCATTTGCCTAGGCGTCATTTTGGGAGGGCGTCTTGGTTACGTAATCTTCTATGGTGCTGGGTATTACTTGGAGCATCCGCTTGCCATCTTTGCGATCAACGAAGGCGGGATGAGCTTTCATGGCGGGCTTGTCGGCGCGATTGTGGGCGGCTCCATTGCCTGCCGCATGGCGCGCGTGAGCATACTCACCATGTGCGACCTTGGCGCGTGCATTGCCCCCGTAGGCATCTTCTTGGTGCGTTGTGCCAACTTCATAAACGGCGAGCTGTGGGGCAAAGAGACCGACCTTCCTTGGGGCGTTATGTTCGAGACGGGCGGCAACGTGTATCGCCATCCGTCCCAGCTCTATGAGGCGCTGCTCGAGGGTGCAATCATGTTTGTGCTGCTGTGGGCGCTCGCACGCAAGGTGCCGCCTCGTCCCCAAGGCACCTTTATGGGAGCGTTTCTTGCGTGGTACGGCGTATGTCGCATTTTGGTTGAGTTCGTGCGCGTGCCCGATGCGCAACTGGGCTACTTGTTTGGCGGCTTTGTTACCATGGGCCAGGTACTCTCTTTGCCGCTCGTAATTGGCGGCGTGGCACTGATGGTGTGGGCTAAAACGGCGAAGCGCCCCCAAGTTGGCCATCTGACCGCTTAAGCGCACACGAAGGGGGCTGCCCCTCTTGTAACCGGTTACAAGAGGGGCAGCCCCCTTCGTGTGCGCTTAAGCGGTCAGATGGCCAACTTGGGG
>JAFWMI010000278.1 GCA_017513965.1 Atopobiaceae bacterium
GTCGATCGCCAGGACGCCTGCGAGTGCCAGCGCCACCACGCGGCCCCTGATCCCGCGCGCGCCGTTGCGGTTCTCGTTCTTGCCCGTGTTCCGTGCCTGTGCGTTCCCGTTTGCCTTGGTCATTCTCAACACATCCAATCTTTTTGTTTGCGGCGGCCCCGTGCCGCCTGTTCCTTTCTCTTGACCGGCTTCCTTTTCGCCCGTCACATATAAATACGCACATAATCGGGCATGTCCCAAAATACTTTGAAAAACGTGCCGGGAGGGTTCCGGCGGGCGTCGTGCCCCCAGCTGCCCTCCCTGGCGCTGGGGGTGCCGCGCGCGCACGAGTCCGGTCCGGGATCCCGCGCGTGCGCACAAAGCCCACCCCACCTCGCCAAGATTCCTATCACCGCCTCCTCACAGTCCCTACAAACGTGGGACACGCGACAACCCAAGGAGTATTACTAGTCAACACAATCAAAAGCGACGGGGCCAAACAAAGACCACCGCACGAAAGGAAACCATCATGACCATGAACATTGCCAACCTCAACCAGACCACCAACGAGGCTCGCGAGCTCAACGACGCCATTATCAGCGCCATTGCCGGCGGCCGCCCCATGGTCAAGTTCCCACGCAACATAGAATCCTCCGCTGTCATATATGGCAAGCGCATTCGACGAATCCCCTTTGACCCCGCCGTGTAGCACCGGACAAGGGCGACAACAGGCGACACATAAACGACGGCGCCATGCGAGACAATCCGCTCGCATGGCGCCGTCGTTTACGGCTGTATCCGAACGCCACACACAAACGTCGTGCTAGCTCACAGCAATCACATGCGGCGACCTGCCATCCTTGCCAACAGAGCACAGCTGCCCTTTGCCATTCTTGTAGTAGATGGCATCGTCGACCACACAAACGCCACTCTCTGGCGATCCGTCGGAAATGCTGGCTAGCCTATTGTTTGCAATCACTTTGCCCCCATTCCCGTATGCACTTTTGTAAAGTGCCATCGCGCCTGCATGCGCTTTGTCTCCAGTTACAAAGAACGCCTCGCCTCCCAGCTCGTTCACCGACGTAACAAAGCGGTTCTTGGAATCGTCCTGCCACGAGGTGTACATCAGATTTGGAGGATCACTATAGGAGGTCCATTTACCCGCCACCGCCTCCACCTTTCCGTCGCCGAATCCCTCATCCAAACCGCAAATGAGTTGTCCACCAGCGAAATACATTGACGATATCTTCAGATTCATACTGTTGGGTATGCCAAGACTCTGCAGGCTCAATTGGGACAAGTAATTCTCGGAAACACCGCCTGGAGTAAAGAATCCAGCCGAAGTTCTGCCGTCAGACGTAACGAACACCTGTCCATGGTTCACCATCACGATTTCGCTGGGGTCTATACGCGTCACTTCCCTGCGCTGATTGCCACTGAACGTCACCTCATTTTGCACGCCAATCGGAACCGTACGACTTTTGCCATCGACCGTCCGGGCATAGAGCACGTCGCCGTCCAAGAAGAAAAGCAAGCCGTTGCCAACCCAAAGGCGCCCCGTGTTACCAATCCGTGCCCTCGCATCGCTGAGGGTCGCAAGCACTTCCCTGCCACTGCCATCTAGTCTCGTACGCACTATCTCACCCGTGCAAGCGGTGCCCGTCGCACGCCGCATGTGCAGCTCCGCAAACACGAGCCCCTGGTCAGTGACGTGCAACCACGAGATGGCGTTGTTCTCATAGTCCTTGGTGTTTTGCGCGCGGTATATTACGCGCGCCGTTTGAGACACGCCCGAGATGACTCCGATGCAGGGCACTTTGTCGGATCCGTAGCCATTGCCGTCGCGCAGGACCACGAACGTCTTCCCATTTGCACCTGCAGCAAACCCACCACTTGCGATGTTTGCGCTGCTGGTGCCGTAGTCCTCCATTACAAGATTATCCTGCGCACTTGCCGAAGACGCCGTAGCCAGCATGGTCGTATGGCCGCATGCGACCCATGCCGCAAGCACGCACAACACCATGCACATGAGTCGTATCGTTCGCCTTTGTTGTTTCATCCCGCACCTCCAGCATCCGTTCGGAATTGGTTCATACTCTAGCACCAAGCGCAGTCGCGTTTACACTATATGAGAAGGGTCGACGTACTGCGAGGAGCAAGCATGGGCAGTCATTTTAAGGACGTCAAATCCAACGGGGACAAGGGTTCGACCCTCAAATCCACAATTGACGCTGCCGCGGACGAAGCCGGGCTTCCCAGACCGGTCGCAGCCGCCTTCTACCCCCTTTGGTGGGCGCGGGAACACAGGTGGAAAGTGCTCGGCGGATTGCTGGTGGCAGTTGGGCTGGTGCTTTCCATCTGGACGAGCCACGACGTGCGCGGGTATCTCATGGCCGAACGTAAGGTGGAGACAGATGCCCAGCTTGTGAGCAGCGTGGAGAACGACTACTACGTGAGGTCGAGCAAAACCTATGAGAGCTACTATCAAAACACCTACCAGTTTTATGTAGACGACGAGCCCAACGAGTGGACCGAACGATCCGACTACCACGGTGACGAGACACGCCACCTCACGCTGTGGATGGACGCGAACGGCAACTGGCATCGGTTCGAGCTTGGCAGGTCGCTCATCGCGTGCATCGGGGCGATTGTTGTGGGAGTGCTGCTGCTGGTGTTCGCGTAGGGCGGGGAGTTCGGGAAGGTTCGGGACTCCCATAACACAGCGGGGTACAAAGAACCTGCTTCCTCAGATTGTCTTTGCCGATTTCTAAATCTAACTGTCAACTTGAGGTTTAACTTTGCTCCTAAGAGCTAAGGTTAAA
>JAFWMI010000279.1 GCA_017513965.1 Atopobiaceae bacterium
CCAACGAGTATGTGAGCTATCGCCACAACGCCAACCAAGACGACTTGGTCGTTGGGCTGCGGGGATCCAATTTCTTTGACGAAAGCCACACGAACGCCAAGCACCAGCTGCACCTCGACGACGTGGAACTCTTCTGCAGCTCATTTACCAAGCAGCATGTGCTGGAAGACATTGCCAAACATGGGGCCTAAACGCTCACCTATCGCCTGCTCATTGACAACCGGCCCCCCTACATGGGTCTCAAGGCCATGCGCATGGAAGACAACCTGCACCTCGTTGTGGGCATAAGCAACATAGACGCGCAGGTAAAGCGCGACAAGGAGTATGCCCTTGCCAAGAACAGGGCGAATCGAGACGCGCTCACGGGCGTAAAGAACAAGCATGCCTACGTTGACGCCGAATTACGGCTCAACCAAGCCATAGAGTCCCACCAGGTCGAACCTTTTGCCCTCGTGGTGTGCGATGTAAACAATCTCAAGCTGGTCAACGACAACCAAGGACATCATGCGGGAGACGACCTTATTCGGGAGGCATGCGCCATTATCTGCAACGTGTTCAAGCACAGCCCCGTGTTCAGAATTGGCGGCGACGAGTTCCTCGCCATCCTCCAAGGCCACGATCTCCAACACGCAAGCGAGCTAACCAGTTCCCTCACGCACATCAACGAGCAGAACGCCCAAACGGGCAACGTCGTTATTGCATGGGGCATCTCCGAATACCACAGCGACGAAGACGTGGCCACGGTGTTCGAGCGTGCAGACGCAGCCATGTATGCGTGCAAGCGCTCCCTCAAGCAGTGAGCGGATTCGCAAGTTCGGGCGTGCACAGCTGGGGACACGCGCATTTAAAGAGCGCGTCCCCAGCTGTTGTCCACTCACTCTGTTCTATGCGCTCAGTACGTCACGCACCTCGAGCAGGCTCGAGCAAATGTAGGCAGCATGCTCCTTGGCAAAGTCGTCGGGAGCCACCATGTCGGGCACCATTACGGTAACAAAGCCACCGGCGACGCCAGCCCGCACACCAGAGAGGCTGTCTTCGAACACCAGCGTATGCACAGGATCCACGCCCAACGCGTCTGCCGCTGCCAAGAAGATGTCGGGCGCAGGCTTGGGATTTGCCATCCCCACACCAGTGAGCAAATGGCTAAAGTAGTCGCGCACGCCGCCGTTGGCCAAGTTCATCTCTATGACCTCAAGCGAGCTGGAAGACGCCACTGCCATGGGCACGCCCTCATTCCGCAAGTACACCAGCAGCTCGTCCAAACCGGGCTTCTTGGGCACACCTCGCGAAATGCTCTCGTGCACGGCCGCATAGGCCCGTTCGCGTACCTGAGCCGCATCCACCTCGGGAACAAAGCGGTTGATGACCGCCTCCATGCTCTTACCCGATGTTCCGCGCACGGCATCGGCAAGCCCATGAGGATAGGCAAAGCCCATGCTCTCCAATATGGGGGCCCACGTCTTGGTCCATATGGGCTCCGTGTCGAACATCAAGCCATCCATGTCAAAAATCGCGCCTTCAAACATGTTCCCTCCTTCGTTCCCACCTTGTACTCATTACCACTCTAATGCAATACGAGGGAACAGAACAGCCACGTTCGCCTAGAAATAGCTCACCTTAATCTGCTTGCCCATACTCCTCAGGCAAGAAGACAGCTCCTCCACGATGTTCATCTTAATGTTGAAGTTAATGGGCAAATTTGGGTTTTGATGCGCGGGATTGATGGCACGGCCAACGTAGAAGTTGATGTCTGTGGCCTCCTCGAACAGGAGCTGGCAAATACGAGAGGCCCCATCGTGGCCATAGTTCCACTCTTCGTAGCTCTCGTTGCCTTTTAGATAGTCCTGGGCATAGGTGAGCACCTTGCTCATGGTAACAACGCCCTCCGTCACCAAGTCGGCGCCCTCGAGCTCCGCCGTTGGCGGAACGCCACTGCTCGTGTCGTATGCCATCTTTGCCTTGAGTGGCTTGCGCAGGTACTTCGCCGCAATGCCGGCAGTCGTTCCACCACAGATGATATGCTTGCCCTCCTTCGAGAAGAAGAGGCTCATCATCTTGTCGCAGTCGTCGCGGTCTGCAGGCGGCCCAAACAGGATGCTCATGGGAACCCGCCGCCTAATGCGAATGACGCAAGCGGTCGCGTCGTCTCTTGGGCTGTACCCATAGAGCTTGTCGCATTCGTCCACGAGCATCGTGCACAGGACCTTGGCCGTGTAGCCCGTAAGCGACATGTCGGCCACGAACTGGGCAATGTCCTCGCGCTTCCAGTCATTGTTGTAGGTAACGTCGGCACTTGCATACGGACAGCCGTCGCTCATGGCAACGAACACGTCGTCCTCCTGCAGACGGATTGTGGAGCGATAGATCTTCTTGCCCTCAATGCGAATCTCCGTCATGGGGTAATCCGTAACGTCCCCATTGCGAATGAGAATGACGTGGGGATTGTCGTATTGAATCAGCTCTGCCGTATGGTTGCGCACCAACTGGATGATGGTAAACGTGGAGTATGCCACGCCATGCTCCGAGGTCACGGGAAGCGTCGCCGCAATGGTGGACACGCACTCCTCGATGGACAGGCCTTCCGCCATCATGGTGGAGATGATCTTCGACGTGAGCGTGGAGAGGATGCTTGCCTTCACGCCGCTTCCCAGACCGTCGGCAAGCACCATAATGGTGGAGCCGTCCTCCATGTTCACCACATCCACGTGGTCGCCGCACAGTTCCTCGCCAGCATGTTTGATGCTCTTGTATCCAATGTCCGCGCACAGATCATTCATCGCTGATCGACTCCTTCAATTTGGACAGAGCGATCTTCGTCTCTGCCGCCGTCTCTCCAAGAAGCGAGGCTATCTCCTGCACGATGCGCATTTGCTTTTCTACGACCTTGTCTGCGACCTCAACCGTCTCGTGGCTTATCTCCTCTTTTCGCTGGCGCTGCTCTTCCTCAACGGTTACGTCGTGCATGATGCACAGAATCATCCTGCCGTCCTCTGCGGGAACGACGGTTTGGTCCACATACCGCTGGTATTCCGCTAGATACACCCGCTTGTTGTATACGCCCCGCCTCGAGCGCTTCACCTCCATGAACACGTGCGGATCGAGTATGCGCACCACCGTGTCGCCCAGCACGTCCGACGCGTAGCGAATGTTGAGCAGCTGCAGGGCGGCATCGTTGAGCTGTTGCACCTCAAGGGTTTCGTTTACCACGATAAGAGCGTTTGGGCTGTTCTTCACAATGGCGTCCGAGAAGCTCTCGGCCTTTTCTTTCAAGAACGGCAGGCACATGGAAATCTCCGCCTTGCCCTGATAGATTGCCGTCGCCTTCTCGCGGCAGGTGTTGTAGCCGCAGGAGCCACAGTTCAGCTCGTGCTCGGGCTTGTACTTGCCCATCTCTCGCAGAATCTGTACAAGCTCGTATTCCGACGGAATCCTCTGCGACCTCACGATGGGCGATTGCATCTGCTTTATGCGCGTGACGTCTGGCTGGGCCACGTCAAAGTCCTCTCGCCCGGCAAAAGCTGCCACCGCCATGTAGTCCTTGACGGGACTGCGATGGTACCTCTCCATAACCGGGCCGCCAACGCAGCTTCCGGCGCAGGCAGACATCTCAATAAAGCACTTGTGAATCTTGCCTTGGGCAATCTCCTCCATGGCAGCAATGCAGTTTTCCACGCCGTCGAGCGCCATGTAGGCATAGTCCTGCGACTCCCGCGTCATGGTCTTAAGAATACCGCCCGTGGTTGGGAAGAACCGCGCAAGGCTTTGCTCGTTGGGAACAACGCTTTGCGTAAGCTCGATTTGCTCCTCCTTGAGCCATGCGGTTAGCTCCTCAAAGGTTAGCACGGCGTCCACGGCATCTTTGTGCTCTTCGGCCTCGTCCTTTTTTGCGACGCACGGACCAATAAACACCGTCTTTGCCTGGGGAATGCGCCTTTTGATGTCCGCGCAGTGTGCCACCATGGGAGAAACAACATCCGCAAGATACAGGAGCTGCTCGGGGAAGTACTTGCGTATGAGGAGGTTAACCGAGTGGCAGCAGGACGAGATCACAATGTCGCGGTCCTCCTCCTGAAGCATGCGGTCGTATTCGCGTTTGACGATCGTCGCACCTATCGCTGTCTCCTCCACGTCGTAGAAGCCCAGCTTTTGCAACGCTTCCCGCATCGCCTCAATCCCAACGCCCTCGTAGTTGGCGATAAAGGAGGGCGCAAGGCTCACGACCACCGGATCGCCACTGCCTATGAGGACGCGCACCTTCTCTGTGCCGTCTACGATCTGCTTGGCGTTTTGCGGGCAAACAACGAAGCAGTGCCCGCAGAGAATGCACTCGTCATCGATGATGTGTGCCTGGCCCGCAGAGAATCGGATTGACTTTACCGGGCAGTGGCGAATGCACTTATAGCAGTTCTTGCAGTTCGATTTTTTAAGTCGCAAACAGCTCCCCATGGTTACCTCTCAATACATGCGACGCCTATCCCCTTCTTCAGCATACCGGATTTGGTTTGGGTATAAACGATGTAACGACAGTCGGACGGCCACGGCTCTGCCAACAGTAATAGTTACAGGTGGCAGGCGGCCACAGCCGGCCTTGAAAAATTGCTCACGGTGAGGCAATCCCTTAAGAAAAGACGGACAGTGAGTGTGGTTTCTCAGAAAATGGCTGGTGGTGAGGCCTCACTACGCGGGTTTTCCGCAGATTCCGCCTCACCGGTCGGGTTTTTCTAAGGCGTGCCACCAAGACGGGCCGCATACAGCCAAGCGTTCGCCGGGATTCGCATCGCCGAGGGCGCCTTCGCTGGGACTCGTATTGCCGAGGGTCCATTCGCCGGGATTCGCTTCTCCGAGGGTTTTTTCGGCCTCGGCGATGCAGTTTTCAGCGAAAAGACCCTCGGCGGGCGCAAAGCCAGCGGACCGACCCTCGGCGGGCGCAAAGCCAGCGGGGCGGCCCTCGCCAACCCTTGGCACTCCAGAAAAATCGGGACAGCAACGCCAAATCCGCGTATTGACTGGCATAAGGAACTATTGCAAAGCACTTCGGCATTAAGGAAAGGACATGAACAACAGAAAGGACATGAACAACACCACACCCGAAAAGAAACTCAACAGAAAAGGCTGGAAGATACTATTCCTCTCGTTCCTGGCGTTGGCCGGCGCAGCCGTGCTGGAGTTGATTGCATTCATCGCGGCGATTCTATTCCGCCTGCCCGAGGACGGCCTTATGTTCAGCACCGCATCGCAATTCGCAGCTGCTGGCAGCGCGGCACTCGCCATGATTGTGATGGGAGGCGTCGCATGGCTCAAACCATCGCGTGACGACGTTAAGGAGATGCTCCGCGTAGGATGGCCCATTCTCGCTGCCGACGCGGTTCTGTTAATCCTAGGCTGCGTAGACTTTTTTGCCGGAGGCATGACAGTAGCATCTGCATGGCTCCCCAAACTCGCGGCTACCTTATTCCTCTGCCTGTTCATCGGCATCGCTGAGGAAGTCGTGTTCCGCGGCGTTCTTCTCAACGGCATACTCGCCGTAACGGGAAGAAGCCATCGAGGCACCATGGCCGCCGTTGCCATAGTCTCGCTTATGTTTGGATTCACACACGTAGACCCTTCGAAAGACTTCGCCACGCCGTTTATGGCGATCCAGGCAGCACTCAAGATGGTCCAGACGGGACTCTTCTCTGTGATTCTGTGCTCTGTGGTCCTCCGCACGCATCGCCTTGGTGGTGCGGCCCTGTTCCACGGACTCAGCGACTTCCTGCTCATGATCCCCGGCATAGTCCTTGCTGGTGAGCAGCTCACCACGAACTATGTGAACACGGGCGAAGAGGGCATGACCACCCTCGTAATGTACCTCGCGATAATCGCCTTCTACCTCCCCTTTGCCATCAAGGCCATACGAGGAATGCATCGCGAGCGCCTGACGTATAGAGGCGTCTTTATGGAGCGCGCCCTGGAAAAGCAGAAGCAGAAGGACGACCAGCTTCCCGTTGCGCCCATGGGCCTGCCCAACGCCGCATAACCAACAGTTCGTCTCTTAGGACAAGATCGTTCCTTGGGCGGGTCCGTTGAGGGCCCGTCCAAATGCTATGAACCAATCCCCGCCGCCGTAAGCAGCGAGCGTGTGTATTCGTGACTGGGGTTTTGGTAGACGTTACGTACGACTCCCTGTTCAAGAATGCGGCCCTTGCGCATAATCATCACGCGGTCGCAGACTTGGTAGACCACGCGCAGGTCGTGAGAAATGAACAGGATCGAAAGGTCCATGCTCTGATGAAGCGAGCGCAGAAGCTCAAGGACCTGCTTTTGAATGGTCACGTCGAGTGCGCTCACCGGCTCGTCCGCAATGAGGAAGCGGGGTTTGCGCATGATGGCGCAAGCGATGGCAACGCGCTGGCGCTGGCCACCAGAGAGCTCGGCGGGATAACGATCGAACAGTGCCTCGTCAATCTCCACCTGCTGGGCCACCTCCGCAATGCGCGCGGCACGTTCTGCGGAAGTCCATGTGCGGGCACGGTCTGCTCGCAGCGGCTCCTCAAGGAGCCATCCCACACGCTTGGCGGGATTGAGTGATCCAAACGGATCTTGGAATACCATGAGGGGTCGTTCGTCGGCAAACAGAATCTCTCCGCTGAAGTCGCGAACAATGCCGCAAAGCGCCTTGGAGAGCGTGCTCTTGCCACAGCCAGACTCGCCGCACAGCCCCACAATCTCACCGTCACCCACGCAAAAGCTCACGTCGTGGAGCACCTGCGTAATTGCGCTGCCTTTTTGCAGCAGCTTTGCACGCTCGTGGTAGAACACGTTGAGATTGCGCACCTCGAGCGCATTTCCTTGCAGATTTGCCTTGGTCTCGTAGGCACCGCCCATCTTTACCACGGTCCTCGGCATGGCTACAGCACCACCTTTGGAATCGCGTCTATGAGCGCCTTGGTGTAGGCCTGCTGCGGGTTGAGGAACACCTCGTCCGAGCTCCCCGTCTCCACAACCGCACCTCGCCGCATCACAATAACGCGGTGGCAAAGCTGGCGCACCAGCGAGAGGTCGTGGCTAATAAAGACGATCGCCGTACCGTTATGCGCGTTGATTTTGCGCAGCAGTGTAATGATCTGGGCTTGCGTCGTTACGTCGAGCGCGGTGGTGGGCTCGTCTGCGATAAGGATCTGAGGGTTGGAGACTGTGGCGGCAGCAATCATCACACGCTGGCGCATGCCTCCAGAGAGCTCGTGCGGGTACAAACCGTAAACCTGCTCTGGTTCGGCAAGGCCAGCGGAACTCATCGCGCGAAGAGCCGCCTCTTTGCGCTCAACGTCAGAGAGCTCTTTGTGATGAATCCTCAGCGCCTCCTCCACCTGCATGCCGATTCGCTGCAAGGGATCGAGCGAGGTCATGGGCTCCTGAAAGATCATCGAAATCTCGTCACCCTGGTATTGCCGCAAAACCGAGCGGTTGCAGTGGAGCAAGTCGACCCCGTCAAAGAGAATCTCTCCGCCACAGTCGAGCGCATGGCGATTCAAAAGGCCCGCGATGGCAAGCGCGGTCATGCTCTTGCCCGAGCCCGACTCCCCCACGATGCCCAGAATCTCCGCGCGGTGCAGCGTAAGGCTCAGGTCCTCAACGGCAACCTCGGGACGGCCGTGGTCATGGAACTCGAGGTGGAGATTGCGAATCTCGAGGATCGGCTCCTCGGTCGTTGCGGATTCGGTGGGCATAACTAGGCCATCCTCCCCTCAGACGCTCGCAGCCCTTCGCCCATGAGCGAGAAGCCAAGTACCATGAGCACGATCACCAAGCCGGGGCCAAGAACCGCGCTGGGTACCGTAAAGAAGACTTCTTGGGCCTCCGAAATCATTTGGCCAAGCGAGGCGAACGGTGGTTGGGATCCTATGCCGAGGAACGAAAGGCCAGCCTCGGAAAGAACGGCGTTGTTGAAGCCGATCATGATGTTGGAGAGCAGCACGCCACTCATGTTGGGAAGGATGTGGACAAAGATCACGCGCGTGTCACGCACGCCCATCAGGCGCGCGTTCTTAACGTAGTCCAGGTGCTTGCAACGGATAACTTCGCTACGGGCAACGCGCGTAAAGCTTGGGACAAACGCAATGCCAAGTGCCCACATTACGTTTATGGTGCTCGAGCCAAAGAGCGAGACGATCACCAGGGCAAGTAGAACAGTGGGAAACGCGAAGAGTCCATCCGTTATGCGCATGACGATCTCGTCGACCACCCCGCCGTAATAGCCTGTTACGGCTCCTATGAGTATGCCAAGGCCCGCTCCAATGGCCATCGTGCCCAACGCCACCAAAAAGGTAACGCGGCTGCCATACATCACGCGCGAGAGGATGTCGCGCCCCATCTTGTCGGTGCCCAACAGATGGGCAGCAGACACTCCCTGCAGGCGATCGGGACTCATGGCCGTAGGCTCATAGGGCATCCAGAGCATGCCGACGACGATCAGCGCAACAACTGCCAGCATGATGATGGCACCGGCACAAAAGAGCCCGGGATTTGGCACGCGCGCAAGAAGGGAGCGAGGATGTGCGGATGTCATGGCGCTCACTCCTCGTCTATTCTTGGGTCGAGCACCCCATAGAGGATGTCTACGAGCAGGTTCACGACGATGATGACCACGGCTATGAGCATTACGATGGCAAGCACGACGGGATAGTCGCGATTGCCAATGGACGCGAGCAGGATGCTCGAGATGCCAGGTATGTTGAAGACGCGCTCAACCACGAGCGTGCCGGCAAGCATGGTGCCCAGGCTCATGCCCAAGAACGTAAGCGCAGGCAGGAGGGCGTTCTTGAGCAGATGGCCATACAGCACGCCGTTTGTATCGTTGCCACGACTGTAGGCGGTACGGGCGTAGTTCTTGCCCGCCTCCTCCAAAATCGACCCACGCAGCAGCTTGGCCAACTGAGCCGAGCGGGGCAGTGCGATGGCAATGGCTGGAAAGACGAGGTATCCCAAAAAGCGCGGCACGCTTATCTCGTACGACACGTATCCCCCCGGTATGAAGAGATGCAATCCCATGCCAAACACCCAACTGATTAGGATGCCCGAGAAAAACGGCGGGATCGCCATGATGATTTGGTTGGCAATCATAATGATGCGATCGACCACCGACCCCGCATGCTTTGCGCAGGCGACGCCAACGGGAAGTCCGATGGCACACATGAGCGCGAACGAAATAGCCGTGAGCGCGAACGTCACGGGAACTTTGGCGGCGAGCAACGAGGCAACGGGTTGATGATAGATATACGAGCTACCAAGGTCACCCCGCACAAAAGAAGAAAGCCACACGAGGTAACGCGTAAACATTGGTTGGTTGAGGCCCATCTCATTGCGGAGCGCCTCCAGCCGCTCCGGGGTAGCGCCCGTACCCAAAATACGGGTGGCGGGATCGCCAGGGATGAGCTGAAACGCCACGAACAGCAGCAGACTCACCACCAAAAGGGTGGCGAGCGTAGTCGCTGTTTTTTTGAGCACGTATCTCATGGCGTTCTCGCGACCAAAGCCCTACTCAGCCGGACGGATGGTAGCGATGTTCTGCGCATAGAGCGGGTAGAACTCGTACCCCGTAAAATGCTTAGCAAGCGCGACGAAGCTCGGCAGGTCCTGAATGTAGACGCTCGCACATTCCTCGGCCAGAATGCGCTCACACTCTTTGTAGAGCTCGGTTTTCTTCTCGTCGTCGGTAGCGGCGTGGGCGTCTGCATATGTCTTGTCATAGTTAGAACTCGAGAAGTTCACGAAGTTGTTGTCGGCATCGCTCACAAAGCGAGAGAGCATGGACGGCGCGTTGAGCGCACTGGCGTCCACGCCAACGACGGTACCCTCAAACTCCCTCTTGGTGTAGACGTCAGAGAGCCAGCTCGACCACTCTATCTGCTGAATGTTGACGTCAACGTCGATGGCCGCAAGCTGCTCCTTTATTACCTGCGCGGTCTCTATGTGCTGTGGGTGCGCGTTGGAAACCTGGATGATAAAGGAAAAGCCGTCCTTGAGCCCGGCCTCGTCGAGCAACTTACGGGCGCGGTCGACATTTTGCGCGTAGATATCGTTGAGCTCGGGCATAAAGTACTTGGCAAAGGCAGGATACATGCTGGACCCCACCTGTGTGCCCTTACCTCCAGAAACATAGTCCATAATCTGCTGCGGATTGATGGCATAGGCGAGCGCCTTACGAACGCGGACGTCGTCGAACGGCTTCACCGCATTGTTGAGATAAAGCGCCTGCACGAGGTTCATACCACCCTCATAGATGGTGAAGGAGTCCTTGGAGAGCGGCTTGAGCTGCGCCTCGGGTATCCTATAGAAGAGGTCGAGCGACCCGCCAGCGAGTTCCATACCAATGGAGTCGGTGTTGGTTGTTACCTTAAAGACAACGGTCGGTATGTGCGCCGCCCCCGCAGCATCCCAATAATCGTCAAACTTCTTGAGCACGACGTTCTCGAGCGGAGATCGCGAGGAGAACATGTATGGGCCACAGCCTACGGGCTCGGCCTCAACATCTGCTATCGAGGCGGGCGTGATACCTATGGTGAAATATGCCAAGAAGTCGGTGTCTGGTTCTTTGAGCACGACGTCAACGTGAGAAGCATCTACAATCTTCACGTGGTCAACGGCAGCGAAGGCACCCACCAAAGATCCCCCCGTTGTCGTGTCGCGATAGCGCTCAATTGAGTGCTTAACGTCCTCGGCCGTAACCGTCGCTCCGTTGTGGAACTTGACGCCATCCCGCAGCGTAAACGAGTAGACGGCACCGTCTGGCGAGACCGAGAACTCCGAGGCGACCGCAGGATTGAGATTGCCCTCAGTGTCGGGCTTAATGAGGCCATCATAGACGTTGAAGAGCAACTCACGTGTGGCAGCCGACTCCGCTTTCGCGGGGTCCATCGAGTCGATGTCCTGGGTCATGCCACAAGTGAGGGTATCGGTATCCCCAGAAGCGCTTCCCTGATTGGAGCCGCAAGCCGCAAGGCTCGCCAGTGAGAGTGCGGATAGGGTTAGGAGAGACCTGCGCGTAAGGTTGCCCATGGAACCAGCTTTCTTGTCGTTCGGTTTATGACTGTGCTCCGTTGTTTTCAGTCGATAGGATACGTTTTCCAAACAGTATAGCCAACCATTGAAACACAGCCGTTGCAATGGTTGCCGCGTCAATCGCAATTATTCATGTTGACGCCAATCAAACGTACAGGGACCTTTCGAAAGACCTTGTGAGATTTGTCCCTAAGTCAATGCGTGCGCAGACGGCACTCATTTCACAGCAAATTACGTATTGCGCTATCCATTATCAATGTTAAAGCGTAAAGAATAAAGCGCATTGGAGTAGAGTCTTGACTTACCGGTCTTGCGTTTGGAGGCGCGTGTTGTATCGTTACTTCCTGCTAAGTTCGATTAGGACGAAAGAGTTACACGGCTACCCAACCAGAGCGCTGTCTTTCTCCGCAAGTCGGTACTTCCTAGCCCTTCCGTTTCCCATGGGAACAACGCAACCTCTGTTGATAAGCTTGCGTAGCTCCGAACGCACACGCGCAACACTCATGCCCGATTGATTCGAGAGGTTCCTCGAACTCATTTCTCCATTCTCGTCGAGCAGGGTAATAAGCCACTCCTCATCGCTCTTGCGAGGTGGTGGGCCATCGATACCAAGCATCCCGAGTGCCTTGTCCGTAAGCCATAAATCGTCTGCATAGAAATGCCCTTCGCATTTCACCAATCCTTGTTTTTCCAAGTCAACCATAACGTTATGCATAAAGTGGCCAGCAAACAGTGGGTGCCTCTCAAAGAAGCTTAATGGCATGGGACCATGTTTCCTAAACAGCTTAGCCACGGTTGGCCATTGTGCGATTGCCTCCTCGCGAAGCTCTCTCTCCCATTCTCGCCCCCGTTCCGCTGCACGTTCAAAAGCTGCGGCAACCGCCTGATATGCTTGCTCAACCAAGTCTGGACGTTCGCGCGCAGCCTCTTCGACCAAGGGCTCGTTCAAGTCCTCATAATAGTCTGAGTACTTCTCGTCGTACGGAAAGCAATCATCGATATCTATTCCGGCAACGATGTGCACCCTACAACGCTGCCCACCAATACACGCATACAACTCGCCTGTGCTTTTACTACGTGTCGCGCAATAATAAACGCAGTAGTCGGGAATATGAGGATTGTCCTTGTAATCATCAATCGCCCTCTTTATTCCTGCCGCCTCCGCAAGATGGCTAATCGGTCTAAATGATTCCTGGTATCCCATACCTTCTCCGCTCCCTAGTGGCAGGCATATGGAAAACCCGACACATCCCCTTTTGTGTCGCGCATAACGTCTGCCATGGACTCACGTTATTCTACCACAAACGACTTAATATTCTTAGTCTTTTCGAATGACTGTAACTTGCCCAGAGACCGCCAGCTGCGTGGGAGAATGAGACCGTATGAGCGCAAAAGATGCATACCAAGGCGGGCACACGAACATTCTCTTCCTCGACTTCAACCGCATCATGCAGCCCGAGTACGATCGCAGCCACGATATCCCCAGCGAAGAATGCTAAAGACGGAGCTGAGAGGAAGAGATCTTGAAGTTGTCCAGCCTCGAACTCGTGCGTCTCCGTGATGGCTATGTGTGCGTGGTCCCCCAATCTCACCCGCCCATCCTACAGCACGCGCGATTGACGGGCGACGACACATGGTGCTCTTGTGGGATCGAACCCGGACAACGGAGCGCTGTCCCGTGGTCGGGCGAGGCGAATCCGCTTTCGACCTACGCGTACGCCAGTGCAGGATGCTCGACAAGAGGCGCTACAACGCCAAGTGCCATCCTTGCAAGTACAAGCCATTCGCTCGATTGTAATCTGCAAGGTGGCACTTTGACAGACCACCTGCAATCCATAGACCGCAAGCAGTCCGTAAACCAAAAACAGGCCAGAGGAACAATCCTCTGACTTTCGAAGAATCGTGGCCGGGACGACTGGGTTCGAACCAGCGGCCTCACAGTCCCGAAAAAGCTCCAGCGGTCAAAGATGGGCTTAATCGTTCTGGCCGTTAAGTCATTTTTCGGTATTTTACCTGCGGTTTTGTCAGCATCGACCGTTTCCGTCGAGTATTGTCCCTTCCATCAGGTAACAGGCGTTGTTCGCGAGCTTGACCATGACGGATGTCACGCCGACGGCTACCCCTCTTGGGATGACAGTTTTGCAAAGAGACGGTTGCTCCCCGGTATGGGACGGAAGCCATGGCGGACGTAGAAGGCGCGAGCGGAATCGTCCACAGGGTCGACGACGAGCGCTCGGGCCCCGATGGACTGCGCGACGGCCGAGGCGCGTTGTGCCGCATCGACAAGCAGGCTATGGCCAAGCCCCTCCCCATGCCAACGTGTGTCCACGCCCAGCATACCAAGCAGGATGACGGGGATTTGCGACGGTGCATTCCTCGCAAGCCAGCCCCCGATGCTACTTCGTGCCATTGACTGTGAACTCAGTGTGTAGAAGCCCGCAAGACCCCCTTCACAAAATGAGACGTACACGACGGCAGTCCCCGCTCTGCGGGCACCCCGTGCCCTCGTATGAAGCCAGTCGTCTACCACACTAACGCCACAGGAAAAGCCTTCAATCGTATCGTCTGGCCCAAGCTGTCGTGGCTTGCTGAACGTCACTCCTCCCATGCGGGTTCCTCGGAGAGAAGCTCAGCGAAGGTGGGATCGACGGGCTCGTCGAGAAGCCGTGCGAACTCGTCGAACGCCTCGGTGGAGAGATGCACGACGTTTGAGGCGATGATCTGCTCGCGCGCTGAGGCAAGCAGTTGCCCGAGCGACCACTGAGAGACGCTGAGGCCGTTCAGGGCAGCTGCCTCCTCAATTTGACGCTTCTGCTCGTCTGACATGCGTATGTCGATGCGGCTCGTCTTGGGGCCGAGTGTTGTGGTTGCCATGACTGCTCCTATTGTACGGTATATCACCGTACATACTATTGATGATGTCACATCTCGTCAAGAGTGCCCGCTCCATCATCGCAGTGAGGGCAGCGCAGACGGAAGGTTGTACGCGTTGGCCATCGCGCTACGAAAGGTCCTCACCATTCGAGGCGATTATCTGCAGAGGCTTTAGGCAGCTTTGGATTACACGGTGCAATCAGATGCGAAGAACCCGTCTGGTTTGTGAGGATACACATGGCTCCGATGACGCTCTCCGAGTGGGGGGAGCGTCCACAGGCGAGGTCTCGGTAACCGAGCTTTTTCGTGGCGAGTTTAGGTCATGCCGAGCGGACGGCAACGGCACGCGCCATAGCCCACGACTATCTAAGTAACGAAAAGAACTGCTGGTCTCCCAGCGGTTCCGCGTAATCGTGGTCGGGACGACTGGATTCGAACCAGCAGCTTCAAGGTCCCGAACGATACTATATGGGCGTTTGTCAATAGACAACAGGCGACAACGCGGTCATCGATATGGTGTTTTAACAGGCATTTTGCGTACTTCAAGAGACAATGTGCGAACACATGACATGGGGGCTGTTCTGTTTTCAGACCCCACCAAGACCTCAAATAGGTCACATTTAAGGCCCCGTATCATCAATTCACGTACATTGCGGTTATCGGTAGTTTCCGACGGGAGGACATTATGGGAGAGTACAGTCGAGGTTTTGTGCAGAAGCATCGCAACCAGTGGAGGGCAGTTGTCAGCTAGCAGGAGGACGGCATGCAGAGGAGGATTCATCGCTCAACCGGCGTCCGGTGCTACCCAGACAAAACCGACGCGGATGGCAAGGTCGTGAAGCAGGACAACCGCGGCAAGGGTGCCGCCGAAGACTCCCTCCGCAAGTGGTTCGATGAGCTCATCGCAAAGGAGGTGGTCGAACCCGAGACGCCCCGCTACGACGCCACGCTCTACGACTACGCGAAGGAGTACTTCGACCTGCTGCACGTGAAGGAGGGCACGAGGAGCGGCTACCGGGCGGCGCTCTCCCACCTCATCGGAACCGAGGCCGGCAACACAAAGCTCTACGACCTCTCTCCGCCAACGACCTCTACGCCTGGGAGAAGTCCATGTACGAAGACGGGCTCAAGGAGAACACCGGCGAGGCCCCGAAGGCAAGCACTTCCGCATGCCGGCGTAGGACCATCCGATTCAGCCAAGCTCTCTCGACATGTTAACTTTGCATGATTGTTTCATACAATACTGCCATGTCACGAGAGAGTCACATATCGACCATAGCGGAGCTCGTGCAGTCGGAGGGCGGCGTCTTCACCGCCGCCCAGGCCGCTAGGCTCGGCGTTCCCAGGGACGCGCTCTCCCACGCCATGCGCGCGGGCAGGCTCGAGCGCGTCGTACGCGGCGCATACCGGCTCGTCGGGACGGCGCCAAGCGAGCTCGACCTAGCCGCCGCCCTCTGGAAGCTCACCGCACCTGCCTCTTTCACACACGAGCGCATGGGCAGGTGGGACGGCATCGTCGTGGGCGGCGCGACGGCAGCCTTCGCGCTGGGAATCGGGGATCTACACCCCTACCCCTGCCGGATGTACGCGCCGCACCTCATACGCTCCAAGTTTCCCGGCATGTCGGCCGCCGTGAGGCGCGTGGACGAGCGCGACGTCACGTTCAGGTTTGGCACGCCCGTCACGAGGGCGGAGCGCACCGTTCTTGACCTCTCACTCGACGGGGAGGACCCCTCGCTCGTGGCCAATGTCCTCGCTGGCGCAGAAAGGCGCCTGTCGAGGGCTGACTTCGACCACGCGCGGCTCGCGGAGCTCTTCGTGGGGAGCGTTGGCAGGTGGGGTGTGCCGGCGGGAACGCTGGAGGTGCTCGCAGCCGAGACGGGCGTGGACGTAACCATGATGGAAATCGGAGGGCAGGCATGAGGTACAGGACGGCCGCAGCGCTCGAGATGGCCGTTCGGGATGCGGCCAAGGCGTCCCCCTGTGTCCCCACGTGTCTCCGTCCGAAGACCCGAACCAAGCGTTCTGGCGAAATTGCATCATTTTTCTAATCTTTAAGGTGCCATCAGAGACGCCGTAGGACGGCATGTGCCTCCTACGCTATCATTAATTCCACAAGTTTTAGTGCCATCTAGCTAGCCTTTTTATCGCCATTCCTGCTAGCTTTACCAAGGGCTGAGGTGTCGCGAGGTCGGCGTAACGGCTCAGGGAGTGACATTTCATGCAAAGCAAGAAGATCGACTACAGCCTGCCAGCAGAGGTGATCGTCACCCTCCTGCCCTCATGCTCACCGTGAGGCAGGCGGAGGGTGCAGGCGTCGCGAGCGCCCGCAGGCTCCGCAAGATGCGCGTCGCAGGCGACATCAGGGCCACGAAGGTGGACTCCGACTGGCGCATCGCCCGCGACCCGTTCTTCAGGCAGTTCGGCTTGGTCGATCACTAGTGACCTTCTTGTAATCACCAATGCGTCTGGAGCATACTATACGAGTCATATTCGTCGCTGGAGCGAAACTCGAAAGGCGTGTCGTTGGCAGGCACGCCATGCTTCGGCAGGACCACGGTGCGGGAGCCCGTCTTTGGGCACAACCGGTTCGTAGCTCGCGCCCATACCAGCGGGCATCAAGCGACGAATGTCTGCCGTCAGGGACAGACAAAGCCACTATCGGAGGGCCTGAGCGCAGAATCACCTCGCTCCTCCGACACCGGAGGGTACTGCACGAGATCCAAAAACACCACACTGTCAGCAGCCACACGCGCCTCGCCTACCCCTCCGCGCCCGACGTGCTGCGGCTCCTCGCGGCCGGGGGACAGGCGCGACGAGATCCACCTCGAGGCCTGGGCCAGGTGGAGGACGAGTAGGGGCGCACGCTCCCGCCACGCGTCATCTTTGCCGTGAGCTCGAACTTCAACGACAACCTCAACGCCCTGCTCTTGATTATGATGTGGCAGGCCATCTACCTGCCCATGACCACGGAAGGCGCCCAAAACTCGGGCAAGCTACACAGACCGGTCTCCATCGTCTTCGACGATTTCAAGAACATAGGCAAGCTCGGCTCGTTCGTCCAGACCATCGCAGTGGTGCGCAGCCGCTACAACGACGTCGCCATCATGCTTCAGAACACATCGCAACTGGAGGAGGTCTACGGTAAGGAGGGAGCGGCGACCATACGCGGCAACTGCGCAACCACCGTCTACCTCGGGGGCAGGCGCGACCGAAGACGGAGGGCTGACGCTCAGGGACCTCGACGCGGCAGAGATGGCAGAGTGGCTCGTCGGGGCCGACGTGCGCTCGACGCTCGGGCCGCAGGAGGCGTCGTCCGCACTCGAGCTCTTGGGATAGGGAGGTGTGTCGATGGTGCTGGCGATACCGCCGTAGGAGGGAAAAGGCCGCCCATGGCCACCAGGGGAGCCGGCACCGCTTGCGCGGATCTCCATGCCGACGTCCCGGCCACGGGCGGAGCGACGAAAAGGACGGACCAGAAGGCTCGCCTCTGGGACGAAATGGTAGCACACATGTGTCGCATGCCCCGTCGTTGCGCGTGCGGCGAGGGGGAATCTTCACCCCCGCGACGGAAAGGAACCAAAGATGGAAACGACCATCGGACTCGCTCAGAGGAAGAGCGTCACGGACGAGGGCGCCACCTCGACCGTCACCACGCTCTGCCTAGACACCTCAGAATGGACCGACATCGCCGCGCTCACGGTGCCGCAGGGCGGGGACGCGGGCGCATACGCCACCTTCCAGCGCCCCTCCGTCTGCGGTGGCTCGGCGCTCACGCTCTCCCCGCCCTCAAGGAGGTCGCGTTGGACGGCCCCGACGATGCTGTGCTCGAGACGCGCGGCACGACCAGGGAGGCGGCCGAGGCCGCGATGGCCGAGTAGTGCGCCCTCTGGCGTCCGGCCGCGACCACTGCCACGTGGACGAGGGTCGTGGAGGAGGACCACGAGGAGAGGACGCACGGGCTCTTCTTCGAGCTGGACGACCAGCGTGCCTCGAACGTCACGCTCGTCATCGGCATGGACGGCGGGTCGCTCTCCGTCGAGGAAGGGGGCAGGTGATGGGCATCGCTACACACATCGTCGACTGGTTCGGCGAGGCGCTGGACGGAAAGGTTCCCACATGGGGTAGGGCTTTGCGAGTGACCGCCTCCTGCTCTTGGCCTCCATCCTCGTCGCCGTGCCAGCCCACGCGGGCATCATCGAGGACGCCGTCAAGGACGGCACGCAGGGCATGATCGACGGCATCGTACGCAGAGTCAACTACATGGCGCAGGCCACCATCCCCACCTCCTTCGAAGGGCTGTTCGCCGGGCAGGGCTCGGCCCATGCTCGTCTCGGCGCTCATATGCTCCGTGCTCGTGGACGTCGCGACGATCATCTCCACAGTCGTCGTGTGGGGACGCGGCATGCAGCTGTACTTCATGGCGACGATGAGCCCCATACCGCTGGCGCTTCTGGGCATAGACGAGACGAGGCAGATGGTCGTCGGCTTCCTGCGCAACCACGCGGCGCTCGTGCTCGGCTACGCAGCGCTCAGCTTCGTGGTAAAGCTCTTTCCCACGCTGCTGCAGATGTCCATCGCCACGAGCTTCGTGATGGGCGGCGACGGCGAGATGATCCCCTCCATCACGGCGGCATGCATCCTGGAGATCATCCTCACCGTGAAGTGCGGCGGCTGGGCGCGCGACGTGCTAGGGGGATAAGCTGGCTCATCCGGCTCATCTGGCTTACCTGTCCCATCCACGTGAGAAGGCTCACTAGGGTGGGGCAGGCAATACCGCCATCGGCAGCGTGCCCACAGCCCCGTTCATGCCAGCTGGTTTTAGAATGTCGGAATAGGTATGAGTGAAGTCCGCAGCTGCCGAGCTGGACGCCAAGCAGTGCCTCCGGAGCCTTTTGGCTCAATGCCGCATATCGTCGATCTCCCAACCGTTAATGGCGTCCTTGCCAAACTCGTACGTCTCCGACCTCACCGCGACGCACAGCAGCTTTCGCGGCCTGCTCAGACCAACGTAGACGACTTTCCTGCAGTACCTGTGGAGGTCCGAAATCCTCGTCTTCCTTCCGATTCCGCACAGCTGCAGGACACGCTTAATGTCCGAGGCCCCGTGGGTCTCGGTCTCCAGATAGAGCGTTGCATCGTGAGTCTCCCCCTTGACGCCGTGCACGGTGTCGAACTCTATCCGAACTCCGGTGGGGGAATCGACGTAGACGTTCTGGTTGGGCGCGTAGCAACCGTCTCCCTCGATGCGCTCCATGAAATACGGAGGCAGCTTGCCGAGCAGATCATCGCAGCGAGCCGGGCCCGCCCAGTCTGCCAGCATGCAACGGACCTCGTGGTCCACCTTTCCTAGATCCTCGCCGCCAGAGGCTGACAGCTCGAGCATGCGGTCATAATACCAATCGCCGAGCAGCCCACGAATGGACGCGGGCGTTATCTTCATTCCGGACCTCGTCTCCCTGACACCAGCATGCCAGAGCATCTCGCACAGGAGTCTGCGCACGGCAGGTTCGGCTCGGTAGACAGCCCCGGAGGCGAGGTGCCTGTCCACCTCCGCGACCATGTCCCAGTAACCGGGCCGCCTCACCCTCCTCGTCTTGCCGAAGCCGTCCCAATAGCTGCCCACGCTCGTTCCCTTGGTGTCGGCGCTTCCTATAAAGCCGATCGCTTTGACCACCGCATCCGGAGTATCGAGACCCCTCTCTTTCAGGATGGCGGCAAAGCGCGCTGGAACTCCCCCTATCGAGCTCTCGTCATACACGATGAGAACCGGTGCCAGGCCCTTCTCGCCGCATGCCGAGACGATTCTGGACCCATCGACCCTAAGGGGTGAGAGCACGTCCGCTATCCGCTGCCCGTAGCGGTTCGAGCCGCTGATCTTGCACGAGTTCGGCCCGGCTACCCAGTCCGTAGTTCCGTCACGATACGATGCGTAAATAGCCTGGTCGGGGTCGCCTATGCACATGACGTGGCACCCCACCGCGCCGAACACCGCGCCGATGATGGCACGCTGCTCCTGGCCGCAGTCCTGGTACTCGTCGACGAACACGTAGGGAAATCTCGCCCTCAGGAGCGCGGCATAATCTCCGGGCATCTCATCGAGGGCCTTGCTAGCATATCGATACGCGTCAGCATAGCGAATCACGCCGCCCTCACTGAGCAGGCGATTGACCGACCTTGCGAACTGGATGGCCGATGGAGCTTGTGGTCTGGCAATCGTCTTTCCCCTACCGACCAAGGCGCCGGAGTCATCAACATGCAGGGTGCCAATCACTCCGCACTCGTCAAGCCCCCTGCCGGAACGCCTGCTATGGTTCCTGATGAGGGCCACCAACTCATGGCAGCCCTCCGCGCATATGGCTCGATAGAGCATTTCGTTGAAGGTGTCGTCATCTACCGGTCGCACCGATACGCCATACCGCCACATGAAATACGGAGCGACAAGGAACCTGTCGACAAACGACTGAATCGTGCCCACGTAGTTCGGATGCCCCAGCAACCGACTCGCGTGTGAGGGGAATCGCGACCCTATCTCGTCCACGGCCACGTTCGTGTGCGAGAGCACGCAGGCTCCGACCCCTCCCTCCAAGGGCATCCTATCGGCCAGCAGCTTTAGCTTCGCAAGAAGCACAGTCGTCTTGCCGCTGCCGGGGCACGCCACGACGTCAACCGTCTCCCACCTTCGGATTACCGCCCTCGACTCGTCGTCGAAATGACGCCCCTTGGGAAGGAGCAGCCTCTCCACACCCTCGATTTCGGCATCCGAGATTGACAGGTCAGCCATCCGTCTGCTCCATAATCAGTTGGAGTCCGCAAGCGTGTCGTATGGCGTTCACCAGATATCTGATGTAGGGGTCTTCCTCCAGCTCTTGCTTAACCTTGTTCGTCTTGGAGTCATCGGACGACGCACGGAGAATGTCGAGGTCGAACATGTACTCACGCCCACGTCCAGCAGGGACATCAGACGCATCGAACCTCATCGCCGCAGCCAGGCACTGGGCGACCATGGCCTTGAGCTTGCTCTTGCCGCCCCTATCGAGCATCGTGTCGTATATCCGATACGCCCGCTCCTCGTCGCTGTCGAGCGACTGGATGTCCTCCCAAACTTTCTTTGCGCTTTCGTCTGCGCCTCTGATCTTCTCCGCGTCCAGCGGGTTGGCGTCACTATTGCGAATCTTCTTCGCATAGTGGATGGCCTTCAGCAAGTGCTCGCTCAGACAGCTCAAGGCAAGGCAGTACTCGAGCGTCCACCTTGGAGAGACGAAGGCCTTTATATCCGTCCCGCCGCAATGTGTTCTGTAGTATTCCTCTTTTCTCGCAACGGCTTGACGTGACTCCTGAGGCTTGGCTCTGAAATGGCGCTCCTTGGTTTTCTCGTCCACATCATAGGGCTTGACGTCGCAGTCGGTCACCACGGACACCGGCACCCCCATCGGCCTTCCGTCAGCCCGCGACATGATGCCCGCATAGCGCAGGAAGGCCGTGCTCCCTACGTTCACGATGGAGACGCCATACCTCTCGAGCGGGCAGCCGATGGCTTCGGCCAAAGCGGGCATCAGTATGTTCTCGGCATCTCCTTCGACCATGATGACCCCCTTGGCGAAGAAGAGGTTGGCCTTCGTCGCGTCGAGGAACCGCTGCAGAAAGAGGTAGTCCCCAGGGCTAAGCTTCGTCCTACCCGGAGCCATGTCAAAGCCCCCACCGCCCTTCAGAAGTATCAGGCTCTTGAGATTAATCTTGGAGGCGAGCACCGGGCTGTGCGTCGTGATGATGACCTGAGAGCCGTGGTCGCCATAGTCCCTCTGCAGGAACTCTATGAGCCGGAGCTGCGCCTGCGGATGAAGGTGGGCCTCGAGCTCCTCGACAAGCGCAGTCCTCATGCCGCCCTCCTCGCTTGCCTTCAGGAGAAGCAGCTCAGCCGCCATGAACAGCAGGTTGAGCTCCCCGAGCCCCGGGTTTGCCTCGCCGACCGTAAGCGAGAGACCCTCGAGTATGGATCTCAGCTGAGCATCCAAGACCCGTATGCTCGCCTCACGGTTGTCCGCACTCCCGTGGAAGGCGCTCAAGTTTGACCTTATGGTGCCCATGACCTCCTTGCCGGAGGGATTCTCGGAGAAGTATCTTTCGATTTCCTTATTCGCTCCGTCGAATGCCGCCACCATGGGGTGACCATCCCGACCCCTGAATGCGGGGTGGCTCAGGAGAATCTGCGAGAGGCGGGACCTTCGGCCCGCGCTCATCTCCCTCTCGGCATCCCGCAAGGGCTTGAGGTACACGACCCTGAGCAGTTCTCGAGCCCTCCCGTCGAGCTTCGCCCCATCACTTCTGTCACCGACGCGGAGGTCGGTGAACACTCTGTTGCCCTCTCGCCACGCGCGGTAGTAGAGTCGCAGGGAGTAGCATGCCTCTTCGCCTTGTCCCTCGACCGTGAGGTACTCGATGAAGTTCTTCGCCTCGTTGGCACCCAGGCCGGCGATGACGCACTCTATCCTGAGCTCACGCACGGAGACCCCGTCCGCCCGGACGTTGAAGTCGTCCTCCGTCGGCCTGACGAACTCGCCGCTCTGCGTGAGCAGCACGTACCTCATCGCGTCGACGACCGTGGTCTTGCCCGAGCCGTTCTCCCCGACCAAGGCGTTCAGCCCCGGATGGAAGCGAACCTCCAGACCGGGCTTCCCGTCGACCGACTTGAACTGCCTGAAGTCGTAGAGCCTCAGCTCGGAGACGTACATGTGGTCATCCTTCCGACGATACGCTCGGTATTTCCGTTTCGGTGATCAGGCCCTGACGTAGCGCTGGTTGGGGCTTCTCGGCTTGTCGGGGATGGTCTGGACGAGACGGCCGTCGTCGAGGAGGGGCTGCAAAATCTCCAACTGCATGTATCGCCTCGAACTGATTCCGAGGAACCTCTGTATCTCGCTCCTCGTGCGCGGCTCCTC
>JAFWMI010000280.1 GCA_017513965.1 Atopobiaceae bacterium
GAAGTGAACACGTCACCCCTTCCTTCCTTGTTCGCGCGCGGCCAGGCGTGCGACCGCCCCAACAGGGCCCAGGCCGTCGGGAACTCCTTCCGCCCGACGGCCTGATTCTTTTTATTCGTAGGAACCTGTTCCCCTTGGATGCCTGCTACCAGTGCCGTATGCCTAAGGGCACGAGCGCTTCCTTTACCGGGCCCCATACGTCCAAAGACTGCAAGAGGCAGTCCGCTGCAAGCAAGAGCACGAGTGCAAGTGCCGTAGTACGAACCCGACGCGGCTGTGCTTGTGCCCAGCGCGCGACCGTGGGGTATACGCCGTACAACGCCACGAGTCCGAGCACGACGAATCGAAGCGTGTATTGTGGCGCAATGCGTCCGTCAAAGTTCAGCCAGGCGTGAGAATAGTCCCAGGGCACCTTGCCCATAATCGCCTCGCATGCATAGCTCCCCGCGAGTTCAACAAGCGCCGTGAGCGCATAGATGCCTACCGCGACAATCACAAGCTCAGCGCCTTTGGAGCATCGCCGTGCAAGGGCCTTTCGAACGGGTTCGAGCACTGCCACGATTATGAGGCCCCCAATGCCGTAGATGGGACACCACGGCAGCATGAATGCCTCGCGCAGGTACAACCCACCAAACGAGAAGACGTTCTCGATGGTCTCGTAGAGCCAGCCGGCAAAGGAAAACAGGACAAACAAGACCACGACCGTGGATATGGTGTCAAGGAGCTTGGACGACGGGCACACAGCGGGTTCCTTTCGGGCTATGAAGAGGTTGGGCTCTATTCTAGCAAGGGGTCGATGGCGAGCGTTTTAGAGATTCGGGACGTTATTCTGTGTGACAATACCTACGAGATGGCTTCGAGTAAAGGACGGTTATGGACCTCACCGCAACGCCTGGTTATGTGGCTGGATTCCCGCTTGAGATGGGTGTGCGCGAGCTTGGGGGCTTGCGCGCGGCAGACGGACGCGTTGTGCGCCATGGTCTTTTGTACCGCGGTGCCGTGCTTACGAACCTAACGCCAAAGCAGCGCGTGCTCATTGACGGGATGGGGCTTAGGCTCGTCTTCGACCTCCGCTCCGAGGCCGAGGCTCAAGGGAATGCCGATTACGTGCCGGAGGGGGCTGAATACGTGCGCATTGCGGGCATGTATGATGCAAGTGGCGAAGAGGTGGACTTTTCTCCTGCGGGCATTGTTCGCCTTAACGAGCAGCTGGACGACCCCTCGCAGCTCATGCCAACGCTGTATGCGGGTATGGCACACAACAACCCTGCCCTGCATGCGCTTGTTGAGAGGTTTGTGGCGGGCAAGGCTCCGCTCTACATGCACTGCACCGCCGGCAAGGACCGCACTGGCGTTTGTGCCGCCATGCTGCTCTCGCTCTTGGGTGTGCCCGACAAGACCATTGTCGGTGAGTTCTTGCTCACCAACGAGTACCGTGCTTCCATAATCAACAATCCGCCCGCGAAGCTGCCATCATGGGTGCCTGCTTCCGATTTGAGTGTGTGGCGCGAGGCAAACGGTGTATCGGCAGCCAACCTCAAGACGCTGTTCGCCACAGCCGATGGGTCATGTTTTTCGCGTGAGGAGTACTTTGCCATGGAGTTTGGCCTCGACGCCTCAGCTCTGGAAACGCTGCGCAACCGTTACCTAACGTAATCGTTCGTCACTTTTGCAGGTGTTCACAAAGCGCCAATGGCCAGTGGTCGCGGCTTGCCAAACAGATATCCCTGCATCATGTCGCAACCAAGACTGCGTAGGAACTCGTGGTGTGCGGTTGTTTCCACGCCTTCCACCAAGGTGCGAATACCCAATCGCTTGGCCATGGAAATGACCGATGCGACGATGGTCTTGGAACGTTCGTTGACCTCGAGGTCTCGCAGGAACTCCATGTCAACCTTGAGCACGTCGAACTCATAATCCTTGAGCAGGTTGAGCGAGCTGTATCCGCATCCAAAGTCATCCATCCACACCTCAAACCCTGCGGCGCGAAAGCGGTCCATCTCGGCGCGCAAGTCGGATCTGTCGTTGAGTGCGCTTTCAGTAACCTCAATGGCCAGGAGGTCATAGGGTATGTTCCACCGTTTGCATGAGGAGATTACCATCTCGAGTGCATCGCACAGCTGGAAGTCCAAGCGCGAGAGGTTGATGCTTGCGGGCACAACTTCCTCGCCCTGCTGTTGGCATTCACTCAAATAATGACAAACCTCGTCCACCATGCAGGCGTCGAGCTTGTGGATAAGATGGGCATCCTCAAGAGTGGGAATGAAAATAGCGGGCGAGAGAATGCCACGTTCTGGGTCGTCCCAGCGCGCCAGAGCCTCGAATCCGCACAGCTTTCCCGTGCTTGTGCATACCACAGGCTGAGCAAACGCTCGTATCCAGTTGTCGTGCACGGCTTCTTCTGCATGGCGTGCCACATAGCGACGGGTAAAGAAGCGCTCCTTAAGATCGCCGTCAAAAGAGCGATAGGCGACATCAAAGCGGCCCTTTATGCTCTCGCAGGCGAGCTTGGCACAGTCGAGTGCAATATGCGCAGAGCGGACCTCCTTCTCCAAGACAAACGCACCGCATTTGAGTTCTGGCGCAAATGCCTCCCTAAACGACCTGGTTTGCTCATGGAGCGCGGCACACTTGCGCACGACGTCCGACGAGTCGCTCACAACGGCAAAACGATCCACCGTAAGGTGTGCGACGATGTCGGTGGGAAACGCCTTGGCAATCTTATTGGCCACGAACAGCAACAGCTCGTCTCCCGCGTCGTGATCAAATGCACGGTTGAACGACTTAAAGTCGTCGATGTCCAAGTAAAGAACCGTGATATCGGTGTTAAAGGATTCCTGTGCCTCAACAATCTCTTGCAACAGCGAGAAGAAGCGATCGATGGTAAGGAGTCCCGTAAACGGGTCGATGTGCTTGAGCTGCTCGTGCGAAAGCAATTCGACGCCGGTTGTATTGAGCTTCTGCCAAATGTCGAGCTCATCTCCTGCAAGAAAGGCAGCGCGGCAATCAACATGGTTCATGTAGGCAAGCAGATCGGAGGCGGCGTCGTTTACAAACGAGCGGAGTGCCCGCTCGCTCATGGCCCCTACGCGCACAACGGGTCTTGCGTCTTTGTAGTCCGGCACAACGTAATCCTGTACCTGGTCTGCCATACTGCATATGACCGAGAGGAACTTGTCGCGTGGAAGGTCGTCCAAGCGAAGCAAGAGGGTGTTATTGCCAAAGCGGCGCATGTACCCGGGGTCGACGCCGTTGCGTATGGCGAACTCCCTCAGGCTAGCAATAGCTTGCTCGCCTGCATGGGAACCATACGTACTGCAGATGCTGTCATAATTGGCGATACTCAGGACAGCGACCTGCCTAGGCGGAACAACGCGCATGCGCACACCTCCTTGCCGTGAGCTTAACGTGATTATACGGCTCGGTAGGTGTTGGACCATCAGCAAACTGTTGCCGACAGCACGGATGGCATAATGATAACGACGACGTAGTGTTGAGAGGGGAACCGCATTATGAAGCCTGCCAACCTCTTGCTTCTTGCGAAGGGTCTTGCCTTGGTGCCTCCGTGCCGTGTTGCGGCGTACGAGGCACAGTTGTGCGAGCGCGATGAACCTCTTGGACAGGTGCGCGTGCACGAGATTGAGTCCATGTTGAGCCTTGTGCAACGGCTCGACGAGTGCGGACTCAAAGATCCGCTCTGCTATGAGGGGTTTGTATACTCTTTTGCCATCCCCCAGATTAGTCGCGAGTTCGACCTGCTCAGGATTACCGACCGCATGGTGATTGACATCGAGCTCAAAAGTGAAGACGTGGGCATCGAGAAGATTGCCACGCAGCTCAGGCGAACCCGGTATTATCTGGCACCGCTACGGAGGAAGGTGCGTACCTTCACCTATGTGTCGAGCGTTGGATTGCTGTACGAGCGCACGGCAGATGGTACCGTGTGCAAGGTCGAGATGAACAGGCTTGCCTCAGTGCTTGCAGCAAAGGGGGTGCCGTATGCCGGATGCGTTGAGGAACTCTTTGACGTGAGCAATTATCTCGTGTCCCCTCTCAACGACACGAGGAAGTTCTTGCAGGGTGCGTACTTCCTTACCAACCAACAGGAGATGATAAAGACCGACTTTATTGAGTCGGTGGTGGCGCAGGATGAGGGACTTGTTGCCTTTGTGGTGTACGGAAGTGCGGGAACGGGCAAGACGCTGTTGCTCTACGACATGGCGCGCAGCATGGACGCTCGGGAGCGTGTCTGCGTAATCCATTGTGGAAACCTTTGTGAGGGACACAGAAGGATTAACGAACAGCAGGATGGATTCAAGGTGTTGGCGGCTCGATCGCTTACGACGAAGAGCCTGCAGTCGTGTTCGGCGATTTTGATCGATGAGGCGCAGCGCATGCATGTGGCTCAGCTCAAAGAGATCGTACGTGTCGCCGTTACCCGGTGTATTCCGCTGTACGTCTCACTTGACCGACGACAAAGACTGGTGGAGGATGATGCCGGTGCGACGGTTGAGGACGTGGTTCGTGCTGCATTTTCCCAGGTGAGCGTGTACTCGCTTTCGCAGAGGATTCGAACGAATCGCGAGCTCGACGGGTTCGTGCGTACGTTGTTTGGCTTGCATGGGAATGCGCCTGCAACCCCCATAAGAAACGTAAAGGTAGCCTATGCCGCCAATGAGATGCAGGCTTGGGATGCTGCACAGGTATTTGTGGTGGAGGGCTACTCATATATTGGCTTGCCAAACGGTCCGACGAGTGGCGAGCGTAGGGACGATGGCCTGCCGCAGAGCCCTACGGCATACGACGTGGTGGGCCAGGAGTTTGGCAAGGTCGTGATGGCGATTGGCCCTCAGTTTGAGGTGGACGTGCGAGGTAGGCTCGTGGCTGCCCAAACGCCCGTATCCAAACATCGGTATCGCAGACTCTTGTATCAAGGTCTCACGCGCGCGCGAAATGGCATTGCGCTCGTGGTGTACGACAACCCCAATCTGCTCAATCGGCTGCTGATGATAATCGGTGCATTACCTGTGGAATAGTATCCGGTGACGGTTTTTATGATACCTGAAATTATGAACATGAGATATCCTACTCATATGTATGCATAACGAGTGCTCGAAATATGCGCAAATCGCAATGGAGGTCGCAATGGCTGCTTCGAACCCTCATGTATACGAGGAGCATCTACTCTTAAACAGCAACACGGCTCCCGGTGGGGTAATTGTGTACTATGCCGACGGCGACGAGGAGATTATCCACGTCAACCAATATGTCATCGACCTGTGTGAGTGCGACTCAGTTGAGGATTTTCTCGCCTTCACTCACGGGTCCTTTAAGGGGTTTGTGCATGCAGAGGACATTGATGCAGCTGAGGAAAGCATCTGGAGCCAGGTAGGCAGCGATAGCGACAGCAAGCTTGACCAAATCTACTACCGTGTTAGTGCCAAGTCGGGTCGCAGTATTATGGTTGAGGACTTTGGTCGGCTGGTGGAGGAGCCGGGCAAGCGGCCGGTGTTTCATGCTTTTTTGTTCGAGCTGGGCCGGAGTGGATCCATAGACTGGCTTACGGGATTGCCCAGCATGGCCCGTTTTCACAAGCTTGCGCGGATGGGTGTGGATGCCATGCGCGCCCGAGGCGAACAACCTGTGGCCATAGCGCTCGACATTATTGGACTCAAAGCCTTCAATACTCAGTATGGAAGAAGCGAGGGCGATCGTCTGCTCTGTGCCTTCGCGGATGTGCTCCGTAAGCAGTTTAGTAGCGAAATGTGCTCGCGTTTTGCAGAGGACCACTTCTATGCATTCGCGCCCAAGACGGTTGTGGTGGAACGAATCAACGCGGTGTTTGAGGGCTTTGCCAAGGCAAATGGTGGACGCGTGCTGCCTGTACGAGCCGGCGCTTATGTATGCGATCCAGACGATGACATTGTGGCTGTAGGGTTTGACCGTGCGAAGATAGCCTGCGACCTTGATCGCAAGACATGGCGGTCTCACTTCCTGTGGTTTACCGATAGAATGCGTGATGCCGAGGAGATTCGTGTCCACGTGCTCGATCACGTGGACGAGGCCATCGCCAAGGGATGGGTGCGTCCGTTCTATCAGGGTGTTGTGCGCGCCTCAACGAGTGAGATTTGTGGTGAGGAGGCGTTGGCGCGTTGGATTGATCCAATCTATGGTCAGCTTTCCCCGGCACAGTTTGTTCCGGTGCTCGAAGAGACGGGTCTGCTGTACAAGATTGACCTGCATATTATTGATTGCGTCATTAACGACATGCGCGTCAAGCAGGAAAATGGCGTGCGCGTGGTCCCCGTTTCGGTAAACGTCTCGTTGCGTGACTTAGACCAGTTTGACTTGGTCGGCGAGTTGCTGCGGCGTGCGGATGCAGTTGGTGTGCCGCACGAACTCGTACGTGTTGAGTTTACCGAATCGGTAGCCATGGCAAATTCGAATCAGTTTATGCGAACGGTCGCCGCTTTGCGCGCGGCGGGATTTCGTGTATGGATGGATGACTTCGGGAGCGGCTACTCCTCACTCAACATGCTCCAAGACTTTGATTTCGACCTCATAAAGCTCGATATGGAGTTTGTCCGTGGTAGCGAGAGCGAGAAAGCGCGCATTATTATGGCGGGCGTGATAGAGTCCGCCAAGCGACTCGGCGTGGGGACGCTTGCCGAAGGCGTAGAGACCGAGCGGCAGGCAGAGTTTTTGGAGAGTGTGGGTTGTGACATGCTCCAAGGATTCTACTTTGCCAAGCCTCGTCCTCTTGAGGAGATATTGCGCGACGTACGAGAAGGCGTGGCTCTGGCCCGCGAACTGCAATCAGAGAATGCATACTGGCAAGCAGTGAGTGGGCTAGACCTCGATGAGCCCACGGGTGGCGTGAACGGGCAGAGCTTTGAAGAGGCTCCTCAGGCAGAGTTTCCCACGGGCATCATTGAGTGTCGTAAGGGTGTGTGGCAACTTGTGCGCGCCAACGAGGAATATCGTGAGTTCTTGCATAATGTGGGGATGGTGCCTAGGGAGTGCTCGAACTTGACGGCTATCCCCGTGCAAAACATGGACGATGAATTTGTGATTGCGGCTCAAAAGAGTTTGCTCTCATCGGGATGGGTGCGCATTGGGAGCCACATTGAGTATGGCACGGGGTATCAGTTCTACCTTCGCCATGTGGCGAGTGCCCGGGATAGCGAAGCGTATCTTGTCTTTGCTGTCCCCACTATGCTTGGGACTGCCTTGGGCACCTACGGAGACGTGCCGGTGGCATATGCGATATTCCGCGTAAAGCTCTCGCCAGCGGGTGACGAGATTGTGGACACCGAATACGTCTATGCAAACCAGCTGTACTGTGAGTGGGGTGGGCATGGGTATAGCCAAGAGGCACTCATTGGGCGATCGTTCTTAGAGACGTTCAAAAGCGTAAACACGGCATGGTTCTCCTACTGCTATCGTGCAGTGGTGCATGGCGAGAAGATACATGACGTGGTCTATAGTCCCGAGGCTGGGCACTGGTTGAGTTTTAACCTTTGGCCATCACCGGTTGAGGGATGCTGCGTGTATGCCTTTACCATTGCGGATGACGAGCGCTTTGAACGAGAGCAGATGATCGTGGGACTCGACACCTCCGACATCATCATTAGCATGGCTGATGCGCTGAACGACGAAGTGAGTTACGAAGTGGCTATGAACCAACTGCTGGAGCAGATGAGCCGCTTTGTCCATCCCGAACGCCTGTATGTGTTTGAGCGTGATGGGGAAACCACGAGCAACACCTTTGAATGGTGTGCGCCTGGGGTCGAGCCGCAGATAGATACGCTCCAAAACTTGGACAACAGCGAGTTTGACACGTGGAACAAGTTGCTGGCAAACGATTCAGCGGTGATCATACCCAATGTGGAAGAGTTCAAGGGCGTGGATGACCGCATGTATCTGCAGCTCACGCGGCAGGGAATCAAGCGCGTGTTGGCGGTACCCTTCCGCGGCGGGGGAGAGCTCTTGGGCTACCTTGGAGCAGACAACTACGAGCTTGATGAGGGTCTGGACACAAGAAGACTGCTCGAGACGGTAGCATCTTTTGTGGGCTCTCGTATAGCGAACCACCGCCTGATGGAACGAATTGCTTGGGCTGGTACGCATGATGCGCTCACAGGCATGTTCAATCGCATGGGCATTGACTACGCAATTAGGAATCACATGGACGTGCATGGCGATGAGCCATTTTCGTTGGTGCTCATGGACGTGGATGACTTCAAGCGACTCAATGACGTTTACGGACATAACGTAGGCGACGAGGCGCTGAGGGAGTTGGCTCGTCGCATATGGTCGGTGTTCCCCAAGAGCGCCATTGTAGGGCGCAACGGTGGCGACGAGTTCTTGGTGATGCTCTTTGGCGACGAGGCAGAGGCCATGGAAGACCTGTTGCATCGCTTCTATGCGCATGGTTTTTCTTGCACGTGCGAAGGCGTTGAATACCCGCTCACCGTTTCTGCAGGCTATACGCGCTATCCTCAAATCGCTTCCGGTTTGGGTATGGCATATACCCAGGCAGATGCGGTGCTCTATGCCGTTAAGCTTGCGGGTAAGTGCGAATATCGAGTATATACAACCGAGATGCAAACGCAGTATCGGTCTCAGTTGGGCTTTACCCCGCGCGACATCGCCGAGAACATACCGGGAGCCATCGTGGTTCACGAGCCGGGTGACGGCAGAATTCTGTTTGCGAACGACGAGGTCATAAACCTGTTTGAGTGCGATGACCTTTCCGACTTTATGGAATACACGGGCGGCACCTTTGGAGGCTTGGTGCATCCAGAGGATCGCGACCGCGTGCGCGATGAGCTTGGAGAGCAGACGAGTCTGGAGGATGTGGGCGTAAAGGACTTTGTTGACTATCGTATTGTTACCAAGCGAGGCAACGTGCGTCGCGTGGCCAACAACGGGCGTTTGGTCAACATCAATGGCGTGGGCCTAGTATGCTACGAGCTCATCATAAACCGAGACGAGCGCGGTGTGCGCTAGCGAAGGTTGTGCCAAGTAGGGCTAAGCGTAATAGTGCGTCTCCTCCACCAGATCGTGAATCTCTTCCGCGATTTGGTCGGTAGAGGTGCCTGCGTCTTCCCCCGAGAGCTTGTTGAGTTCGGCTTGGAGCTTCTCGAGCTCGAGTACTAAACGGTCGCTCGACCCTTGGATGCTGTCCATCTCGGCGAGCGATGCACGCATAACCTGCAAACGCTCCACTTCGGTGTCCTTTCCTTCCAGTCCACCTGCGTGGTCGATACGATCTAGCCGCAGGTATTCCGCGGCGTCAAACGCTTGCATGCGATTGGTGATTTGGGCGCCATTGTTGAGGATGCCCTCCAAGGCAACGTCGAGTGGCGCGCTGAACTTGTCCCACGTGAGGCTTCCCTTTTGGAATTGCCGCTCCAGGATGGAGAGGATGTCCTGTCGTAGCAGCTCACTGCGCTCAAACGTGCGAATGACTGCCTGTGCGCGCGAGCCAAGCGCCTCGTTGCTTTCGTATCCGCGCGCAACCTTGGTGACCGATTCCACAGTTGCGCCCTCGGTGGTGTCCAAATATGCGTAGGGACGTGGTTGCTCAGCGGCTTTGAGCGCCTTCTTCTGCTTGGATTTGCCCCAGCCGGCCGCATTGCCAACGCCCCATATGATGCCGCCGGTAATGAGCCCCAGAATCACGATACCTACGACGCCAAGACCAAGAAGGAATTCCATGTGTTGTCCGCCTTCCTACGGGAGTGCTTGTGGAAAGCATAGCACGGCAGCCCATGGTAGGGGGCGCATTCAAAGCCATTGGCCATTCGCCGACGTTCGCACATACGGAGCGGGGGCATGCGGCACCATAAAACAAAGCCGCACGCGAGCCGAGGAGGCTGAACACCCATGCCGAGCGATAAACGCTACACCGTAGAGGGGTACTGGGACTGTCAGTATTGTGGAAGAACGGGCATTCGCGGCAGGTTTAAGAGTTGTCCCGGTTGTGGACACGGACGCGATGCGTCGGTGCGCTTCTACACGATGGAGATTGACGAGGCGCATGCCATCACGCATGAGGAATTTGAGCGCCAGACGACCGAGGCGGACAAAAACTCACACAGCGACTCGGCCAATTACACTCATGCGAGCATCATAGATGCCGCCGTGCCGTCCCTCTTTGACCGTGATGAGGGCGAGGGCAGGGGCGACGAGAGCGACGCGCACGACACCTCCGACTGGTACTGTGACTACTGTGACTCATATAACCCAGTCACGGCATCGTTTTGTCGCAATTGCGGGGCAGCCCGCGACCAAAGCTCAGGCAAGACCTACGCGCAGACGATGGGAACGATGGCGCGCACATACGACGCACAGGGCAACTTGGTAAAGGAGCGCGACCTCAGCGCTCGTCACAAAGAGAAGCCGGATCCAGCCAAGCACATATCGGCAAAGCCTGTCAAGAAGAAGCCAGGGTGCCTGAGGTTCGTGCTCATAGGCGGTTTGCTGCTGGTGTTTGCGGCGATTGTTATGGCGCTCGTGTTGCCCACAACCAAAGACATCACCGTGGATGGCTTTGACTGGGAGCAGACCATTGCCATAGAGCAGCTGCAGACGGTGGACGAGAGCGACTGGTCGTTGCCGTCGGGCGGGCGCTTGGAACGCAAGAGCGAGGAAATACGCAGCTACAACCGGGTGCTCGATCACTACGAGACGGTGGAGTACGAAGTGTCGGAGCAGGTAGTAGACCATTACGACACATATACCACCACGGTAGACAACGGGGATGGGACCTTCGACGTGGAGGAGCACTCCAAGCCGGTGTATACCACCGAATACCACACCGAGACACGGGAGGAGCCTGTGTACGTGAGCGTACCGGTCTTTGACACCAAGTACTACTACAAGATAGAACGATGGGTGCACGAACGGGACGTGACGACGAGCGGCACCGACCACGACCCGTATTGGGGCGAGCCGAATCTCTCTGACGCGACGGGAGCGCACGGCACGGGCGAGGAGCGCGAGGCATCGCGTACGGGAACGTATGGGGTTACCGACAGCGAGGGTAAGCGCTATACGGCCGACGAGGACTTTTGGCGGTCGCTAGAAAAAGGACAAACCATCACGGTGGAGGTACGTGGCGATCACATCACCCCCAAGGAGTAGTTTTAATAGGCTGGCAAACCGTTAACCATTTGGGGACAGTCCCTTTTTGGTTCTAACCACAGAGGGACTGTCCCCAAATGGTTAGAGGGACTGTCCCTCCGTTGTTGTGCGTCCTTCCTCGATTGCCGTACAATGATGCGCGACAACGGCTGCGCGACGGGAGGTTCACATGGCGCTGTGGGGTGGCAGGTTTGAGGGTGGCGTAGATGCCTTTACTCAAGAGTTTGGTGCGTCGCTCGAGGTAGACAAGCACATGGCTCAGCAGGACATTCGCGGGTCTATCGCCCATGCCACGATGCTGGCGGAACAAGGTGTTATCTCGCAAGAGGACAAAGACGCCATTGTGGCGGGACTTACCCAAATATCGGTCGAGATTGAGTCCGGCGAGTTTGCGTGGGACATCAATGACGAAGACGTGCACATGGCCGTGGAGCGCACGCTTACCGAGCGCATCGGCGCTGCGGGCGGTCGTCTGCATACGGGACGATCGCGTAACGACCAGGTGGCTACCGACATACGTCTGCTTGCCAAGGATTTGTGCGCTGAGCTGCTCGAGGGCAATCATGAGCTCCGTCGCGTGCTGGCGAACGTGGCCGAGGCCAACTTGGACGTGGTGATGCCAGGATACACGCATCTGCAACATGCTCAGCCCGTGCTCTTTTCTCATCACATGCTCGCGTACTTTTGGATGTTCGTACGTGACGCGACGCGTCTTAAGGCGGCATACGACGCGACAGACGCCAATCCGTTGGGTGCTGCGGCGTTGGCAGGAACCACGTACCCGCTCAATCGCACGCGGACCACGGAGCTGTTGGACTTTGCGCGTACGATTCCCAACTCGCTTGACGCCGTGAGCGATCGAGACTACCTGTTGGATCTTGAGTATGCCTGTGCCGTGAGCATGATGCACCTGAGTCGCCTGTGCGAGGAGATCGTGCTGTGGAGCAGCTCGGAGTTTGGGTTCATAACGCTCTCGGACGCGTATTCCACGGGAAGCTCCATTATGCCGCAGAAGAAGAACCCCGACTTCGCCGAGCTCACGCGGGGAAAGACCGGTCGCGTGTATGGCGACCTCATGGCGCTGCTCACCACCTGCAAGTCGCTGCCGTTGGCATACAACAAGGATTTGCAAGAGTGCAAGGAAGGGCCGATTGATGCGGCGCGCACGCTGGGTGACTGCATGGCAATAATGGCAGGCATGCTGGAGACCATGCGCGTTAACGAGAGCCGTATGCTGGAGGAGGCCGGCACGGGCTTCTCGGCGGCTACGGACGTGGCAGACTACCTTGCCAAGCATGGCATGCCGTTTAGAGAGGCGCACGCCGTGGTTGGAAGGCTTGTGCTCGAGTGCGAGAAGCGCGGGTGTGGTCTAGAGGACCTTACGCTAGCTGAGCTGCAAGAGGCGAGCGATCTGTTTGGTGAGGACGTTGTGGGCACGCTCGACCCGGCAGGCATTGCCCGTGCCCGGACCACCTATGGCGGAACGGGTAACGACGTTGTGCTTGCCCAGCTGGCAGAGGCGCGCGCAACGTTGTAGTGCGAATGGAAGCAATGGCAATTGGCCCAACTACAGCCGCGCAATGAGATGAGCGGCATAAAGCGGAATGTTCTCAACGATGCCCGAACGTGAGAAGTCATTTGCGCTGAGCACAATTGCCTTGGAACACGCATACTCCGACATGAACTTCCTCAGGCTTTTGGACTTGATATTTGTCCCGGACTTTACCTCTATAGGTACTATTCCGCAGTTGAGCCTTGTGACAAAATCAACTTCGTTCACGCTGTTCACCCCCCAGTAATACGGGGTGAGCGAAGACGAAACAAGTTGCTGCATGACGTAATTCTCGGCCAAACCGCCACGAAAGCGTGCGGTTCGATTCCCGCTCGTTTCAAGATCGCTGGCCGTTGCATCGTAGGCGCATGACAAAAGGCCTGTATCGGCAAGATACAGTTTAAAGGAGCTACGGTCCTCGAAGGACTTCAGGGGACTCTCGCCATCCGTAACGCGCGTACAGATACTCACAAGTCCGCTGGCGACGAGCCAGTCAAGTGCAGTTTTGTAACGATCGGCGCGTGCGCCGCTCTGTATGTTGCGCCAGACGAACTTGGTTGAGCCACCATCCTTTGCGAGCTGTTGGGGAACGCTCTCCCAAGTTGCTAGAATCTTTGCGGAGTCTACAGCCGATGCGTATTTGGTCATGTCTGCCACATACGCAGTAAGGATATCTCGCTGCTTGATGCGGACGTCTTGCATGCTTGCACCCTCCGCGTGCAGACGAACGGCCTCTGGCATGCCGCCCACCAGAAGATATGTCTTATACAGTTCGATCATCTCTTGGTGGAGCGGACAGGGTAATAAATCTCGCGCACAGTCCTCAATGAGGGACAGACTCATTCTTTTGCCTTGGGCAATGCAAAATTCCTGGAAGCTCATGGGATGCATGGTTAACATGTCGACGTGGCCTACGGGAAATGAAGTGCCTACGCGTGCAACGTGTATGCCGAGTAGACTGCCGGCTGTTGCCACGTGGAGATGGGGCATGTCTGTGCAGAAGTATTTGAGTGACGTGATCGCCTCGTCGCACTCCTGAATCTCATCTAGTATCAGCAACGCTTGACCTGGCGTAATGCTCACATTGAGCATGGCTTCGAGGGTGCGTATGATGCGCGTGGGCTCAAGGCTGCCTTCGAATGCTCGGCGTAGACTTGGTTGTCTGATAAAGTCGGCATGAACGACCGAAGAAAACTGCGTCTCGCCAAGCTGCAAGAGCGAGGTTGTCTTTCCTGTTTGACGAGCACCAAATAAGGCAAGCGGTTTTCTTCCCGCCTTTGATGCCCATTCCCTCAGTGTTTTGTCTATGGCCCGTTCCACAAGCAGTCCGATCACGAAATATTTGACGCTTATGACAAATATTTTACGAAATATTTGTCATAAGCGTCAAATATTTCAATATTGGTAGTTCCAATGAGCGCAGTGCCGCGGGAGGAAAAAACGCGGTCCCTCTCGTGAGCAGAGAGGGACCCCACTTGAGGGTGCTAAGACGAATTGCGTGCTACATGCAAAGACGCTTGATCGCCTTGCCCTTGCTGTTGGCCTTGTAAACAGCCCCGCTCTTGGTGACGCACAGGTAACGCCATGTGGAGCGATCGAGCTCGTCGGAGCCAATAACGGCGAACGTCCTGTTGCTGTATGCCTTGGATTTGATGGTGTACCAGTCGCTCTTTCCCGTTTCTGCCCCGAGGTAGCGTTTGAGATACCTAATACGCGCCTTTTCGTTACCCACGCTTGCCTTCGTGTGTACGAACGTGAGGGTGGACCAAGCGCCATACACGCAATTGCCACCTACCCATCGGTATGCGCGCACGCGCACACAGTAGAAGGTAGAGGGGCTGAGCTGCTCAAACGTTACGTTGGTGTTTTGAAAGTCGGCGCTCGACTGCTTCCAGGAACGCTTCTTGTCGGTATAGAGCTCGCTCTGGTAGCCCGCGGCGCCCGAAACGGCCCTCCATTTGAGGGTAATTGTCCTCTTCTTGGCGGACCACGATGCGATCTTTACCTTGGCCGGCTTGGTTGCGGCAAGCGCGTCCTGAGCATCGGGCACGGAAACGGCTGCGGCGAGTGCAATGGGCAGCGCAAGCGCACCCTTAATGAACGAACGGCGAGAGACGGATGTATTGGCCATGAGTGCCTCCTTGCCCTATCAATTGTGGTATTGGCTCATATTCTAGCGCTTCCCGCTCTCAACAGGGGCGTACAAATGAGACGTCGTTCGGACGGGACGTGCGCCCCTTTGTCCGATTTGCGACCGCTGCGGGTCCGGCTAGCCGGCTTTGCGACCGCTGCGGGTCCGGCTTGCCGGCTTTGCTACCGCTGCGGGTCCGGCTAGCCGGCTTTGCGACCGCTGCGGGTCGAACTAGCCGCAGCGCTGGCGTTCCCGACAAGCCCCGCCCGCAGCGCTGGCGTTCCCGACAAGCGGGGCTCGAAGCTACCCCGCTTCCGCTTCCTGCTCCTTACAAACAACATCGGAGGGAGGTGCGCCTTGTTATAAAATGGCACGGAAGCATGCTACGCAGGAAGGGAATCCGAATGATTGATCGATACACCCGCCCCGAGATGGGTCACATCTTCTCGCTGGAGAACAAGTACGCCATCTGGCAGGAAATCGAGGTGCTTGCCTGTGAGGCTCATGCCGAGATGGGCAAGATTGGGATTACGCGCGAGGAGGCCGCTTGGATTAGGGCGCACGCCTCTTTCAATCGCGAGGAAGTCGATGCCATTGAGGCCGTGACCAACCACGACGTGATTGCCTTCCTCACCAACATGGGGTCATACATCGATAGGGGCGTGCCCGAGGGTGACCCCAAGCCAAGTCGCTGGGTGCACTATGGCATGACGAGCTCGGACCTTGGCGATACGGCGTTGTGCTACCAGCTGGCGCAAGCTACTGACCTCATCATCGAAGACGTACGCGAGCTGGGCAAAATCTGTCTGCGTCGTGCCTTTGAGGAGCGCGATACGCTGTGCGTGGGTCGCACGCATGGCATCCACGCCGAGCCCATGACCTTTGGCATGAAGTTTGGCAGCTGGGCATGGGAGCTGCGCCGCGACCTCGACCGCCTGCTCGACGCCCGCAAGCAGGTTGCCGTGGGGGCCATATCAGGGGCGGTCGGCACGTATTCCTCCATTGACCCCTATATTGAACAGTACGTTTGCGAGCACATGGGCCTCTCGGGCGATCCGCTCTCCACGCAGGTGGTAAGTCGTGACCATCACGCCTATTTGGCAAGCGTGCTTGCCACGACGGCGGCCACGTGCGAGCGTTTGGCGCTCGAGGTGCGCAACCATCAAAAGACCGATACCTTGGAGGCGGAGGAACCGTTCCGCACGGGGCAAAAGGGTAGCTCGGCGATGCCGCACAAGCGCAATCCCATTACCGTGGAGAAGGTCTGCGGCCTCTCGCGTGTGGTTAAGGCCAACGCCCAGGTGGCATTCGACAACGTGGCCCTGTGGCACGAGCGCGACATAAGCCACAGCTCAAACGAGCGCGTGGCGCTTGCCGACAGCTTTATTGCGCTGGACCACATGCTGCGTTGTCTCATTCGCATCATGGACGGGCTCGTGCTGTACCCAGCCCGCATGGTTGCCAATCTCAACAGCACGCGTGGCCTCATATTCTCAAGCAAGGTCCTGCTGGCCTTGGTAGACACGGGCATTACGCGCGAGGAGGCATACAAGATCGTCCAGCGCAACTCCATGGCGGTGTGGGATGACGTGCAGCAGGCGCGTGAGGGCGCAACGCTGCGCGAGAAGCTCGAGGCCGATCCCGATTGTACGTTGAGCCCCGCGGAGCTTGACCAAATCTTTGACCCCCATGCCTTCCTTACGCGCGTGGACGTGGTGTTCGACCGCCTTGAGCAGTTGAGTTTTGCGTAGGTTGGAAAGAAGCGACGCTTGCAGGGGTATACTACGCAAAAACGATGGGGGAGGAAGATGTACGAACTCGACTTTACACCGCAAAGGGTCTGCCCGCGCAACATTCACGTTGCCGTTAGCGACGATGGCTCAACCATCGAGCAGGTCGTCTTCTACGGAGGCTGCAACGGAAACACCAAGGCAGTGGCAAAGCTCGTGCAGGGCAAGTCGGTGGACGAGATCGTAGCCCTGCTTGAAGGCAACGAATGCGGAGGCAGGGGCACCTCTTGTGCCGATCAAATGACCAAGGCCCTGCGCCAGGCGCAGGAGATGGCACGTGCAGTGGCCTAAGCTTACCCGACGGGGCTTCTTCAAGGGCGTGGGTTTGGCATCTGCCACAGGCGCGGCCATTGGCTTGCTGCCAGGTTGCACGAATCCCGAGCAACGCGAGGTGCCGGAGCCGCTGGTAGTCGATGCAGACAAAGCAATAAGCGTGCTCGAAGAGTACGAAGAAACCGACTTGGAGCTCAAAGAGTCCCAAGTATGGAATCTGCCCTTGGGATGCGTGCTGCACGAGGGTTCGGGCACATGGCTTCCTGCCACGCAGGCGGGGTCCTCGGCCTCGCCCATGGTAAAGGGCATGGCGTTCTCGAGCCAAGACGGATCGCTGGTGGAAGTCTTGCCCGACGTGCGGGGAGACAATCACACCACGGTCATATACGACGTGCGCTGTTCCGACGAGGTGTATGCATGGATTGAGCTCGACTTCCTTACGCATGGCTGGACGCTCTATGCGGCGGAGTTCGAGAATGGCAAGCTGGAAGGCAATGCCACCAAGCTTTGGGAAGCGGATGCGGACTATGATCCGCCGGGATTCGCCTGCGTGGGGCGACGGGTGCTCTGGCAAGTGACCCCAGCCCTCTCGGGCAACAAAACCTCCGAGCACTCGTTCTGCTATCTGTGGAAGCGGGGAGACGAGAATGCCCAGGCGGTGGTTGAGTCACCTGGTCGTTTTCCCGTGGCCCCCTGCATCTCTGGCAACGTTGCGGTGCTTGTGCCTCGCGTTCGTGCGGACGAAGGCGTCTTCTATGGGGTGACCGCATACTCCCTGGAAGACGATCTGGAAACCGTGGTCGATCAACTGGTGCTTCCCCAAACCATCAAGCCATTTCATGCTGCCTACGTCGGCGACCGATTTGCCATCTCCATTGAGGCGTCGTACAGCTCGGGTGGCATGTTTGGCACCATGGGAACCTATATCGGCACGAGCGGCGGACCGTTCATAAAGCTCTCTCGCGAGCCAAGCGCCAACGTGGCGGGCAGGGGAGACCAGTTCATAATCAAGAGTCGTACCTCGTACTTTGTTGTCGACGTACGCAAGTCCACCTACGCCATCCTCACGGCTGCGAACCGATGCGTGGACTACGGTGAGTTTCCCGCACGGGTGGGCGAGGTTGAGAACTTCGTGACCTTTGCCACGGTAAAGGACGAGCTGTCGGGCTACCCCGCCTCGGTTACCGCACGCCTGTTTCACTGGTAGGCATTTGGTTTTGGACAAACAATAATCTGCCACTGGTACCAGTTGCCCGTGGCAGGACCCGAGTTCTGCGGTAAAATGTTACTACCACAAATATCGCCTTAACGCAGAGTGAGGAGACGGCCATGGCTGCAGACGAAAAGAGAATCCTACTTGTAGAGGACGAGAAGGCCATCCGTGATGCGGTGGCGGCTTATCTTGAGCGTGAGAACTATATTGTACGGGGAGTCGGTGACGGCCAAAGCGCTGTGGAAGAGTTCGAGAAGCACTCGTTTGACCTTGTGATTCTTGACCTCATGCTGCCAAAGCTTTCAGGTGAGCGCGTATGCCGCGCCATTCGCGAGACGTCGAACGTGCCCATCATCATGCTTACGGCCAAGGGCGAGGTAGAGGACCGCATCATTGGTTTGGAGCTGGGTGCCGACGACTACCTCATTAAGCCGTTCTCACCGCGAGAGCTCGTTGCCCGCGTGCGCGCGCTTTTGCGTCGTGCGCATACCGAGAGCGAGCCGCAGTTGGAGGTGCTTGACTTTGGCGACCTGGTCATCGACATCTCGGGCCATAAGGTAACCATCGCGGACAAGGAGATTGACCTCACCGCCTCTGAGTTTAAGCTGCTCACCACGCTTGCACGCTTCCCGGGCCGTGTATACACGCGCATGGAGCTGGTCGAGAAGGTGCTCGGCTACGACTTTGAGGGCTACGAGCGCACCATCGACTCGCATGTTAAGAACCTTCGCGCCAAGCTTGGCGACGATCCTCGTAATCCGCGTTGGCTCTATACCGTGCATGGCGTTGGCTATCGCTTCGAGGCGCCGGACAAGGGTGACAAGGGCAAGACTCGCGCCCGCGCCAAGTAGTAATCGTCCATGCACGTGGGCCGAGACGCGCGCGAGGGGTCGACGGAGTCGAACGTCTCGTCATACAACACCATAAAGCGTCAACCGCGCAGTACGCTCAAGTACAGCACGCGTATGACGCTCTCGTTTGCCATGACCGCCGTTATGACAGCCGTCGTGCTTTCGGTGGTATTGGCCTTTGTGTGGGAGGGACAGTTCCAATCCTACACGCGCGCAAACATGCAACGCTTGGTACAGCAGACTGCGGACACGCTCTCCCAACAGTACGAGGAGACGTTTTCGTGGACCGATAACGCGCTGAGCTTCTTGGAATCCACCTCAGACTCCATGCCCGAGGTGGGAATGCGTTTGGTGGACGAGAACGGTGAGGCGCTTTACGACGATGCCTCGGGCGGCATTGTAACGCTCGAGCATGCCTCACGCACCAAACGACTCATTCCGCCGCTCGTTGAGAACTCCGTGGTTTCTGCCGAGATAATTGCCAACACCAAGCAGCATATGCACGTGGTGGTGGGCAAGCTCACGTTTTGGTCTGCAAGCTCGGATGCCTTGCTCACGCAAACGGACTCCACGTTTAGGACCAACTCGTATGCCGCAATCGTAACCGCGGCTTCCTTGGCCGTTGTATTTGCCTGCATTATTGGCTACGTGGCCACTCGTGCCCTAACCATGCCCATCAAGCGCATTACCACCACGGCATCCCAAATACGCAATGGTGACCTCACGGCACGTACCGAGCTATCTGGCTCGGACGAGATCGGTCGGTTGGGCGAGACCTTTGACGACATGGCCACAACGCTCGAGCGCGACATCAAACTCGAGCATCGGCTTACCAGCGATGTGGCACACGAGTTGCGCACGCCTCTCATGGCCATGCAGGCAACGGTGGAGGCCATGCAAGACGGCGTGATGCCGGCCGACCAGGACAACTTGGCGACGGTAGCCGTTGAGGTGCGTCGTCTCTCTCGCCTGGTCGACGCCATGCTGCGTCTGTCGCGTATGGAGAACGGGACCACGCCGCTGCGCATGGAAAAATGTGACGTAGTGGCGCTTGCCAGCGATTTGGTGACTGTGCACGTGCAACTCTTCCAAGACAACGGCATTACGCTCTCGTTCGAGAACGAGACGGGCCATCAAAAGTTTATGGCCGAGCTCGATCCGGACCTCATTCGCGAGGCGATGGTCAACCTCATTAGCAATGCCTTGCGGTACACGCCAGACGGTGGAACCGTATGGGTTCGCGTGGGTCGTGACCGGCGCAACGTGCGACTCTCTGTTCAGGATACGGGCATGGGTATTGCCAAGGAAGACATTCCGCGCGTGTTTAGTCGGTTCTGGCGTTCCGATGCGAGCCGTGAGCGTGTGGCGGGTGGTCTTGGCGTGGGACTAGCCCTCACCAAGGAGATTGTCGATCGGCACAACGGAACGATTACCGTGGACTCCGAGGAGGGTGTGGGCACCACGTTTACGCTCAAGCTGCCCATTACGCACCGCAAGAAGCAAAAGCAGTCATAGCATGGCGCTGGCCCCTGCATAGACGAACGGATTGTCTATGCAGGGGCCAGCGTTTGTTCATCCCTTGGGACAACATGCGTTTGTGCTCCTCAACGCGGTGTTAGTAGTCTACAATACATAACGCATGTTTACGGAAGGGAGAGACCCCTATGTCAGCCATCGCCAAACGACCCGATAGCCGTGGCAAGGTTCGCGACATATACGACTGCGGTGACAGCCTCCTCATGGTGGCAAGCGACCGCGTGAGCGCCTATGACTTCGTGCTTCCAGATGAGATTCCCTACAAGGGCGAGATTCTTACGCGTATTTCGGCCTTTTGGTTTGAACGCTTTGCCAATTTGTTGCCCAACCACATGATTACCATGGATCCCTCCGAATATCCGGAGGAGTATCGCCAGTATGCGGACTACCTGAACGGGCGTTCCATGCTCGTACGCAAGGCGCAGACGGTGCCCATTGAGGCTATCGTGCGTGGCTACCTTACGGGTTCGGGCAAGAAGACGTATGACGTGGACGGCACCGTCTGCGGCATAAAGCTGCCGGACGGGCTCGTTGAGGCCAGCCGCATACCCCAGGCCATTTTTACGCCGTCTACCAAGGCGGAATTGGGAGAGCACGACGAGAACATCTCGTTCGAGCGCTGCGTGGAGATTGTGGGCGCTGAGGTTGCAGGGCAACTACGCGATGCGTCGCTCAAGATCTACAACGCCGCGGCTGAGTATGCGGCGACGCGCGGCATCATTATTGCGGACACCAAGTTCGAGTTTGGCTACATTGACGACCAGCTCACGCTCATTGATGAATGCCTTACGCCGGACTCGAGTCGATTCTGGCCTGCGGATGGCTATGAGCCTGGCGTGGTGCAACCGAGCTACGACAAACAGTTCGTGCGTGATTGGCTGCGTGCGAACTGGGACATGACGGGTGAACCGCCGCATCTTCCCGCAGAGGTAATAGAGGGCACATCCAAGCGCTACCAAGAGGCCTATCAGATAATCACGTGCGAACAGTTCGTGCCGGCAAAGGAGCAGTAAGCATGTCGTTAAAAGACACCATTAGGGGAGCACGCGAGGAGGCTGCTGCTAGCGGCAATCCGTTCGATCGCGGTACGGGAAGCAAAGACTCCAATAAATCTGGATCTGGCTCATCCTCCAGCGGCCAGTCGTCTGCGCAAGGGTTTGAGCGTCGCTCTGCGGCACGGAGCAAGCCATCGCGTGAGGCCGCTGCGGGTGTACGTGTGGTTTCGAGCAACGGCAAGTCAAAGAGCAAGTCTACGAGCAACATGACCAAAGCCGAGCGCAAGGAAGAGCGCAAGCGCGAGCGTGCGATTGAGGACCGTCGCTATAACGTAACGCAGATGTACCTTGAGCAGGACCCCGCATACCAAAAGGCGCGTAAGGTGTGGTGGGGCTTCCTCATTGGAGGCATCGTGTTCATGGTGCTTGCGATGGTTCTGTATTGGGTAATCAGCGGACAAGGCCAGGGAGCAAACGCGAACATGGCGATCGTATCCATGGTGAGCATGGCACTTGCCTACGGCGTGGTTATCGCTGGTCTCATCTATGACTGGGTAAAGATTCGGCCCATGCGCAAAGAGGTTGAGAAGCGCACCCAGTCCATGTCGGACAAGCGCTTGCAAACTGTGCTAAAGCGCAAAGCTGCAGAGTCTTCCAAGTAGCACGGGCATTCAGCCAAAAGCAACAAACAAAGCAGACGCTCGTCTCTAGCGCGCCTCCTCGTTGAGGTTTGCGCTAAGGTATGGTGATGGTCACGACCGTGCCGCTATTTTGACGCGATACAATGTCTAGTCTCCCGTTGCACATCATCTCCAGACGTTGGCGAATGTTCGCTAGCGTCGTGTGTGGGTCGTCGGTTATGGCGGGATCGAAGCCGGGGCCATTATCTTCTACCTCGATTACACTGCCGCCATTGGATGTTCGAGTCCGAATCGTAATACGCAAAGGGTCGGAGTCCGGATTCAAACCGTGCTTGATGGCGTTTTCCACGATGGGCTGCAAGGTGAGTGGTGGCACGCGGAAATGAGCGTGCGGTATGTCGTAGTCGACGAAGAGCATTTCCTCAAGCTGCGCCTGCTCTACGGCAAGGTATGCGCGCGTGTGCTCAAGCTCCTCCGAGAAGGGGATGGTGCCGTCGCTTGCAATGGCAGAAAAGTTCTTACGCAGGTAGGTGGTAAAGTCCATCGTAACCTGCTGTGCCCTCTTGGGATCCTGGTCACAGAGGTAGTAGATGCTCGTCATGGTGTTATAGATAAAATGCGGGCGCATCTTAAGCACCGTGATGCTTGCACGCTGGTGGGCGATTTCTTGCTGTTGGAGTTGGTACTGTTCGATTTGGTCCGTAAGGATGATGACATACATCGAGTACGCAGAAATGGCGAAGCCGATGTCAATGAACAGGAAGGCGGAAGAGAGCATGTGGGCGAGCATGGCAGTCGTTAAGGGGACTAGGTAGACGAGGAATGCGAAAAAGTACTTCTTCGAAAGCTTTTTACGCATGCGGATTACGCTCACAAGGTTAAGAACCATGATGGCGGCTAAGGGAGCTATCAGCAGCGGATACCACTGCTCGCGGACAAAGGTGTTTTGTGGCGTTATCGTATAAAAGAAGTTGCTGAACGGGGAGACCAACTCCAAAACGAGATAGGCAATCAGGAGGAGGCATACGGCACGCAAGTAGGTACTGCCGTGCATGTCTTCGTGGCAGCTATGCAGGAGGTATATCGCAAACATGGGCATGGGGAGCGCGATGATTACCGACTCTATGATGTAGACGATTGCTTCCACGAGTATCAGTTCGGGACGCGCGTAAACCGTATACTCGATAAAATAGACAACTATGAGCAGCAATAGATCAGAAAAGAGAACAATAAAGAAGCGTTTTGACCATCGATCCATACCAGGAATAATGATGGCAGACCCAAGTCCCAAAGCCATCAGCGACAGCATGGCACCGGCAATAAGGCTGATGAGTGAGCTGGAGAGCGTAATCCCCCACTCGCTCATGCGTTGGCTCCTCTCCACATGATTGGATAGCGTAGATTCTTGAGTTGAGCACGGACGTTCTCCGACGTCATGGGCTTGAGCATAAAGCCGCTGGCTCCAGTATCCCAAGCATCGAGGGAATACTCGGCATATGCGGTGAGGAACACCACGTTCGTGTGAGGATTGATTGCTTGTAGCGTGTGGCACAGTTCAAGACCGCTCATATTGCCCAACTCGATGTCCAAAAAAGCCAGGGCAACTCGATTTAACCTTGCGTACTCGATGGCCTCGGATGGCCGCGTAAACCCCACAACCGTGGCACTGGGCATAACCTCCTCCAGTACGGTCAGGCTTCCGCTGAGGATTACCTTCCTGTCTTCCACCATAATGACGTTGGGTGACTCGTCGCTCTCCACCACGGCGCTCAGGAGCATATTGACGTCCACACCTAGGCATTGGGCGAGTCGAGAGATCATTGCAACGTCCGGCAGACGGCTGCCGCTCTCCCATCGAGCGACGGTTGAACGGGTGACGAATACCTTATCTGCAAGCTGTGCTTGCGAGAGCTTCCCTTCGATTCTCAGCCTTCTTAGGGTCTCTGCGAAACGAGTGCCCATACCGTGTGCCTCCTATCCTTCGACTCTCTTTTTTAACCTAGTACGGCGACTAAGGCAAGGAGGGCATCGTGTTGGGGAGTGACAATCTGGAACCTAAGGCATTGGGCGAGGGACTGTCCCTCCGTGGTTGCTATCCCGTCTGCGTGTGGAAAAGAAGATTCATATCGACTGCATTGCCGTTTGGTCCTATACTATACGTCTACGCCTCCGTAGCTCAGGGGATAGAGCACCGCTCTCCTAAAGCGGGTGTCGGCCGTTCGAATCGGCCCGGGGGCACCAGAATTCCTAGCAGGTGGACGGCGTAGGCTGTCTACCTGCTTTTCTTTGCCAGCCATTGGGGGACTGTCCCCCAATGGCTGGCGGTCGATTCTCGAATTCATGCTTTGCATACTATTGCTAGGTGGAGTATCCTATACGTGCATTCACTCCTTAATGGTGAATGCGCTTTTGTTCTGAGAGTAGAAAGGCAGAAGAAATGGATCGTTCTGGTTCTCAAAAGGCATTGCGGGTTATCTCCATCATCAACATCGTGTTTGGCGCGCTCGCGTTTCTCGCAGGCATTATGGCAGTAATGGGCACCGGTTTTATGGGTGCTGCCGCATCTGGCGCCATGGGTGAAACTGGCCTGACGGCAGAGGAAGCCGGAAGCGTGGGAGTTGCCTCCGCAGCACTTGGCGTGGCTTCCGCCCTTATCATCATTGGCGCAATCGTGAGCATCATCGAGGGCGTTCTTGGCCTTCGTGCTGCCAAGGACAATCAAAAGATCATGCCCGTGTGGGTCCTTGCCATCATTGGCCTTGTGGGAGCGGTAATCAGCCTCATCATGTCCATCGCTCAGGGCGCCTTTAACGCAAGCAGCATTCTTTCGCTGGCGCTCAGTGGCCTCATGTTCTGGATTGCAAACAACATCAAGACTGAGGCTGGCAAGTAAGGCAGTGTACTAACGGTACAAGCAAAGTGGGACGGTCCCTGAACGCAATCCATTTGCGGCTTGAGGACCGTCCCGTTTTATTGAGCGAAACGTTGCCATGGCATAAGGAGGGGCAATCAGATGCTTAGCATGATGATCAACGGCGCCGTTGCCGCTCTTTCGGTCGTTGCTTGGCTCATGCTTGTTTTGGGAGCGGGAGACCCCGACCATCTGGCAGCGCGAGGTATGGAGAGCCTTAAGTACTTCACCGTGCTCTCAAACCTCTTCTCGGGCGTCATTTCCTTCGTATATCTGGTATGCCACCTCATGGCGTCCGTTGAGGCATCCGATTTGATTCTGGCCCTCAAGCTCATGGCGGCTTCAGCCGTGTTGCTAACATTCTTTACGGTCATCCTGCTGCTTGGACCCAAGTTTGGCTGGGGTCAAATGTACAAGGGTGGCAACCTGTGGATGCATCTTGTGCTGCCATTGCTCGCGGCTATCGATTGCATGCTGTTTGTGCCAGTCGGCTCGCTTCCGTTTGTGGCAACCTTCGTTGCTTTGGCGCCATGCTTCGTTTATGGCGCTTGGTACCTCTGGATGGTCGTGCGTCATGGTGCCGAGCAAAACGGCAAGGTGTACGACTTCTACGGGTTCTTGCGGTGGGGCAAAGAGAAGACTCCGGTGGTGGCAGTTGCCATGCTCACACAGTCTTGGGTGCTAGGACTCATGGTGTGGCTGGGGAGCAGGGCGTTCTGCCATATGTAATGCTTGGCGTTTAGGCCTTAGTGAATGGTGATGCTCGTAACGTGCGGATTAACGCCCTCGTACCAGTACAGGAAGCCCTCCATGCTTATGGTGTCGCCAACTTTGAGCTTGGTGACGCCTTGGTAGACATCGCTCGACTTGTCGCATAAGTCGGATTCCACGGTAAAGGTGTATGCGTCCTTGCCATCCGAAGCCTTGAAATACAAGTCATCGCCTTCGGTTCCAGAGCCGTCGTACTTGTAGACGAACGGAGCATCCTTGCCGTCGGCATCCTTTGACGCAACGACGGTCATGTTGGCGAACGATACCCTCTGGTTTTGATGGCTTACAAGCTCGTCTGTGCCCAACAGGGGCGTGGCGTCAATGGGAGCGGCGACAAAGGTGCCATCCTCAATCTCGATCGTGGCGTCCTCGCCAATCTCGTTTTCGCCAGACCACTCAGACTTATAACCGGAAACCTTGACCTTTTGCCCCACGTCAAGCTTCTTGTAGTCATTCTTGGAGCACGAGGCGCTGTATACGAAGTAGCCGCCGTCATTGTCCTGCAAATACAGCGAGGCCTTGTCTTCATACCATGCCTGCTTGGCTTGCACATAGGCTTCGATGGTAACCGCATCATCAACCTTGGCGGCATCGTACTCGGCGTAGCTCATAACACCTTCGCTCTTCTTGGCATCGGCCTTGCCAGAAGGGGAGGCAACTGCGCCATACGTCTGCTCGGCCGTCGTCGCATTTGCCTCGACAGCGCTGGTATTGCCGTTGCTGCCGCAGGCAAACAAGGACGCAGACATGGCGACGGCGCAAACCGTAGCAAAGAATGGTTTTGTGGAGGTGCTTCTCATATTCATATCCTTCCGTGCCTTATACAGCAAAAAAGGGACAGTCCCTTGTAGTCAAAGGGACTGTCCCCTCTCTGCTTGTGCTAAGCAGTGGTCGTGGTCTCACTGCTGCTACTACTGGATGAAGAATCCTCGGTTGCGGTTGTGTCGGAGCTGTCGCCGCCACTCTGGCTGCCACCGCTGTCGGGGTTTCCACCGCCACCGCTGTCGCCGCTGCCACCTTCATCGGTGCCACCGCCTCCTCCTCCGGAGCCAATGGAAACGCCGATGGTAACGTTGGTGCCGCGATCTGCGGTGCCATCCGTGCTTTGCCACACAACGGAGCCTGCGGGGGCCGTGTCGCTCGTTACCTCTTGAATGGTTACGTTGAAGCCAGCGTTATTGAGGGTGGCCGTTGCGTCTCCGGAGGACATGCCAACCACAGAGGGAACCTGGATCTTGGCTGAGCCCGTGGAAACGGTGAGCACGATTTCGGTACCCTTCTTGGCGTTGCCTGTTACCGATTGGTAGCAGACGAGGCCGGCACTATACGTCTCGTTTGACTCGGAGTTGACGACTACCGAGAATCCGGCGTCCTGGAGCGTTGCCGTGGCGTCTGCCTGGGACCAACCTATGACGTTGGGTACCTCAACGGTCTCGCTACCCTTGGAGAGGTGATAGGTGATCGTGTCTCCTGCCTTGGCGGTTGAGCCTGCCTTGGGGTCTTGGGTCGCCACCTCACCGTTTTCAACATCGTCAGAGAAGACCGAGTCGCCAGTTTGTCCCTTGAGGCCGATCTTGGCCAGCTCCTTCTCGGCGTCGGAAGGCGTCATCCCCTTAAGATCGGGTACGGTGACGTCTTCTGCGGGTTCCTCGCCCTTGGAGATGACTAGGTTGATTTGTGTGCCCTCGGGAGCGGACTTGCCGGCATCGGGGTCTTGGTCAACCACCTTGCCCTTTTCCATCTTGCTGGAGTACTGTTCCTTGATGGACCCTTCCCTAAAGTATGATGATTGGCGAATCTGTTCGATGGCGTCTTCTTGGGTGAGGCCAATGAGGTTTGGCACCGCACGGGCGCCCGTCCTGCCCATGAGCAAGAATGCGGCAATTGCTATGCCGGCGATTACGAGGATGCACGCCACGGCGCCTATGATGATGTTGCGTTTGCGACGGCGGTCGTAGTCCTCCTCGGTTGCGGTCATGGTGCGATAGTGCCCTGTGGTCTCGCCGCCAACATGCGCGGGAGTTTGCTCGTTTGTACGACCGATGCGTCCGTTGCCCGAGCCATATTGCGCGCGGTTGGGCAGCGTGGTCGTCGGTATGCCAGCCTCTGAGCCAATAACCGACGTAGCCTCGTTAACCGCCTGAAGCTTGCCGGCAAGGTAGTCACGCAACACGTGATAGAGCTCGTCGGCCGTTTGGAAGCGATCCTCGGGACGCTTTTGCATGCACTTGAGAATCACGCCTTCGAGCGCCGGGTCAACGCGCGGGTTTATCTGGCTGGGTGGAAGTGGCGGCTCGTTAACCTGCTTGAGCGCCACAGAAATGGCGTCGTCACCATCGAACGGCACCTGACCGGTTGCCGCCTCGTACATAACAATGCCCAGCGAATAGATGTCGGTCGTCGCTCCAAGATCCTTGCCCTGCGTTTGCTCTGGGGATACGTAGTGAGCAGTGCCCAACACGCTGTTGTCGGCAGTAAGATGGCTGTTCTTTGCGCGAGCAATGCCAAAGTCCATCACCTTGATGTTGCCATCTGGCTGGACCATGATGTTTTGCGGCTTAATGTCGCGATGGATAATGTCGTGACGATGAGCGACAGAAAGCGCCTGCGCTATTTGCGAGCCAATTTGAGCGACCTTGCGACAATCAAGTGCGCCATGCTTGCGTATGCCGCTCTTGAGGTCGGTTCCGCGCAGGTACTCCATGATGATGTAGTACGTGTCGCTGTCCCTGCCCCAATCGTATACCGAGACGATATAGGGGCTTTGCAGTGCTGCGGCAGCCTGTGCCTCTTGTTTGAATCGTGCCGCAAAGGACTTGTCGTTGGCATACTGAGGCAGCATCGTTTTTATGGCTACCGTACGACCCAGAACGTCGTCAATGCCGCGGTAGACGATGGCCATTCCACCCGTGCCGATCTTGTCTTGGACGGTATAGCGTCCACCAAGTGTTCTACTCGCCATCTGCGCTCCTATCCTCAGCGCGGTTTGCTGCCCGCGCGCACCTTACCTTACAACTCGTCCTCAAGTCTGCCCGCTGTTGCATGTTCGTTCTCATGAGGCCGCCCCCATTGCCTGGATGTTCAGACACTGCCCCAACACAAGGCCTGCCACCGTGGCGGCATATCCCTGAACATCCTCTCCGTTGCCCTCAATGCACACCGAAATGGCGAGGGTCGGGTTGTCGTAGGGGGCAAATCCCACAAACAGGGAGTTCGACGAGTCGTTGCCCACCTGAGCTGTACCAGTTTTGCCGGCCACTCGGTAGCCGTCTACGTTGGCGCCTGCGCCCGTGCCGCTCGAAACGACCTCGAGCATTGCCTCGCCTACCTTTGCCGCAGTCCCGCTGCTAATGGCTCTTCCCAGCGAGCGTGGTGTGGTAGACGCTACGGTGGCCCCCTCAGGTGAGAGTACATGATCGACCACGTATGGATTCATTACGGTGCCGTTGTTGGCAATCGCCGCTGCCATTACGGCGTTTTGCATAACCGTGGTTTGTGGCCCTGCGGGGCTCTTGTGCTCGCCCACGGGCTGGCCGCATGCGGCCCATGCCGTCTCCCAAGTGGTCATCTCGTTCGGGTCGGGCATGAGTGACGCCGTGCAAATGAAGTCTTGGCCCAGCGGGTGATCGTAACCAAAGGCATCGGAATAACGCACCAGGTCGTGGCCCCCAATCTCAACGCCCAGTTGGCCAAACGCCACGTTTGCGGAGTACATGAGCGCGGTCTTGAGGTCCAGGTTGCCATACTCGGCGTCGTGATCGTTAGAGACCACCTGTCCGCCAATGTCCATGGAAGCCGGCGCGTCGAACTTGGAGTCCAAAGAAGCCTTGCCCGTGTCCAGAGCGGTGGCAAGCGTAATGAGCTTAAAGGTCGAGCCGGGCGTGTAGAGCTGCACGGTACGATCTACCAACGGACTTGCGCCCTCTGGGCTGTTCTCTATTACGTCGCCAATGTTGTCGAGGGGGTATGTTGGGTTGGACGCCTTGGCGAGCACGGCACCCGTTGACGGGTCGAGCACGACGATAGCGCCCTGCAATCCGTCGAGCGCCGCTTCGGCCGCACGCTGCATTTGGTAGTTGAGCGTAAGGACCACAGAAGCGCCGGGCGTCTGCACTCCAGCCAAGGAGTAGAGGGCGTTTTGCCAGTTTGAGTAGTTGGAACTGCCGCGAAGCGCGTCGTTCATGCGTGATTCTATGCCCGTGGCGCCATAGCGCGTGGAGAGGTAGCCAACGGTATGCGCGGCGACGCTGCCGTTGGGATATACCCTCGTATAGGTGCCGTCCTCCTGCTGCACGCTCTCGGCGAGCGTTTGACCGTCGGAGGTGCTAATGGCGCCGCGTTGTACGTATGCGCTGCGAGCAATGGTGTGGTTGTTGTTGGGCATCTGCCGCAGCTGCGATGCGTTGACCACCTGAATGAACGTGAGGTTGGCGATGAGGGCCGCAAACAGGAACGTGTACGTAGTGATGAGTGCCACGAGACGATTTCCCAAGGCCACGCGACCCAGCACGCCAGACTCAGGCGTGTCGAGGCCAAATCGCCCACGCACGTTGCCACCATGGGCGACGGCGGCGACCTTAAGCTCCTCGTCGGTTGGACCGGGAACCTGACCGCCCGAAACGGTGGTAAGGCTTGCCAACATGGAGCCCCTGCCCGTTCCCTCGTCTCCCGTACGCAGTAGCAGGCCCACGATGATAAAGCTCGCAAGGAGTGAGCTACCGCCCTGACTCATAAAGGGCAACGTGACGCCCGTGAGGGGAAGTAGCCGCGTGGTGCCGCCCACAATGAGGAACGCTTGGAACGCGATGGCGGTGGTAAGGCCAACGGCGGTAAAGGCCGACATGTCGGACTTTGCGCGTGCGGCCGTGGCAAACCCTCGCACGGCAAACACCATATACAGGATGAGTACGGCCGCGCCACCCAGCAGGCCCATCTCTTCGCCAACGGCAGAGAAGATGAAGTCGGACTCCACAACGGGAATGAGCGTGGGCATACCCTTGCCAATGCCGGCGCCCACAAGATCGCCGTCGGCGAGCGAGTAGAGCGACTGAATGAGCTGGTACCCACCATCGGGATTGGCAAAGGGATTGAGCCAAATCTGAATACGGTTTTGGACGTGAGAGAACGCAAGGTAGCACAGGATGCCGCCTGCAAGCAGCATCAGGCAAGAGACGATCACGTAACTTACCCGGCCCGTCGCCACATAGAGCATCACTACGAGGAAGGTGAAGAAGAGCAATGCGCTGCCCAGGTCGCGCTCAAAGGTAACCACGGCTAGGCTTACACCCCACATCGCAAACAGGGGGAGGAGCATGCGTGGCTTGGGAAGTGCGAGCGGTCCAATGCTCTTGGTCGAAGCCGAGAGCAGCTCGCGGTTCTCGGAAAGATACGCCGCTAGGAACAGAATGATGAGCACCTTGGCCAACTCGCCCGGCTGGAACGAGAAGGGGCCAATGGAAAGCCAAAGCCTCGATCCGCCGTGCTCGGTACCTATGATCATGGGAAGTATGAGCAGTACGATGCCTGCTACGCCAAGCGTGTACTTGTATGATGCCAAGTCGTCCAGATTGCGTACCACGACGAGTACGGCAACCATGGCGGCAATCGAGATGAACAGCCAGAGCACCTGATTGACGGCGAGCTCTGGCTTGAGGCGCGTTACAAACGCAATGCCTATGCCCGAGAGCACAAACGTAATCGGCAGGATGACTGGATCCGCGCCAGGGGCGAGGAACCGAATCGCCACATGTGCCACGGCAAAGGCAGCAAATAGGCCTATGGGCACGGCAAGCGACGCAACGGTGAGCTCAACGTTCATGTTCATCATGTACATGGCGTAGATGAGCAGTACGGGGAGTGCGCCGGCACAGAGTAACAGCAACTCAGTCGTGCGTCGTGTCATGGACAAGGCGGCCACGTTACTCACCTGCCTCGCTATAGACGCCAGCCGTGGCTTGGGCAGCGGCCTCGCGCTCCGCGCGCTCTGCAGCCAGTCTGCCCGTCTCCTTGGCGGCGTCGGGGATGGCGTCGCCCGTTTCGTTGGCGGCGGCCTCGGCACTCTTGTTGTTAGTATTCTGCTGACTGGAGTCCGCTGCGGACTTCGTTGCTTCGGCTGTTTGCGCTGCCTTTGTTTTCTCGGCGTCGATCTGGTCGCGATAGTTCTCTATTATGTCGCGGCCCTCTTCCTCGCTGGCAACGATGATGCCCTCTTCGAGTTGGTGCTGCAGGGCTTCGGAGAGGTCCGAGACCTCCACGGCCGATTTGCTGGCAATGATATGCAGGGGTACGCCAAAAAACTCGTCGCGTACGCCATGATATACCGCGACGGTTTGGTCGTCTTGGTTAATGCCCACATACCAAGACCCTCGCAGCAAGCCAACAAGCACGACGCCAACCATGAGCAAGACCGCAGCCGCGATGATAACCCATGTGCGCAATCGTTTTAGACGTTGCGCACGGTGCAGGCTGGCAAGTCCGTCGTCAGTTACGTCGACAACCACTACCGTTACGTTGTCGTGCCCACCAGAGGTGAGCGCGGCCGAAACGAGGGTATCTGCTGCGGCTTGAGGCGTGACGCTCGAAACGGCAAGCTCCTCAATGTCCTTGTCGGGCACCATGCTCGAGAGGCCATCCGAGCAAATTATGATGCGGTCTCCGGAGGAAACGTCAAGCGTAAAGTGGTCCGCATACATGTCTGGATCGGACCCAAGCGCACGTGTGATGATGGAGCGGGAGGGGTGCACGCGCGCCTCGTCTGCGGTTATCTCGCCGGCGTCGACGAGCTCCTCAACATAGCTGTGGTCGTGTGTTATACGCACGAGTGTACCCCCATGCAAGAGGTACACGCGCGAATCGCCCACGTGAGCAACCGACATGCGATTGTCCTCGATGAGCACGCATGTGGCGGTGCAGCCCATGCCAGGCTTGCCGGCCCCGTTGAGGGACCCCTCCAATACCGCCGCATTGGCCGCCTCCACAGCCACGCCAAGCAGGATGTCGTCTGCGTGCTTTGGCGCCTGCTGGGCGATGGTGCGTACGGCAATGCCGCTCGCCACCTCACCGGCCGCATGTCCACCCATGCCGTCACACACCACGAACAGCGGTGCCTCTATGAGGAACGAGTCCTCGTTGTGACCGCGCACAAGACCAACGTCGGACCGTGCGCCCCACGAAAGGCGCTCGGTTGACCCTGTCTGCGTATCCGAGCCTGCCCGGTTGTCTACGGGCATCTCGTTGCGACCAGGTGCATTAACCGCGTTGACCGGTTCTGTAGCGTGCTGCTCCCGAGCGGTAGATTCTTGTGTCATCGTCTACTCACCCGCATGATGGTGTCACCAATCTGTACTTCGTCCGTGTCTCGCAGCGTTACTGGCTGACCAATGAGGTGTCCGTTGACTAGGGTTCCGTTAGTGGAGCCCAGGTCCTCCAAGACGAGTGCGGGACCCTGCAGCGTAAAGCGTGCGTGCGTGGCCGAGACAAACGGCTCGTCCACCACAACATCCGATGAGGGTGAGCGTCCCACGACCACAGGACCAAGTATGTCGACGTGTAGGCCGCGCAACAGCTTAGAGCCCTTCTCAACGTCGATTGCCCAGATAGCGGCGTCTCTTCTTTGGCCGCGCACAAGGCCAATGCCCGAGCGCATTGCCGCATAAAGAAACAGGTACAACAGGGCAATGAGAAGAATGCGACCCGCAAATAGAACGAGGTCGATCATGCTATCCCGCCCTGAACTCTAGGTTCACGAGGCCAATAGTGAGCACATCGCCCTCGTGTAGCGCCGCCGAGCGTACCTCTACGTCGTTTACGAGCGTTCCGTTTGTTGAGTGAAGGTCGTTGATGCGCCAGCCACCATCGGTGAACACGAGCTCGGCATGACGACGCGATACGTTGGGGTCGCGCAGGGCAACGCCGCCTGGAGTGCGCTCGCGGCCGATGAGTGCGTGGGCGCTGGTTATGGCAAACGTTTGTCCTGAGCCAAGGTCTATGAGCGTGCAGCTTGGCGTTTGGGCAGGTGCTGGCGCGGGGATCTCAACGACGGGCGCGGGCTCCGGCTCGGGCTCCGGCGCGGGCTCGAACACGGGTGTCGACAGGGGATCCGGCTCGGGCTCGAATGTAGGCTCGAATACGGGCTCAGGCTCGGGCTCCGGCTCAAGCTCCGGTACAAAACTGGGCTCGGGAATGAGTTCCTCATCTGGCTCTGGGGCAAACGCAAAGTCGGGCTCGTCGACGTCGTCAACGTATTCATCGATTTCGTCGGCCTCCACAGGGCGCTCGTCCGCAAGTGGATCGTAGTCCGTGCTAGGCGCCTCGGAGAACGAGTCCATGCTGGGCACATAGCCAACTTCGTGAGCGACGGGTGCCGGCTCATCATCGTGTACGGGGACTGAGCTGGGCACAAACTCGTCTACGGCAAAGTTGTCTTGAGGGGGTGTGATACCCAAGAAGGCATTTTCCTCATCGCGCAGCCTTGCGAGTGTGCGCGGATCTATGTTCTCGGCGAAGACAGAAAATCTGCCGCCGCGCAATGCCGGATCAACCATGAAGCGTACCAGTGGCTTGCCCACAAAGGTGTATCCACGCTTCTTTGCCTGCGCCTCAACCAGTTGGGATATCTCTTCGGTAAGATCTATGTAGAGAGGACGCATTACGGCGTCGTCCTTGGCAGAGATCAAAATCGTGTAGAGCGCCGGTGCTGTGTCCACGCCATCGATTACAAAGGTCTCGTCTTCCATCTCGCGCACGGCACGCTTTGCCAGGCGTTTGAAGGAGAAGGGCATCCGATGTCCGGGGGCGCCCTCAAGGAAGATGGCGCTTACACGTTGCTCGAAAATGGTTAGCACGTTCATATTCTTTCATCACCCTCCAAGTAGTAGGCACTCCCGCCCGTGAGGATCGTCACAATGCATAGGGTAGCACCTAAGCTTAGCGCAACGCCCAATGCGGGTCCGTCGAAAGACGATGCAATGCTGGCATTTTCCATGTGTGCACACGCAAAGAGCGAACCGACCAATACTAAAAGGGCCATAATTTGACCCACGGCACCACGAACCGTTCCTCCGCGACCACCAATTACCGCACATAGCATGGCTGCCAAACCGCATGCACCAATGGCAACCCATGAGGTGGGCATGGCGAGCATGCTTCCTGCGGTTGCGGCAAGCGACTCGGCCTCGAATCCTTGCTCAAGCCCAATGTGGAACAGCATCCACATGAGCCAGCTGGCGGCTCCCGTAAAAAACGCGGCACACGCGCCCATGGAGTAGCCCGCCAGCGCCACGCCGGCATAGGGGGAGCCCAGGCAACTGGGGAGGAGCAGGGCCACGCTACCCAGTTTGTAGCGCCTACCTGCAAGTATCCACCAGGCTATACCCTCAATGCCCACGAGCAGCGCCAGAGGTACGGCTATGTGGGACGGCTGTGTGCAGATTGCAGCCACCAAAGCCGTAATGCCAAGCGCCCCGCCAAGGGGTGGCCATGCAATGCTGGCGGCTGCCACGCCGACCACGCCAAAGGCCAGCGCATTGGTGGATCCGGGAAACAGGAGGGGAAGCACCACAAACGCTGCCCATCCTGCGGTTGCTGCGGCAAGCAGCCGGGTGATTAGGTCGCCGAGCCAGGGGAAGCGCTTGTGGAGTGGAACCTGCAAACGTCCCCAGTCATCCGCGAGGTTGGGTTCCTCGTTTTCGTCCGTTTGGGTGAGCAGGTCTTCCAGCGAATCCTTTCCATCTTGTGTGTCGCCGAGCGCGCGGACAATGTTACGGGCAAACGTCTCGACAGTAGCCATGCGTGCCGCGGGCACGGGATCCAGAGCCTGCAAGAGGGTCTCTTCCACAATGCCCGCAAGAGCCGGCTCAACGCGAGAAAGCGTGGGCGAGGGCCCACGTTGCATGAGTCTAAGAGAATCCTCGGGTGTGGACGCAGCGTAGGGGCATGTACCAGTGAGGGCCTCCCACACCACGACGGCGAACGCGAACACATCGGTGCGCTCGTCCACATAGTCCCCTTCGATTTGTTCGGGCGGCATGTAGCCTATGGTTCCGCCCCGCGCTCCGCCATAGCCGGCGGCAGAGGCGAGAGAGGCCATGCCAAAGTCGCCGAGCTTTACCGTGCCCGATCGGTCTATGAGGATGTTGGCGGGTTTAATGTCCAAATGCAGCACGCCATTCTCGTGGGCGTAGGCGAGGGCCGAAGCCACGGAATCGATGAGATGCGCACACTCGTCGAACGTGAGGACGCCGCCCTCCACGCGCGAGAGAATCTCGGCAAGGCTCAAACCGTCCACATACTCCATGACTAGATATGAGTAGCGACTATCGCTCTCGAAGTCGTACATGCGTACGATGTTGGGGTGTGCGAGCAAGCTAGAGGTACGCGCCTCAGCCAGCGCCTCGTCCACGGTAGATGCACTTGCGGGGGAGTCTTCGTCAAAGCGCAAGGGCATGCGCTTGATGGCCACGCGACGCTGCAAACGGGAATCCCAGCAAACGTGTACCGCACCAAAACCGCCGGTCTCGTTTGTCTCGAGAATGCGGTAACGGCCGAGCATAACCTCTTCTGGGGTATGGCCCCATTGCGTGTGAGCGGCTGTTTGCACGAGAGTCCTTTGTTCGTTTGAGCTGTGTTTTGGTCTGTGCGGCATCATTGTACCGCTTTGCGTGTTTTGTTTGGGTGGGAAATGGGCTGAGCTGAAATCGTTGTAACCAAAGAGGGACAGTCCCCAAATGGTTTGCAAAAAAGTGCTTGAAATCGATGAGGAGGGTGTAGTAGTATTTAAAACCTACGCGGGCGTGGCGGAATTGGCAGACGCGTACGGTTCAGGTCCGTATGGGGGCAACCCCGTGAAGGTTCAAGTCCTTTCGCCCGCACCATCGATTATGAGCGACCTTGCAGCTGCAGGGTCGTTTTTAATGCTGCGAAAGCGGCCTTTGAAGTAAATTGACGCCTTGCATATCAACAGAATCGAGGCGCTTTTGCGTCTGGCATCGCATGTGCCCAGCTGTCTGGTATGCTGTTTAAGTATAATACCAGCTAGAAAGGGTGTAGTCTAGCGAACTCCGGACCGCGTATTGGGCACGTGCGACGATAGAGCGCGCGAAATGCGCACGTGCCCAGTAAGTGACCGTGGAGCTGTTTGATCCGGGCGTATTCGCCAAACGGGAGTTCCGCAGAGGGTCGGTTCGACTCCATTCGGGAGCCCGGCGACCGATTCGTCTGTGCTCGCGGGGATTGTCCAAAGAGAAAAGCCCCCGCGGGCATTTTTCGCGTACTATGGGCATGACAAAAACGACGGCTTGTGGAGCGTGACCTATGCAAAGCAAAGAGAAAAAGGCACCACGGGCGTCCTTCTTTGCACCTGGATCCCTGGCCTACGACGTTGCCATGCTTGTGGCCAAGATTGCGGCCATTGCCCTCTTTGCGACGGTGCTGTTCTCGTTCGTGTTTGGACTCATGCGTGTGACCGATCCCAGCATGGAGCCACGCTTCCTTGATGGCGACCTTGTGCTCTTCTATCGTCTGGACAAGCGCTACCGTGAGCGTGACGTGGTGGTGTTTGAGCACAATGGATTGCCCACCACGGGGCGCGTGGTCGCAGTTGGCGGGGACACGGTGAACATCGACTCGCGTGGCTTGCTCGTAAACGGGGCGTATCAGCAGGAGCAGGGCATCACCGACGACACCACGCAGGTAGCGGATGGCGTGACCTTCCCCCTTACGGTTCCCACCGATGCCGTGTTTCTTCTAGGCGACAATCGCGATGAGGCAGTTGACTCACGCATTGTGGGATGTGTGCCCGTGGATCAGTCCTCTGGCAAGGTGATTGGCCTCTTTAGGAGACGTGGCTTTTAAACCGTAACGCTCACGTCAGGGGTTAGCATACGCCCCTCCCGCAACCCGCCTAAGTATAGAATAGTGCCTGATAAATGACCCTGACCAGCTTGACGGAGGTGAGGGCCTGCGGGACGCCCCAGGGATGGCGGGACGTGCCGGTGCAGAGGAAGGTCGGGGCGCTGTGCAAGAAGCTCGGGATAGACCCTGTCGGACCTGTTGCTTCTTAACGATAAGGTCGATATGCTGACCCAATTCCTGAGCGTTACTGTTTAAGCTGTTAGCTTTGGAAACGTAAGTGCGTTCGAACCGAAATGTGGACCAATAGGCAGTTTGCTCCTTGCCACGGATATGCAAATCGTATAATACGAATTATTCATAATTGTGTCTGGTGCATACCCGCAACAGGATGTGATAAGGGAAAGGAGTGACAATGTTCGAGAGACTGCGTAGGGGAGGGGCGGTGGCAGCAGCCTTGGCGTTGGCCATTGCCGGCTTTGGGGCTACGCCCGCACTGGCGGAAGATGATGCCGTGCCATATGACCCTGATAAAGCGGTGCTCACCAAGGTGATTGACGCGCCGGCCGGCACCGATGCGTCGCAGGACAAGTACGTGTTCCACTTTGCAGGTGGCGGGACGGTTATCGAGGACGGCGACGATTTAATCTCTGATGGCGTCGTGCAGAACAAGGCTACGATAAAGGCCGATGATACTGTTCCCACGATTCCCGACGTGACGTTGAATGGCGTTCAGCTGACCACAGAGAACACGCTGAGCAACGGCCAAGTAGCTCAGGCGGTAGTCCAGAAATCCATAACGGACATCCTTGAAGGTGTGGAATTCCCCCATGCGGGCGTTTACACCTACGTAGTGACGGAGAAGTCGGTTTCCCTGAGCACGGCAAATGCAGACGACGCCATCTATGCTAACGCATCGCAGGCAGAGTATACCTTGCGCATTCGAGTATCAAACACCCATACGACCACGGATTCGCTACCGAAAAACAGGGACCTCACCATCGAGAGCGTGACGCTCGAGCAGACCAAAGACGACAACGGTAACGCCCTTTACCCCACGGAAAAAATCGATCCGACCTATCCCACGACTACCACTGCTAACAAAAACAAGATTGATCAGACTGCGGAAGGCGTAACGCCAGGGCCAAATGAGCTTGCTGGTGATGATCGCGGTCGAATGGTTCCAGGATTTACCTTTGCCAACGAGTACATCATGGGTGGATCGTTCCAAGTTAAGAAGCTCTACGACGGCACCCATAGCGACAGGACCAAATACTCCTTGGTCGAGCTGGCGATCTATTCTGCAGCAGCCGCGAATCCCGACGCGCATGGTGCCTGCCTAACCTACTTGATTGAGGGCGATGGTATCGACATGACGGAATACAACCAGGACAGCGACGGTGAGCGCAGAAAGCTCAACGGTGTCAAACAGGACATACCTCAAAACAATCACTACATGGCAACATTCAATGATAGCGGTTGGGCATACTTAAAGGCGGAGCTCAAGGAAGACAGCGTCATCCGTGTCACCGGTGAGTTTGGTCCCTACAATGCGGAATACGAGAACCAGAATGAGTACGGCAACAGGAGGATGGTCCTCTCTACGAGCGGTCTTCTTAACGGTCAGACGAAATACGTGATTGAGAGGGATCCTGGTGATTACGAGCCGACCGGTTATGAGTATGTTGGTACTGATGAAAATGCCGACCCTCGTGTGAGTTCGAACGGAATGACCGCTACGCAAAAGCTGACGACGCCCATAACCGACCCGACCGATCTTATACCAAACGAATACGAGAACAACCCCGACGCGTACCACAAAAAGACAATCGAAGAAGGCTCCTTGGTTGTACAAGGCTCCGCCACCGGCAGCGCAACCACCGTCTTCGTCGTGAACACGATTAACGAGAGCGCGGTCAGTCCCACGGGTATTCTCATCGAAAACCTGCCGTACATCCTGATGGTGGGCATTCCGGTGGCCGTGTTTGCCGGCATGTTCGTCATGAAGCGTCGCGGGAACGCGGCTGCGTAGTCCTCTTACCTGTAGTATCGCATGGGCGAGGGGATGGCCAAGAAGGTTGTTTGGGCGCTGGATAAGATCGTTGCCTATGCGCTTGTTGCCGCTCTTTGCCTTCCCCTCGTCATGGGGTGCTACGCGCTGTGGGACAGCCACGTGGTACACGAGCGGGCGAACGTTACCCAATGGCAGCCCTACAAGCCTACCGAACCCGAACCGCTCTCGTTTTGGGAGCTGCAGCGGATTAACCCCGAGGTGCGGGCGTGGCTCTCGGTATATGGGACCAATATAGACTATCCCGTATGCCAGCCCACGCCCAAGGAAGAGGAGAAGTACCTCACCACCGACGCCAAGGGTGAGTACTCCCTGAGTGGCGCGCTGTACATAGACGCGAGGGATGCGGGGGACTTCTCCGACTTCGCCACTATCGTGTATGGCCACCATATGGAGAACGAGGTGATGTTTGGCTCCATAACCAGCTTCGCCAGCAAGGAGTTCTTTGATGAACACCGCTACGGTAACCTCTTCGTGAACGACGAGGACTACGGCTTGGAGTTCTTTTGCTACCTCGACGCAGACGCATACGACCGGTCCATATACGGGCGTGAGTCTCGGGAAAAGAGCAAGTGGAAGAGCTATTTGGACGTGCTGCGCAAGCGGTCCCAACACTGGCGTGACGGCGTGGAGCTAACGGCAGATGACCATATTGTCCTGTTGTCCACGTGCTCTGCGGGTTACACCAACGCGAGGGTCATATTGGTAGGCAGGATTTGCAACGAACGCTTTAAGAACCCGTTCGTGAAGATACCCAATCTGGGGACGGGTGTGGACGAACAGGAGGGATGGCTGGGAATTCCGTATTGGTGCTGGGTAGCACTGCTGGTGTTGGTCTTGCTGATTACGGCAATAGCAAAGGCAAAGAGGGATACGAGCACTCATGAGTAGACGAGCGCAACAACGACGTAGAGGGGTGCTGCTGCTTGCGGCAGTGCTACTTGCGCTTGTGTGCTCTCCCGCAAGGGCATTTGCCAGCGACGTTGCCGTTATCATTGCCAAGGTTCGCGTGTTCCAAACGTACGACGTGTCCGCGTCGGGGTTGCAGAACACGTTTGAGTATCTCATTGAGCCGGTTGAGGAGGACGCGCCCATGCCAGTAGGTTCGGATGGTACTCCCTTTGCAAGCTTTACGCTCAGGCGTGACGAAGACCTATGGTTGGAGTTTCCCGTTGAGGTGCAGGCGGACCCGGCCGCGGCACCGTATGTGTATCACTACACGATGCGGCCTAAGCAGGAGAAGCTGTCCGACGGCTTGTACTACGTGGACGTTCTGAGCACGAACTTATCGCCTGGTGTGAACGAGTACCCACTGGAGATTCACGTACAGCCATCAAACTATGATGCGGCGGTCTCCATCGTGGTGCCTACCGTACACGCCGAGGTATTCGATGGGCCAAAGGTTACTGACCCCGGTTGGCGCATAAGCCACAAGGCCCCATCCAAGGATCCGGAAGAGACACCTACGAACGAGACAGACGACAATCCGGACGGCAAGCCCACTCCAACGCAAACCGCATCGACTGGTACGACCAGTCCGATGGCTGGCACGTCGAGAGCCTCTTTGGCTCAGACGGATGATGCGCTCGTTGCGACATCTGTGCTGGTAATCCTTGCGTTTGCTGGCATACTGCTGGTTGCTTTTGCCCGTGCGATTCGTGCGAGGGCGGGTGAGAGCCGTGCGTAGACCTGATCCGAGCCTCACCAGTATGGTGCAACGTATCCTTTCACTGTTCATGAGCATCACGCTCGTCGTGCAGGGCATTCCCGCGATTCCCGCTCATGCAGAAGAAGTGGAAGTAGCGACCGACGAAGTGGCATGCCAAGCCGTCGTACAGAACGATGATTTGGTATACGAGGCGGGCACGCTAGCCCAAACGGCAAAAACTGGCGACGACAGGACATATCAGGTTGCTGTGACGTATGACGAGTCAGCCTGCATTCCTCAAGGCGCAGAGCTGCATGCGAGGGTGTTGGGCGAGGATGACAAGAGCGACGAGGGGCGACAGCTGCGACAGCTGCGACTTGAGCAAGTCTTGGAGTTGGGTGAGCGGGAGCGCATCCTGGGGGAGCAGTATCTGGAGTTGTGGATTGAACACGAAGGGCAGGTAATAGAGCCTGCGTCGAGCGTAGACATCCTGGTGGAGACCGA